>NZ_MKIE01000002.1:0-300000 GCF_001855385.1 Andreesenia angusta | reverse complement strand
GGAGAAATAGCGATTATAAAGCATAAAGACATAGATGAAGTTGCGGCGATGTCTCTTTCAGAAGCCAGGATAAAGGCCGTCATAAACCTGGACAAGACCATAAGTGGAAAATACCCTAACCAGGGGCCAAGCATACTGCACGAAGCTGGAATACCGATATTCGAGTCGGAAGAAGTCGAGATAATGGAGAAGTTCCAAGAGGGAGACTCTATAGAAGTCACAGGAGACCATATAGTATACAATGGAGAAGTTATAGGAGAGTGTATACACCTTGATAAAAACAAGATAGAAGAACTTCTACAGGTGGGCTATGACAATATAGAGGAAGAGCTGGACAAGTTCATAGAGAACACTCTTGACTATGCCAAGCGAGAGAAGGGGCTGGTGCTTGGGAAGATAGATATTCCAGAGATAAGCACCAAGATGAAAAAACGTCACGTGCTTGTAGTAGTGAGGGGAAGAGACTACAAGAAGGACCTTTCAGCTATGAGAAACTATATAAACGAGATAAACCCAATACTAATAGGAGTAGACGGGGGCGGGGACGCGCTTATGGAGTTTGGATACACCCCGGACATGATAGTTGGTGACATGGACAGTGTAAGCGACAGATGCCTTAAGGCAGCAGGCGAGATAGTGGTTCATGCATATCCCGATGGAAGGGCTCCGGGGCTTGAAAGGGTGGAGTCGCTTGGGATAGATCCAGTTGTCTTTTCCACGCCGGGGACGAGCGAGGATATAACTTTCTTGCTGGCCCATCACTATGGAGCGAGCCTTATAGTGGCGCTTGGAACCCACAACAGCATGATAGAGTTTCTGGAGAAGGGAAGGTCTGGAATGGCCAGCACTTTTCTAGTGAGGCTCAAGGTCGGAGACATACTTGTAGACGCCAAGGGAGTGAACCAGCTATACGGATCAAGCCTCAAGCCTAAATACTTGGTGTTTTTGGCTGTCACGGCGCTCATACCTATAGTCATGATAAGCCTTATGTATCCGCCTATGTTTGAGATACTGAAGCTTATACAGATTAAAATAAAATTGCTTTTTGGTTATTAAGGAGGAAATTGAATGGTTCCAAATATAAAGTACTACGTAGTTACCGTGGCGTCCATATTTTTGGCGCTGGGGATAGGAATATTTATGGGCTTTATGCTTGACGCTCAAGGGCTGGTTTCAAGCCAGAAAGACGATATAGTCAATCAGCTAGAGGCCAAGTTTGACGAACTGAAGCAGCAGAGCGAGAATACAAAGCAAGACATGGAGCTTATAAAGGCGAAGAATGAGCAGATAAACGCTTTTCTTCAGGACGCGTATCCACTGCTTGTGAAAGATGCGCTTGCAGGGAGAAACATAGCCATAGTCGGGGTTAATGGAGACTACAACTACTCGGATGTAGTCGAAGGACTTGAGCTTGCAGGAGCTAAAGTCGGCTCTGTGACGAATATAAAGGGAAGCATTTCAGAAGATGAAGACGCTATAAGGGCCATATACAAAGAGATAGTCGGAGTGGACTTTGAAGGAGAGCTATATGATATGATCTCTTCTGAGCTGGTGTCGACGCTTTCAAGAGGCGAGAAATCTCAAGTTATAGATAGACTTGTACAAGAAGGATATGTAGCTATGTCAGGGTCATATGAAGTAGCGGTGGACTCGATAGTCTTGACTGGAGGATCTAAAGTTGAGAACGAGCAGTCCGCAAAGCTTTCCAAAAGCCTTGTAGACAAGATCAAGGAAATGGGCAAGATGGCGGCAGGCATAGAGAGATCGGACGTTCAGATAAGCCAGATAGAAGACTACAAGAGCTACAGGATATCTTCAGTGGACAATGTGGAGACGGCTCTCGGGAAGACTTCTCTAGTCCTAGTGCTCAGAGGAATTAGCGGAAACTACGGAGTCAAAGATACAGCTACAGGAGTCTACCCTGAGCTGGACAGCCTTATGGAAAATCAGGGAGGACTTTAATGGACAGCAGAGTCGATGTGATAATACCAGCTTATAACGAACGAGACAGGATAGAGAGCACTGTGAATGCAGTGAAAAACCTTGAATATGTAGAGAGGATAATAGTAGTGGACGACGCATCTGGGGATGGAACGGCAGACATAGCCGAGAAGCTGGATGTGACGCTAGTCAGGATGAAGCAGAACGGCGGGAAAGGAAAGGCCATAAGAGAAGGGCTTAAGCTCTCTGAAAGCGAAGCTGTGGCTCTGCTTGACGGCGATTTAGGATCAAGCGCTGGCGAGCTTTCAAAGCTCATAGCTCCTGTCATAGAGGGAGATGCAGACTTCACCATAGCCAAATTTGGCAAGGCGAAGAAAAAGGGAGGCTTTGGGCTGGTAAAGCAGCTTGCGAAGAGAGGTGTGTACTTCTATACAAAGCAGGAGATAGACACGACTCTCTCTGGGCAGAGAGTCTACAGGAGAGAAGTGATAGACTCGATCTCCTACATCCCGGACAGGTTTGGAATAGAAGTGGCTATGACTGTAGAGGCATTGAGACAGGGGTACAAACTCGTAGAGGTGGAAGTGGACATGACACATGCAGAAACAGGCAGAGACATAAGCGGATTTGTACACAGAGGAAGACAGTTTTGGGACATACTCAAGACTCTAATAGTCATACCATTCAAGAGATAAGGGGAGATTTTCATGGTATTAGAAAAAATCATGGTCTTAATGCTGGGATTTGTGATAATGTTCGCATTTCAGACGCTCATATACAGAATGCTCTTAGAAGCTGACTCTACAGCTGAAAACTACAGAGGTGAGAAGATACCGGTAGGGCTCGGCATAGCCTATGTGCTGTCTCAGGTCACAGCTGTTATGCTTGCAAACCTTTATTTTAAGCAGGACTTCAAGGTAGTGTATAGTTTGGTACTAGGAGTTCTGTCTATGGGGTTTGTGGGCCTTATGGACGACCTCATAGGGGACAAAGGCACCAAGGGCTTCAAAGGCCATATAAAGTCGCTTTTAGGCGGAAAGCTGACGACTGGAGGGCTTAAGGCCATATCTGGATTTGGGATAGGGTTCCTTATCTCGCTTCCAATCTCAGGTGGAATCATAGAGCTGGGCGTGAACACGCTACTTGTAGCGCTTTTTACCAACATAATAAATCTGTTCGACTTAAGGCCGGGCAGGGCTTGTAAAGCGTTTCTATTTCTAGGGGTTGTGACGATTCTGACATCCGCTTTTAGCGTCTACAGCTTCTTGATGATTTCAGCCATAGGTGTGGTGCTTGCCTATATAGGATACGATCTAAGAGCCAAGTCGATGCTGGGGGACGTAGGTTCGAACGCCATGGGCATTACGCTTGGAGTCTTTGCAGCTATGACGAGCCCGTTTGCTACAAAGCTTGTGTACCTTGGAGTGCTGGTGGCGCTTCATGTGATTTCGGAGTTCTATTCTTTTACCAAGATAATAGAGTCCAACAAGCTGCTCAAGACAATAGATAAATTTGGAAGAAGGTAGATGGAAATGATATCGTTTAAGAGAGGCCAGGTGGCCGAGATAGTTGAGTCTAATGAAAAGATATACTGGCTCAAAGTCAATATAGAGGGTGAAATCCAGAACGCAGTGAACTACGTGGAGCTTACAGGCAGGCCTAAGCTCGGAGACGAGCTGGTTTTAAACACAACTGCTGTAGAGCTGAACCTTGGGACTGGAGGGCAGCACTTCGTAATAGCAAACGAGAGTATTCAATCTCAGGACCTTTCAGGCAGCGGGCATATAATGAAACTTAGGTATACGCCTATGCAGCTTAAGTGCATGGCCTGCGAAGAAGAGGACAGTCCTCACTACGAGACTGTAAAGAATTTTAAGTCGCTTGAAGGCTCTTTATTTATAATAGGCACGCTTCACAGCATGCTGGCGCCTATAGCCTCGCATATAAAGTGCAAGAGCCCTGAGACAAAGATAAACTACATAATGACAGATGGAGGGGCTCTTCCTATAGACTTCAGCAAGACGGTCACCGACCTCAAGGCAAAGGGGATAGTGGACAATACTATAACTTCTGGACAGGCATTTGGAGGAGACTACGAGACTGTGAACATATATACAGCGCTTGTAGTGGCCAAGGAAGTGCTAAAGAGCGATGTGACGATAGTGGCCATGGGACCAGGAATAGCTGGAACAGGCACCAAGTACGGTTTCAGCGGAATAGAGCAGGGCTATATCTCTGATGCCGTGAAAAGCCTTGGAGGAAGGTCTATCTCGGTGCCTAGGTTGAGCTTTGCAGACAAGAGAATCAGGCACAGGGGCATAAGCCATCACAGCTTGACCATATTCGGAGAGATAATGAACAAGCCGACTGAACTTGTATTTCCAAAGCTGGGGCAGGAGGAAGACAGCTTTATAAAGTCCCAGATAGAGCAGAGCGGCTTGGGAACTCTTCACAGCATCTGCTTTGAAGACGGAAGCGATCTGAAAGAGTCGCTGGACAGCTACAATCTTAGGATAAAGACGATGGGAAGAGGCTACGACGAAGACAGAGCCTTTTTCGAGACACTTGGCGCAGTTGCAAACTATGCAGTAAAGCTTGGAGGCGAGTAAGTTGGCAAAATTCGAGGAAAAGACCATAGATTCAAAGGATATATACGACGGAAAAATACTCAAGCTGAGGCTTGACACGGTGGAGCTTCCAGACGGAAGCAGCTCTAAGAGAGAGATAGTGGAGCACAGCGGTGGCGTGGCAGTTGTAGCTGTCACAGACTCGGGCGAACTGCTGATGGTCAGGCAGTACAGAAAGGCCATGGAAAAGGAGCTCCTCGAGCTTCCAGCTGGGAAACTGGAAGCGGGGGAGGACCCTCTAGAGTGTGCGGAAAGAGAGCTAAGGGAGGAGACTGGCTACAAAGCTGGGAGTATAGAGCTGCTCTCTGAATTCTACACTGCGCCTGGATTTTGTAGCGAAAAGGTATACGTGTATATTGCGAAAGAGCTTGAATTTGTAGGTGAAGCGTTGGATGAAGGCGAGTTTCTGGAGGTCGAGAAGTACAGAATAGAAGAGCTAGGGAGCCTCTTATCTGAGCTTCAAGACGCAAAGAGCATAATAGGTGTGATGCACCTTATGAGAGAGAAAGAGGTTTGTAGCTATGGAAACTGAAAAGCTCCTGTATGGCTTTAAGGGTTTTCTTGAAAATGAAAAGATGAGCTCTGAAAGCACAGTCTCTAGCTATATGGCGGACATAAGGCAGTATATGGAGTGGTGCAAAAAGCCCCTAAATGAAGTCAACAAGACAGATATACTTTCATATAAGATGGCCATAGAGAGTCGAGGAGTTTCTGTGGCCACTGTATCTAGAAAAATAGCATCTATAAGATGCTTTTATCAGTTTTTGATGAACTCCGGAGCTGTAGACAAGGACCCGACTATAAATATAAAGTCGCCCAAGCAGGAGCGGAAGACTCCAGAGACGCTAACTATAAGCGAAGTAGAGAGACTGCTATGCGCTCCAGACACAAACAGCATAAAGGGGATCAGGGACAGGGCCATACTCGAGATAATGTACGGAAGTGGACTAAAGGTAAGCGAAATTGTGGAGCTTAAGCTAGATGACATAAATCTGGAGCTGGAGTACGTCAAATGCAGCGAAAGCTCAGACGGAGAGAGATATGTGCCTATAAGCAAAAAAGCGAAAGCTGAGCTTCAGGAGTATCTGAAGTACGGAAGACATGTGCTAGAGAAATCCGACAGCGAAACGCTTTTTCTGAATATGAGAGGCGATAAGCTTACGAGGCAGGGCCTCTGGAAGATGATAAAAGACTATGCCAAGGTTGCAAACATAGACAAGAACATAAATCCGCTGACTATGAGGCATTCCTTTGCTGTCCACATGATTGAAAACGGGGCCGACATAAAGTCGATACAGGACCTATTGGGACATGTGGATATATCCACCACCCAGATATACCAGCTTAAATGCGACCAGAAGCTGAAGGAAGTCTACAGAAAGACCCATCCAAGGTCGAAATAGAGATGGCAAGTTTCACCGCAGATAAAATGGTGAAAGCCTTAAAAGCTGGGTATAAATCCGTATACGAGAGATAAAAGACGGAGGGATAGCATGAATATAATCGAAAAAATAGATCAAACAAGAGAGTTTCTAAGTTCAAAAACAGGAGTATCGCCAGAGATAGGGCTTATACTTGGGTCAGGACTTGGAAGCTTGGCGGATGAGATAGAAGACGCAGTAAAGATAGAGTACAAGGACATACCGCATTTCCCTGTCTCCACTGTGGAAGGCCACGAGGGAGCACTTGTGTTCGGAACGCTTAAGGGAAAAGCCGTGATGGCCATGAAGGGCAGGTTCCACTACTACGAGGGCTATGACCTGGAGTCGGTTACTTTTCCGGTGAGAGTCATGAAGAGCTTGGGAGTGAAGAAGATAGTTGTGACAAATGCCGCAGGGGGAAGCAACATGGACTTCGTGCCTGGGGACTTGATGCTCATAGAGGATCACATCAACTTCTCGCTTAGAAACCCGCTTATAGGCATAAACTACGACGAACTCGGCAACCGTTTTCCAGATATGTCCAGGGCCTATGATAGAGATATGATGCAAATAGCTAAATCAGTTGCAGAGTCTCAGGGGACTGACTTGAAGAGCGGTGTATATGCTTGGGTTACAGGGCCTAGCTACGAAACACCAGCAGAGGTCAGGATGCTACAGACGCTGGGAGTGGACGCAGTTGGAATGTCTACAGTGCCGGAAGTCATAGTTGCAAACCACGGTGGAATCAGGGTGCTTGGGATATCGTGCATAACCAATATGGCCTCCGGGATACTGGACAAGCCTCTAGACCACAGCGAGGTCATAGAGACAAGCGAAATAGCAAGAGAGAAGTTTGTGGCTCTTGTGCTTGGAATACTGGAGAGAATCTAGGGGGAAGAGAATATGAGAATGTACGATATAATTCAGAAAAAGCGTGACAGAAAAGAGCTTTCAGAGGCGGAGATAAGCTATTTCATAGAGGGATATACTTCAGGGGAAATTCCAGACTACCAGGCGTCGGCGCTTCTGATGGCCATATATATAAACAAGATGAGCAGAAAAGAGACAGAGCACCTCACAAAGGCGATGCTTGAGTCAGGAGACACAGTGGACCTCTCGGGGGTAAACGGAAGGAAAGTGGATAAGCACAGCACCGGAGGAGTCGGAGACAAGACGACGCTCATACTGGGGCCTATGGTGGCAGCCTGTGGACTTCCTTTTTCCAAGATGTCTGGACGAGGACTTGGCCATACGGGAGGAACGCTTGACAAGCTGGACTCTATAGAGGGGTTCAGAACTCAGCTTACAGAAGAGGAGTTTCTAGCTATAATAAACAAGACCAAGCTCTGTATCTGCAGTCAAAGCGGCAATATAGCCCCTGCGGACAAGAAGATATATGCGCTTAGAGACGTAACCGCCACTGTAGACAATATATCGCTTATAGCTGCGAGCGTTATGAGCAAGAAGCTTTCGCTTAAGTCGGATGCCATAGTCATAGATGTAAAAGTCGGAAGTGGAGCTTTTATGAAAAACTTAGACGACGCATACGAGCTTTCAAACGAGATGGTCAGGATAGGACAGAGCTTCGACAGAGAGACTGTATGCTATCTTACAGATATGGACCAGCCACTTGGAAACACAGTGGGGAATGCGTTAGAGGTCGCAGAGTCTGTTGAGACGCTGAAGAACAACGGGCCTAAAGATCTGACAGAGCTTTGCCTTGTGCTGGGAGAGGAGCTTCTACTGCTTGGGAATGCCGCAAAGACAAAAGAGGAGGCTAGAGCCAAGCTTTTAGACACGCTTGAGTCGGGCGCTGCATACAGGAAGTTCTTAGAGATGGTGGAGTCTCAAGGAGGAAATATAGAGCAGATAGAGGATATATCCAAGTTGCCAAAGGCCAAGCATGTGCTGGAAGTCAGATCCGACGCATTCGGCCATGTGGAAGCCATAGAGGCTGAGGAAGTCGGAAAGACGGCCCTTATGGTGGGAGCCGGAAGAGAGACAAAAGAGAGCGAAATAGACCTTTCAGCTGGTGTAGTCATCTCGAAAAAGATAGGCGATGCTGTAGCGGCTGGAGATATAATAGGTTACATCCACTGCAACGACGAGGAAGTGGGAAAGGCGGCGTGCGAAAAGCTGAAGTTGGCCTACTCTATTTCAAAGCACTTCGTTCCGAAGAGAAAGCTGATACTTGGAAAAGTAGACAGAGATGGAATAAAGACTTATTGAGAGTCAAATAAATCAAATATAGGAATCGTCAAAGTGGCCAAGTATTGAATACTTGGCCACTTTGACGTATACTTAATATTAGATAAAAATAGATGGAGATGATTAAATGTTTCAAATGAACGGGATCATAAACTGGCTTATAGACACATTGACCATAATGCCGGGGCTCCTGGTGGCCATAAGCTTTCACGAGCTGGCTCATGGATATATGGCTTATATTCTGGGGGACAATACAGCCAAGGCGAGAGGGAGGCTCACACTAGACCCGCTAGCTCATATAGATCCGATAGGATTTCTGATGTTGATATTTGTAGGCTTCGGATGGGCGAAGCCTGTTCCAGTGGACTATAGAAACCTGAAGCGAAGAAAGCGAGATGTCATACTAGTATCTATAGCTGGATCTGCCATGAACTTCGTGCTTGCAGCCGTTTTCGCCTTGATAATGGCTCTGACAGTTAAGTTCGGAGCGAGCACTATGGTTTCAAAAGTGATTTTCTATGCGATGCAGTACAATTTGGTGCTGGGGCTTTTCAATATGATACCGGTTCCGCCGCTAGATGGATCCAAAGTGCTTGCTAGCTTGCTGCCTATGAAGTACGAGATCAAGTTCTACCAGTACGAGAGATATATGTATCTACTGCTGGTGCTACTTCTGCTGACTGGGGGACTGGGAAGGATACTGACACCTGCACTCAACTGGGCGCTGGGGATACTGCTTAGAGTAGCCCAGACGCTGGTATTTTAGGAGGAATAGATGGGATACAGCATAGTACTTGAAAAGTTTGAAGGACCTATGGACCTTCTGTACCACCTTATAGACAAAAACAAGATAGATATATACGACATACCTATATCGGAAGTCACGGAGCAGTATATAGATTATGTGGAGGCTATGGAGGACCTTAACTTAGACGTCACAAGCGAATTTATACTGATGGCCTCCACACTTCTAGAGATAAAGTCGAGGATGCTTCTGCCAAAGCCCAAGAAGGAAGAGGAGGAGGAAGACCCGAGGGAAGAGCTAGTGAGAAAGCTCATAGAGTACAAGAAGTACAAGCTTGCGTCGGGCGAGCTAAAGGAGAGAAACGAAGTATACAGCAAGGTTTACTACAGGCTCAAAGAGGAAGTCATACTGGAGGAGGAGCCGTTTAGCACAGAGGGGCTTAAAGTGGACATGCTGCTAGAGGCCTACAGAAAAGTGGTCCTAAAGTACGAAGAAAAGCAGAAGCGCATGGTGGAAGAAGACGAGGAAGAGAAGGTGTTTACAAGAGTGCAGAGAGACGATTTGACGATAGAGCAGGGAGTGGAGCTTATCTTGCGTTCGCTGCACACAGGAAAAGACACTACGTTTGAAAAGCTCTTTGAAAACGCCGCTCCTGTCAGCAGAAACAAGATAGTCACTGTGTTTATAGCTCTGCTGGAGCTGATAAAGAGAAGTCAGGTAGCATTTAGGCAGGACACGCCTTTTGGCGACGTGATATTGAGTAGGAGAGTTTAATATGGACATAAAAGAGATAAAAGCCGTTATAGAGGGACTTCTCTTTACATGGGGGGAGCCTCTCCACATAAGAGAGATAGAGAAGATACTTGAAACCCCAAGACAAGAGCTTGTAAAGATAATAGAAGAGATGAGAGACGAATTCAACTACAATAGAAGAGGCATCCAGATAGTCAGGACAGAGCAGTCCTATCAGCTGAGCACAAGGCTCGAGCATTTCGAGTATGTAAAGAAGCTGCACAACAGAAAAGAGAACAAGGGCATATCGAACGCTGCGCTTGAGACGCTTACAATAGTTGCATACAAGCAGCCTATAACCAAGACAGAGATAGAGGATATACGTGGCGTAAAATGCGACAAAGCGGTTCAGACACTTGCAGACAGACAGCTCATAGCTGAAGTGGGAAGGCTGGACAAACCAGGAAAGCCGATACTCTACGGAACTACAGACGAGTTTCTAAGGGCTTTCGGACTGGGGTCTATAAAGGAGCTGCCTATACTGGAAAGCGATGAGAATTTGGAAATTCAAGAAGAGGAAGGAACTGATTGATTATGAGGTTGCAAAAGTATATGGCCAGCTGCGGGGTGGCTTCTAGGCGAAAGTCGGAAGAGCTTATAGCAGAGGGCAAGGTCAGAGTGAACGGCAATACAGTTACAGAGCTTGGCTTTAAAGTGGAGGATGGCGACATAGTCGAGTACGACGGAAAGCGCATAGTTCCGGAAGAGGAGAAGGTCTATATAGTGCTGAACAAGCCTTCGGGATATGTGACAACTGCAGACGACCAGTTCGGGAGAAAGACGGTACTAGACCTTGTAGAGGGTGTGGAAGAGAGGATATACCCAGTAGGAAGGCTGGACTACGACACCACGGGGCTTCTCATACTGACAAATGACGGGGAGTTCACCAATAAAATGACACATCCCAGCCATAGGATAAACAAGAAGTATATAGCCAAGGTCAAGGGCATACCGACAGAGCAGGAGATGAAGAGGTTCAGAGATGGACTTAAGATAGAAGACTACACAACTGCAAAGGCTAGGATAAAGCTCCTTAGGCAGTTTTCGGACGAGTCGCTTGTGGAGATAGAGATCAGAGAAGGCAGGAACCGCCAGGTCAGAAAGATGTGCGAGGCCATAAACCATCCTGTAAAGTCGCTCAGGAGGACGCAGGTGGGCAGCTTAAGACTTGGAGACATACAGGAAGGCGAGTGGAGATATATGACTGATTCCGAGCTCGAGAAACTTGCAGAACGCTAGAAAAATTAGGGGGAGTATATATGAATATACTAGTTACGAATGATGATGGAATAGACGCTGTTGGAATCAAGACGCTAGTAGACAGCTTGAAGGCGTTTGGGAATATATATGTAGTGGCCCCGGACAGCGAGAAGAGCGCTGTAGGGCACGGCATAACTATGCATCAGCCACTCAGGGTCAAAAGCATAGAGGGATTTAGCGAAGGTGTAAAGGCCTGGAGCGTGTCCGGAACGCCTTCAGACTGCGTGAAGATAGGTGTCGAGCATCTGCTAGAGGTAAGGCCGGACATGCTGGTTTCAGGCATAAACAACGGCGGGAATTTAGGCACAGACGTGCTGTACTCGGGAACCGTGTCGGCCGCTGTGGAGGGAGCGCTTCACAGGATACCTTCGATGGCCCTTTCGCTTGCGGGAAGCGGCCAGCTAAAATACGACGTGGCATCGCATTACGTCCCAAGGCTTTTTGAAGAGATACTGAACCATGAAGAGCTTAAAAGCAGCTTGCTGAATATAAACATCCCCTCTGTTGAATTAGAAGACGTAAAGGGGATAAAGATAACTGAGCTGGGAGTCCAGAGGTACAAGAACTCCTTTGTAAAGAGGGAAGACCCTATGGGAAGAGACTACTACTGGATGTCAGGAGTTCCAGAGCAGCTTGAAAACAGGGAGGAGAGCGATGTAATAGCTATAGCCAACAAGCATATATCTGTAACTCCCCTGCAGTTCGACCTGACTAACTACGGCCTTCTAGAGAAAAATATAAACTTAGGCTTCCGAAAGTAGGAATACGAGATGACAGAAGAGGAAAAAAAAGATTTAATCAGCAATATAAGAAAAGAGTTTGAAAGCCTCAGCAAGGGGCAGAAACTCATAGCGAGATATATAATAGACAACTACGACAAGGCGGCCTTTATGACGGCGGCCAAGATAGGGGAGGTAGTCGGCGTGAGCGAGTCTACAGTTGTAAGGTTCGCAAATACGCTGGGCTACCCAGGATATCCGAACCTCCAGGATGCACTCCAGGAGCTCATAAAGAACAAGCTGACGACGGTCCAGAGGATAGGCATGGACGACTACTCCAACAAGGGAGTGGCCATAAAGAAAGTCCTGAAAAAAGACATGGACAATATAAGGAACACCATAGACGAGATAGATGTAGAGGTGTTCGAGCAGGCTGTAGCCAGCATACTGAAGGCCAGAAAGGTGTATATAATAGGGCTTAGAAGCTCAAACGCCTTGGCGGAGTACCTAGGCTTCTACCTCAGGGTAATGCTAGACGACGTGCAGGTGGTGAGCCTTGGCATAAGCGACATATTCGAGCAGCTTCTCCGCATAGGGGAAGGCGATATGGTGATAGGGATAAGCTACCCGAGGTACTCGAAACGGACGCTTGAAGCCGTGAGGTACGCCAAGGGACAGGGAGCCAAGATAGTGGCCATAACAGACAGCGACACGGCGCCTATTTCAGCCATGGCCGACTATATACTCTATGCTGTCAGCAATATGCACTCTTTTGTGGACTCGCTTGTAGCGCCTATGAGCCTTATAAACTCGCTTATAGTCGGGATAGGCATGGAGATGAAGACCGAGATAACAGAGTACTTCAAGGAGCTAGAGGGAATATGGGAAGAGTACAACGTATACGACGATATATATAGAGGGTAAGGAGCAAAACCTAACATAGACTTTAGATGATTTCTCGGGTAATGATTCACTTTGTGGGTATATAAATTCATACTGAAATTAGAGGAGGATTATGATGAGAAAATCAATCAGAATGGTTTTGGCTATGTTTTTTATGATGACTCTGTTTATGTCAGGAACCGCGTTCTCAGCGTCGTACCCCGACTTTATAGTGGTTGTAAAGGACAACGACTATGTTAACTTCACAGATGCAAAACCAGAAGTCATAGAGGGGAGGACTTTTGTGCCTGTACGGACTCTTTCAGAGCTTATGGGCATGGAAGTCGAGTGGAACGCAACTGAGAACAAGGTGGTCTTGAGGAAAGACGGCAAATGGTGTGATATATACCTGGGGAGCGACAAGCTGAAGTTCTCAAACGGAGATGAAATCACCGCCAAAGTCTACGTCAAGAACCAGAGGACCATGGCGCAGTTCAGGGCCATAGCGGAGCATTTCGACTACGAGGTGAGCTACATAGCGAACGGGCCTATAGCCAGGTTTGTGTCGAATTCAAATGAAGCTGTAGAGAGTGAGGAAGAGCTTTACAACAGGATAAAAGGTACTATAGACGCCGAGCGCAAGCTATACCTAGAGGAGAAGAAGGCCAAGGAAGAGGAAGCCAGAAAGGCCGAAGAGGCAAAATACCCCACTGTTTACCTTACCTTCGATGACGGGCCCAACGCCAACACGCCCAGGATACTCGACATACTCAAGAAGTACGATATGAAGGCGACTTTCTTTCTGCTAGACGGAAATATGAAGAGATACCCTGAGTACACCAGGAGGATAATATCGGAAGGCCACAGCGTGGGGCTTCACAGCATAAGCCACGACAAGAACAAGCTCTACCTGACAGGGAGCGCATACTCCGTTCTAAACGAGATGAGCGCCCAAAACAACAACCTTAAAAACATATTCGGAGTATCCACAGACCTTGTAAGGGTGCCTTACGGCTCAAAGCCGCTTATGACATCCTCGCAGTTTTGGACTCTCAGATCTGCAGGGTACAGGGTCTGGGACTGGCATATAGACAGCTTGGACTACAAGAGCAGCAGCAGCCAAATCTACAGAAACGTGGTTCCAAACATAGCCCCTAAGGTTTGGCAGGGCATAGCGCCTGTCGTGCTCTTCCACGACAAAAGCCAGACTGCAGACGCGCTGCCGGGAATACTGGACTACTTGAAAAAGAGCGGCTACAAGTCGAGGGCCATAGGGCCAAGCGCATGGAACTACAATTGGTGGGAGAGATAGGAAGCCTCAGGGCTTCTTTTTTTTACGATAAAATATCAAAACAAATCTTATCATAATTGATATAATAAAAGACAAAAAAACTATAAAAAACTATGGTATAATTGTACTGAAAGAGAGGGGATCAATTTGAGAGAGATAGTTTCAAAAGTTGAACTCGACGAGTTTTTAAAAAGCGAATCAAACAGAGTCATATATATAGGGGCAGAGTCCTGTTCTGTATGTGTGGACCTCTATCCCAAGATAGAGAAAGTTATGGCTAAGTACGACAAGTTGGAGTTTTTCAAGGTAGAGTATTCGGCATTCCCAGAGCTCAGGGGCCTGCTTTCAGTCTACACTGTCCCAGCCATAATAGGCTATATAGACGGGAAGGAATTTTTAAGGGAAGCTAGGTTTATATCTGTAGAGGATATAGTTCAGAAATTAGATAGATACAGCGAATTTTTAGAATGAGGAGAGATAAGATGAGAAGACTTTACTTGCTTAGACATGGAGAATCAGACTGGAACTTGACGGGGAAGGTGCAGGGAAGCAAAGACTCAGAGCTTACAGAAAAAGGCGTTGAGCAGGCAAGACTAGCCGGAGCCAGACTTAAAGGCGAGAGAATAGGAAGCATATATGCAAGCCCACTCAAGAGGGCTAAGCTTACAGCAGAAGTAGTGGGAGCAGAGCTAGGAGTTAGTCCGAAAGTGGACGAAGACTTCAAAGAGATGTGCTTTGGTCATTGGGAAGGTAGGCTGCTTTCGGAAGTGGCAGAGCAAAACGGAGAAGAGTATATGCTCTGGAAAAAAAGACCTCATGAGTTCAAGGTAGAGGGCTCCGAGGTGCTTTCAGAGGTTCAGGACAGGATGCTTAAAGCTATAGACAGGATAAAGCAGTGCGACAGCTCTGAAAACGTGCTTCTTGTGTCACATGGAACGGCCATAAAGGCCATGATACTCGGGCTTCTAGGCATAGACCTTTCAAAGTACGGAAACTTCAGCATAAGCAACACAGGCATAACCATGATAGAGTTTGGAGACTACAATACAGTGATGAGATATTTTAACGACACAGCTCATCTTTCAAGATAGGAGAATTTTATGGGCAGAAGAGTTGCAGTGATAGGAGGGGGCCCTGCAGGTATAATAGCCGCAGGAAACAGCGCCGCTTCCGGAAACAGCGTGGTGCTGTTTGAGAAAAACGAAAAATTGGGCAAGAAGCTGTTTATAACTGGAAAAGGCAGATGCAATATAACGAATGCAGCCCCTATAGAGGAGCTTATAGAGAACATAGCTGTGAACAAGAGCTTTATGTACAGCGGATTCTACTCCTTCACCAACGACGACATAGTGAATTTAATAGAGTCCTATGGCGTGGCCACCAAGGTGGAGCGAGGAAACAGGGTTTTTCCCGAGAGCGACAAGTCAAGTGACGTGATAAAGGCGCTTAAGAAATTCCTGGATTCAAAGGGAGTGGAAGTGCGCCTGGAAAGTCCTGTATCTAGCTTGGAAAAATGCGGAGAGAGATTTGCGCTTGTCTCGAACGGAATTGAAGAGGAGTTCGACTCTGTAGTGATTGCGACAGGCGGAAAATCCTACAGCTCTACAGGCTCTACAGGTGACGGCTACAGGTTTGCAAAATCTCTAGGACATACGGTGGTGGCGATAAAGCCTGCGCTTGTGCCGTGCGAAGTTTCGGAAAACTGGATAGGAGAGCTTCAAGGACTTTCCCTTAAAAATGTGAGCCTGAAAGCCTATGCCGGAAAGCAGAAGATATACGAGGACTTCGGGGAGATGATATTCACCCACTACGGCGTATCGGGGCCTATGGTGCTCAGCATGAGTAACTATATAAACCGCCATATAGACAAGCACATAGAGATATCAATAGACCTGAAGCCAGCGCTTGACCACAAGCAGCTTGAGAGCAGGATAATAAAGGACTTCGAGAAATACTCCAAAAAGCAGTTCAAGAACTCGCTAGGGGATCTGTTCCCGAGCAAGCTCATACCTGTTGTGGTGAAACTGTCTAATATAGACGGCGAGAAGTTTGTAAATCAGATAAGCAAAGAAGAACGCAAGGCGCTTGTCGAGCTTATAAAGGACTTCAGGCTTAAGTTCAAGAAGTTCAGGCCTATAGACGAGGCCATAGTCACATCGGGAGGCATCTCTACAGACGAGATAGACCCTTCCACTATGGAGTCCAAGCTTGTGCCGGGACTTTTCTTTGCAGGAGAGACCATAGACGTGGACGCCTTGACAGGAGGATACAATCTCCAGGTAGCCTATTCCACAGGGTACTTGGCGGGAATAAATTCATAAAGGAGACAGAGCAATATATGGAGAAATATTCTATAGCTATAGATGGACCAGCCGGTGCCGGGAAGAGCACCATATCCAAGATAGTAGCCCAGAAGCTAGGACTTGAGTATATAGACACAGGGGCCATGTACAGGGCTGTTACGCTTAAAGCCTTAAGCACAGGCACAGATATATCAGACAGCCAGAGTGTGGTGGAGCTTTTAAAGGACACGGACATAGACTTCAGGGAGAACCATATCTACATGGACGAAAGAGTCGTAGACGAGGAGATAAGAAGCTCTGAAGTAAATCAAAACGTTTCATCTGTGGCCAAGATAGGAGAGATAAGGGAGATACTGGTTTCCAAGCAGAGGGAGATAGCCAATAGCAAGTCTGTGATAATGGACGGGCGAGACATAGGTACCACTGTGCTTTCTGATGCCGAGTACAAATTTTACTTGAATGCATCTGTAGAGGAGCGAGCTAGGAGAAGGTACGAAGAGGACAAGAGCTCCCAGAGCTACGAAGAGATAAAAAGAGATATAGAGAAGAGAGACGAGATAGATATGAACAGGGAAATATCGCCTCTTGTAAAGGCTGAAGATGCAGTTGAAGTGGACACAACCGACATGGACATAGAAGAAGTGGTGGATTTCATAGTAGGCAGAGTGAGAGGCGGGAAAAAATAGCATGGGCTTTTACAATATAGCGAGGCTTGCCACCAAGGCGTATATGAACATAATGTTCAAGGTGACAGTGATTGGCAAGGAAAATGTGCCGCTAGAGGGCAACTATATAATATGCTCAAACCACAAGACCCAGCTAGACCCTGTGGCGCTTGGGCTTGTGACCAAGAGGCAGCTCTTCTTTATGGCCAAGAAAGAGCTCTTTGAAAAGAACATATTCCTTGGAAAACTGCTGCAGCTGCTCGGGGCTTTTCCTGTAGCGAGAGAGTCCGCTGATGTAAGCGCCATAAAGAACGCAATAAGGTTTCTGAAAAAAGGCGAGCTCTTCGCCATGTTCCCCGAGGGGACCAGGACAGAAAAAATGGATTTAAGCAAGGCTAAAGCGGGAATAAGTATGATAAGCATCAAGTCTAAGTCCCCTATAATACCTGTGCACATAGAATCCGAGTACGAGTTCAGAAAGCCGCTCAAGATAACTGTGGGAAAGCCGTTTAGCTTCGAGCAGTACTACGGCAAAAAACTGGAGACAGAAGACTATGTGGAGCTCAGTCGGGAAATACTTGTGAAAATATACAGCCTCTGATGGCTGGACAAATGGATGGTGATAGCTTGAAAGTTGAAATAGCCAAGAACTCGGGGTTCTGCTTTGGAGTGAAAAAGGCGATAGATACCACTATGAGCGTGATAGAGGAGAAGTCGGTAGTCTCGTCTTTGGGCCCTCTTATACACAATCAGCAGGTGGTAGATGTGCTTGACAAGAAGGGCCTTAGCGTAGTGCAAGAGCCTGAAGAAGCCAAGGGCAGCCTTGTGATAAGGTCTCACGGAGTTCCCCTTGAGATATACGAGCGAGCTAGGAAGAGCGACATAGATGTCGTAGACTGCACGTGCCCGTTTGTGAGAAAAGTTCAAAAAAAGGCCGAAAGCTGTTTTAAAGCCGGAAAAAAGGTTATAATAATAGGAGATGCATCGCATCCTGAGGTCAAAGGCATAAACGGATGGTGTGGAGGCGAGGCGTATATAATTGGAAGCCTGGAAGACGTCTCAAAACTACCGGAGCTAGACGAGGTATGCATAGTCGCCCAGACCACGATGCGAAATGAGTTGTTTGAACAGCTCTCTGAGGCCATAGCTAAAAAGTCCAAGGCGGCCGAGATCTACAATACGATCTGCAGCGCCACCAGAGAGAGGCAGGATTCCTGCGTAGACCTAGCCAAGAGAGCCGATGCCATGATAGTGATAGGCGGAAAAAACAGTTCAAACACCAGAAAGCTGGTTGAAATAAGTGAAAAATACTGTGAAAACGTGTTTTTTATAGAGACAGCTGATGAAATAGACACAGAAAAATTTGAAAAATATGATCTAGTTGGAATAACTGCAGGAGCATCTACTCCAGACTGGATTATAGAGGAGGTTTTTAATAAGATGAACAATATAAATGACAAGAGTGAAATGGAAAGAGCCCTAGAGGAGAGCTTTGTAAGCATCAGAAGAGGGGACATAATAGAGGGAGAAGTAATAATGGTGACTTCAAGCGAAGTCATAGTCAATATAGGTTATATGGCTGACGGAATAATATCTAAAGAAGAGTACTCTAATGACTTAGATGTGGACCTTAAAGCAGAGGTAAAAGAAGGCGATAAGATAACAGTCATGGTTGTAAATACAAATGACGGAGACGGAAACGTAGTGCTGTCCAAGAAGAGAGCAGCTATGAAGAGCAGCTGGAAAGATGTAGAAGCACTTTATGAAAATAAGAATATAATCTCTGTAAAAGTGACAGAAGTTAAGGACAACGGGCTTGTAGTTGACGTGCTTGGAATAAGAGGGTTCATACCGCTTTCACAGGTTTCTGTCAAGTTCGTAAAAGACCTTAGCGAGTACAGGGATGCAGAGCTTAACGCCAGAATAATAGACCTAGACTCAAGAAAGAACAGGCTTGTGCTTTCAAGCAAGCAGGTAGAGGAAGAGAATGTAAAGGCCAAGAGAGACGATGTATGGAGCACTATAAACGAAGGACAAGTGGTTACAGGAGTGGTTGACAAGGTCATGGGCTATGGAGCTTTTATAGATCTTGGAGAAGGCGTTACAGGTCTTCTGCATGTATCGGACATGGCCTGGACAAGAGTGAACGACCCTAAGGCTGTAGTTTCGGAAGGCGAGTCTGTAAAGGTTGTAATACAGTCTGTAGACAGGGATGCCAACAGAATATCGCTTGGAATGAAGCAGCTTAAGCCGCAACCATGGGACCAAGTATCAGATGCAGTCAAAGTTGGAGATATAATAGAGGGTAGCGTCAAGAAACTGATGCCTTTCGGAGCTTTTGTAGAGGTGATAGAAGGTGTGGAAGGACTGGTTCATATCTCGCAGATAGCCTACGAGAACATAGCCAAGCCTTCAGACGTATTGAGCGTAGACCAAGTTGTAAAGGTGAAAGTGCTGAGCATGGACCTTGAAAACAGAAGGATAGAGCTAAGCATAAAAGAGGTTGAAGGAAAGAAGCCTGAGACAAAAGAGAAGTCTTCACAGCCTAGAGAAGAAAAAATCGACCTTTCGCAGTACAACGAGGATACAGAGTTCACTATAGGAGACCTTGTGGATCTAGAAAAACTAAAGTAGGGCAGGGGAAGCAGACATGGGTGATTATGAAAAGTTTAAAAAAGATGTACTTTCCCTTATAGGGCTGGACCTCTCTTGCTACAAGGAAAAGCAGATGAAGAGGAGAATCGAGTCGCTTATAAGCAGAAATAGATACAAGAGCTTCGACGACTATTTCGCCGCTATAAAGAAAGACAAGGAGCTGTTTAACGAGTTTATAAATTACCTCACTATAAACGTATCCGAGTTTTACAGAAATCCTATACAGTGGAATACGCTTGAAAAGGATATAATTCCAGAGCTTATGAAGAAATCTAGAAAGCTGACAGTTTGGAGCAGTGCTTCCTCTACAGGAGAGGAGCCATATTCTCTTGTCATGCTTTTAAGCAAGTTCTACAACTTGAAAGACATAAAAGTAATGGCTACAGATATAGACATGGGGGCCATCGAAAAGGCCAAGATGGGTGTTTACTCTGAGAAGAGCCTTAAGAGCCTTCCAAAGGAATTTCAGAGCAATTACTTTGAGAAGATTGGAAACTCCTACAAGGTAAAGGACGAGGTAAAGCGATGCGTGGACTTCAAGCAGATGAATTTGCTTAAAGACAGGTATCCTAGCAATTGCGACCTTATACTCTGCAGGAATGTGCTTATATACTTTACAGAAGAAGCTAAAGACAATATATACAAGAACTTCAACAACGCTCTTGTGAAGAACGGAGTGCTCTTTGTTGGAAGTACAGAGCAGATAATAATGCCTGAAAGGTATAATTTTAAATCTTCAAAGATGTTCTTCTACGAGAAGACAAACTAGAAAAAAGCCCATCTTTTCAGATGGGCTTTTATTAAGCTGAATTGGAGAGGTGAACAGGAATTGAATTTAAAAGAAAAGATAGAAAAGCTGAGTAATTCAGCTGGAGTTTCGGGATATGAATCGGATATAGCCGGGATTACAGAGGGCTACTTCAAGGAGTTTTGCGAAGAGACTTATATAGACAAGCTGGGAAGTGTGGTCGGAGTAAAGCGAGGAAACGGTTCAGGCAAGAAGGTAATGCTGATGGCCCATATAGATGAGATAGGCTTTATGGTCAGCAACGCCGACAAGAACGGACTACTACAGTTTAGCACCATAGGGGGATTCGACCCAAGGACGCTGCTCTATCAGGACGTAGTGCTGCATGGAGAGAGAAAGTTAAACGGTGTAATAGTTCCGGAGAAGTTCAGCTTAGAAGAGCAGGACAGGTCTAAAGCTATACCTATAGAAGACCTTAGAATAGACATAGGGACCAAGAGCAAAGAAGAGGCACTTTCCATGGTGGAAATAGGAACTACCGCCACTGTGGACAGGGAGCTTCTAACGCTTGAGGGAAACCATATAAGCGGAAAGGCCATGGACGACAGGGCTTGCGTTGGAGTGCTCCTAGAGTGTGGCTCGGAGCTTTTGAAGTACAACCATCAGCTAGACGTCTACTTTGTAGGGTCTGTGCAGGAGGAGGTTGGAACAAGAGGGGCAGTTACAAGCGCATATGAAATAGATCCTGAGATAGGAATAGCTGTAGACGTGACCTTCGGGCATACTTCTGATCTTTCGGACGAGGAGACAATAGAGATGGGAAAAGGCTCCGGGATAACTATAGGCGGGAATATGCACAGAGGGCTAAGAGAGAAGATGATAGAGATTGCGAAAAAGCACAATATCCCATACCAGATAGAGGTGAGCCCAGGCCAGACAGGGACGGATGCAAGGTCTATACAGATAACAAAAGCCGGCATACCTACACTGCTATTGGCTGTCCCGCTTAGATATATGCATACATCTATAGAGGTTGTGAATATGAACGACGTGGAGAGTTCGGGCAGGCTTCTTGCGAGGTTTATAGCAGAAATATGCGAAAGCGAACTGGAGGAATTGACATGTTGTTAAAGAGACTTTCGGAGACCCATGGAGTTTCCGGCCAAGAGAAGAAGGTAAGAGACCAGATAAAAGCCGAGCTTGAAGGCTTTGTAGACGAGATGTACACTGACAGCATAGGAAATCTGATAGTCAGAAAGAAGGGCGTTTCAGACATATCACAGATAGCCGTTGTCGCTCCTATGGACGAGGTTGGACTTATGGTGACCAAGATAACGTCGGACGGGCTGATCAAGTTCACGCCGGCTGGGAATTTCGACACAAGGATGCTGGTGTCAAAGGCGGCCTCAATTGGAGAAAAAGCTGTAAAGGGAGTAATTGGGGCTAAGCCTATACACCTACAAGACAGCAGCGAAAGAAAGACAGCTTTGAAGGTGAGCCAGCTCTATATAGACATCGGAGCTTCAAAAAAGGAAGAAGCTGAAAAGCATGTGTGCATAGGAGACTATGTGGCCATAGATAGCGCGTTTAGAGAGTATGGGAAAAGCCTCGTAAAGGGGAAGGCGCTGGAGGGAAGAGCGGCCTGTAGTTTGCTTGTAGAGCTTTTAAAGCAAAAGACGGAATACTCGTTTTATGGAGTGTTCACTGTTATGAGAGAAGTCGGGATATTCGGAGGAGGTCCGGCAGTCTACAAGCTAGATCCTGAATACACCATAATCCTGGACGGATCGGACTCGGAGCTTGGAAAAGGTCCTGTTGTGAGCATAAAGGAGCTCAGGACTATGTTCGACTTAAGCTTCTCAAGGCGCATACTGGAGCTTGCAAAAGCGGAGTCCATACCTGTACAGATATCTGGAATGGACCATATCTTCTCCGACGGAGCTAGAGTCCAGACAGCTAGAGGCGGAAACAAGGCGATGAAGATAGGCATTCCATGCAAGTACATGAAGACACCTGTGAGCTTTATGGACATGGAGGACTACAGAAACACAGCAAAACTTTTGGAAAAGACTATAGCCATGATAGGAGGTAAAGATATTGAGCTTTAATACTGAACTTATGAAAAGACTGGTGAATGCATACTCTCCGTCAGGGGACGAATCGGAGATAGCAGGCATCATAGAAGAAGAGCTGAAAGACCATGTAGACGAGATCAGCAGAGACAGCATGGGGAACTTGATATGCAGAAAAGTTGGAGGCGGAAAGCGCATAATGGTTGCCGCCCATATGGACCAGATAGGCGTAATGGTTACAAAGATAGAGGATGAAGGTTTCCTGAGGTTCACCAATATAGGCGGGATAGACCCTGTGTTGTCTCTTAACCAAAGGGTCGTCTTCAAGAACGGCACTGTGGGTGTTATAGACAAGAACGGGAAGGCAAAGACAGACAAGCTGAAGCTAGAGGATCTGTTTATAGATATAGGGGCAGATGGAAAAGAGGAAGCTGAGAAAGCAGTCGAGATAGGCGATTCCGCTGTATATGTATCCGACTATCACGAAGATGAGAAGAGGATAATCTCGGGCGCTCTAGACAACAGGATAGGATGCTATATGGGCATAGAGGCTCTAAAGAGGCTGAAAGAAAGCGAAAACGACATATATATGGTTTTCACAGTACAAGAGGAGCTCGGGCTTAGAGGAGCTACAACAGCTGCATATGCCATAGAGCCGGAGTTCGGGCTGGCGCTTGACATCACTGGAAGCGGAGATACCCCGGAAGATGGCAGACTGGCCGTAGGACTTGGAAAGGGAGCGGCGATAAAGCTCAAGGATAGAGGGATAGTTGTAGACCCTAGAGTTAAAAACTACATGGTGGATATGGCCAAGGTGAACGACATAGACTATCAGCTTGAGATACTTGAGTTCGGGGCCACCGACTCGGGGGCGATCCATCTTTCCAAGAGCGGAGTTCCAACAGGCGTAATCTCTGTTCCAACTAGATTTGTACACTCCCCTACAGAGACGATCTACAAGTCAGACGTGGAGCACTGTATAGACCTGCTTGTGAAGATACTTGGAGACAGTTTGGAGTTTTTAGGCTAGAGTTTCGAAAGGGGCGAGAAAATGGGCAAATTAGACAAGATAGCTCTAGACAAGGATTCTGGAGAGTTTCTATACCACCAGCTTTACAACGAAATAAAAGAGCTTATACTGAATGGGGAGCTTCCCCCGGATACGAAGCTACCTACCATAAGGAAGCTGGCCGAAAAGCTGGAGGTGAATAATGTGACTGTGGTCACGGCCTACAACCAGCTAGAGGCTGACGGCTTTATATACAAGAAGGTGGGAAGCGGCTCTTTTGTAAAGAAGCTGGATAAAGTCGAGAAGTCAGAGGAAGAGCTTGAGCCGAGCGGAATCGCAAACTTTGGAAGCACAGCCCCTACTCCTAATCTGTTTCCTGTAGAGGAGATAAAAGCTGCAATAGACGAGGTGCTAGACAGAGACAAGGCCAATGCCTTTATATACCAGGAAAGCAAGGGCTATACACCTCTTAGAAAGTCTCTTGTATCTTATCTGGAGAAGCTGGGCATAGGCACAGGTATAGACAATATACAGATAATCTCTGGAGCGCAGCAGGGCATAGATATAATTTCAAAGGCCATGGTGGACTACGGAGATATAGTCTTTACAGAGTCGCCTACCTATACTGGTGCTATAGGCGTTTTCAACTCGAGGGGAGCTAGGGCCATAGGCATACCGATAGAGAGCGATGGAATAGACGTGGTAGAGCTTGAGAACAAGCTGAAGAGCTTCAGGCCCAAGTTTATATATATAATGCCTAACTTTCAGAACCCTACAGGCTATTCTTACTCTGAGAAGAAGAAGGAAAAGCTCCTAGAGCTCGCTTCGGAATATGGCTTCTATATAATAGAGGACGACTACCTGAGCGACCTTCACTTCAACAACCGCCAGAACAGGACGCTGAAGTCTATGGACAAGGCGGACAGAGTGATATATATAAAGAGCTTTTCCAAGCTATTTATGCCTGGGCTCAGGATAGCTTTTATGGTAGTTCCGTCTGAGCTGTACTCTGGCATACTTTCGGCCAAGCATATCTCGGACATATCTACACCAGGGCTTATACAGCGGGCATTTGACGCATATATGAGAAATGGGAACTGGGATGAAAATATAAAGCGGATAAACAAGGTATACGATCTAAGGTACAGGATAATGGTAAAGGCGGTAGAGGAGCTTATGCCGGAGGAGATAGAATATATTCTTCCAGAAGGAGGGCTCAATTTCTGGTTCAAGCTTCCGTCTGGACAGTCTTCAAACGAGCTTTATGACTATCTCTTGGAGAGAAATATATCTATAGCTCCGGCCATGGTATTTGACTTGAACGGAGAAGACAGCGAGTGCTTCAGGCTCAGTGTGACATCTATAGACTCAGAGGACATAAGGCCTTTTATGGAGAGGCTTACTGAAGGGATGAAAGAGTTTTTCAAGGCGGGAAGCAAATCTAAGCTGACAGCCGAGCAGTACAATAGATTCTTGTAGGAGGTGAAGAGATGGCTGATATAAAGTACGAAATATGCGAAGAGCTGGGCTCGATTTCAGAGAACAGCAAGGGATGGAGCAGAGAGCTGAACTTGGTTAGCTGGAATGACAGGCCGGCCAAATACGACTTAAGGGACTGGGCTCCAGGCCACGAGAAGATGGGGAAGGGACTTACCCTTACAGCTGAAGAGGCGAAAGCGCTCAGAGACATACTGAACAAACTGGATATATAGAAGAGAAGCCGAAAGGCTTCTTTTATTTTGTATAACGTTCAACACACAATACTCAAAATAAATCTTATCATAAATGATAATAAAATCAAAAATATAAAAACAAAAAAAGGGCATGAGTACTCATGCCCTTTTAAAAAATCTATTTTCTCTTAGGATAAGACTCGAGGCCTTTCTTTAGAACGTTCATGGCTTTTTTAAGCGACTCAGACTCAAGCACGTAGGAGATTCTGACCTCGTCAAGCCCAGATCCTTCTGTTTCATAGAAGCCTTCAGCCGGCGCCAAAAACACAGTTTCGCCGTCTACATCGAACTCCTCTAAGAGCCATACTACAAACTCCTCTGAGTTTTCAACCGGAAGTTTGGCTATTATATAGAAAGCCCCTTCAGGTTCTCTGCATACAACGCCTTCCATGCTGCTGAGCGCAGAGTAGAGTATATCTCTTCTTTTGTGGTACTCCACGGTTGCCTTCTCTATATATTCGTGAGAGACTCTGCTTAGCGCAGCCGCTCCAACCTGGTTTATAGTAGAGACACAGAGCCTAGACTGGCAGAGCTTCAAGAACTCGAATATGAACTCGCTGTTCTTAGAGGCAACGCATCCTATCCTAGCTCCGCAAGAGCTGAACCTCTTTGAAATACTGTCCACTATCACGACCCTGTCTTCGACATCTGCTAGATGCGCAAAGCTCAGAAATTCAGTCTCAGTGTAGATAAATTCCCTGTACACCTCGTCGGCGATTATAAAAAGGTCATGCTCTTTCGCAATGTCGGCAAGCATCCTGACTTCCTCTTTTGTATAGACAGTGCCTGTAGGGTTGCCTGGATTTGAGATAAGCAATGCCTTGGTCTTGTCGTTTACAAGAGAAGCTATGGCTTCAATAGAAGGAAGATGGAATCCGTCCTCTGCTTTAGTTATAAAAGGGGATACTTTTATGCCGAGCGAACTTGTAAAGCTACTGTAGTTCGCATAGAAAGGCTCCGGGATTATAACTTCATCGCCATGGTCGCAAAGAACCATGAGTGAAAACAGCAGTGCCTCGCTACCTCCGTTAGTCACTATTATGTCTTCAGGAGTAAAGTCGATACTCTTACTGCTATAGTATTCGGAAAAGGCCTTTAAAAGCTGAGGAAGTCCGTGAGACGAACTGTACTCAAGCACTTTTCTGTCGAAATTATTAACTGCCTCAAAAAATTCTCTAGGTGTTTCGATATCAGGTTGCCCAATATTCAGGTAGTACACCTTTTTCCCGTTTTTCTCTGCTCGATCAGCTATCGGAACTAACTTTCGTATAGGAGATTCTTGAACAGACTTTATTCTGTTAGAAAATTTCATATCAATAAATTCCCCTTTTCAAATAAATTTACCTTTGACTCAAAACTATTGACTCCAGAAATGTCTAGGCATTTGAATTTAAGACTCTAGCTATAGTGGCCTCGTCTTCTCTGCAAATATGCTTTCTATCTTCTAATAGGCCTTTGAGTATGGCGCCAAGCTCATTCATTGTTTTGACATCTGTAGTCTTGGCCAGCTCTTCATTTAGGGCCACAATCTGATTGTTGACTATGTCTAGCGCTTTAGAAAAGTTCTGGTATTCTACGGAGTCTATGTCAACTTTAACTTCTATATCTTTCTCTCTTTCCATTTAAAAAACCACTCCTTGCATGATAATCATATTAACTATAATACTACAAAATCATAAAATAGACTAGTGTAGTAAGCTTCATTAAAAGAAAAAAGAGGAAATATACCGGGATTATTAAAAAAAATAGAATTAATATTAATTTTATGGGTATAATAATTTACTATAGAGACACAAGAGGAGGAATTATATACTATGAGAATATTTGACTACTTTAAAAATGAAAAAAAGACAGCGGGAAGCGCTCCACTAGCAGAAGCGGTGGAAAAAGCCCCTAAACTAAAGGGATTCTATATAATAGAGATCGGCCAAGAAAAGAAATATATAGGTATTGCCGAAAATGGCCTTAGAGAGAAGTTTATAGATCTATACAGCGGACTTCACCTAGAGGGAGACACAATAGCTATAAATGCATATGAGAACAGAGACAAGATAATTGTCCACTGGGTAGAAGAGAATTCTGAAGAGAAAGCCAAGGAGTATATAGATAAGTTTACGAACACTTACGAGCTAGACTGGCTGAAGTAAAGAAAGGGGCAGTATTGACATGGAGAATACTGAAAAGGTTAAGGATGCTTTCAAGAAGATAAAAAACGGAACAGTAGTATTTGAAAAAGAGGAAGGGAATACAGTCCACTTCTTCATACTAGACAGCGAAGGCAACGGATTCAAGACTAGCGTAGATTCCAACTTGCTTGAGTCACACAGTGGCAGTGAAGAAGAACTAGCTTCTTCACTAGACTACAGCGCCTTAACTCTAGAGGATATCGAGTTTTTTAAACTAGGAAAGAAAGTCTACACCCTTACTGACCAAGGGACTATAGTTGCACTGAAAAAATATATATACAAGATAACAGGCTAGATTAGTCACGAGCTGGAGAACTTCTCCGGCTCTTTTTTTCTTTAGGCAATAAACGTATTAAAGGGCTATGATTCAGGGTATGTAATGTATATCTAATTCTAAGAAAACAGGAGGGATTATTTTGAACATAGATAGACTAGCAGTAAACACCATAAGAGTTCTTTCAGCAGAGGCTGTGCAAAAAGCCAATTCTGGGCATCCAGGTCTTCCACTTGGAGCGGCTCCAATGGCTTACACTCTCTGGAGCAGGATAATGAAGCACAATCCAGAGAATCCAAACTGGATCAACAGAGACAGATTTGTGCTCTCGGCAGGGCATGGATCGATGCTCTTGTACTCGCTTCTGCATATGTTCGGTTACGACTTAAGCATGGAGGAGATAAAAAACTTCAGACAGCTGGGAAGTCAGACCCCGGGGCATCCGGAGTATGGACATACCGTGGGAGTCGAGACTACTACAGGGCCACTAGGCCAGGGACTTGCAAATGCAGTTGGTATGGCCATGGCTGAAGCACACCTTGCGTCCCTTTTCAACACTGAAGAGAGGAAGATAGTAGACCACTACACTTATGCAATAGTGGGGGATGGGTGCATGATGGAGGGTATTACAAACGAGGCGTCTTCCCTTGCGGGCACACTTGGACTTTCAAAGCTGATAGTGCTGTATGATTCCAACAACATATCCATAGAGGGCGACACAGACTTAGCCTTCAGGGAAGATGTAGGCCCAAGGTACGAGGCGCTTGGATGGGATGTTCAATTTGTGGAAGATGGAAACGACTTGGACGTGATAGAGGAAGCCATATTAAATGCGAAGTCGAACACAGAGAAGCCTTCTTTTATAGAGATAAAGACACGCATAGGATACGGGTCGGCGAAAGAGGGACAGGCTTCGGCCCATGGGGAGCCGTTGGGAGAAGAGAATGTGGCTGGTTTGAAGTCAAACCTAGGCTGGGAGCATGGCGAGGAGTTTGTCGTGCCAGAGAAGGTAAAATCCCATATGCAGAGCATACTGGCAGAGAAAAAAGCCGAAGAAAGCGATTGGAACAAGGAGTACAAGCTATACAAGAAAGAGAACCCAGAGCTTGCGGCTAAGTTCGAAGCCTTTATAAATGCAGAGATTCCCAAGGGATACTTAAACTCAGAGGAGTTCTACAGCTTCGAAAAAGACATGGCCACAAGGCAGTCTTCGGAGGTAGTTTTAAACAGAATCGCAGAGAAGATGCCGCAGCTGTTCGGAGGGTCTGCAGACCTTGCTCCTTCAAACAAGACCGTCATGAAAAGCTACAGCTCTTTCTCGAAGGAAGACTACGGCGGGAGCAATATACACTTTGGGGTGAGAGAGCATGCCATGGCATCGGTTTCAAACGGGATAGCACTTCATGGGGGGCTTGTGCCATATTGCGCCACTTTCCTGATATTCAGCGACTACTTGAAGCCAGCATTCAGGCTTTCTGCAATTATGAACAAGCAGGTCATATATGTGCTGACACATGACAGCATAGGAGTTGGAGAAGACGGTCCTACACATCAGCCTATAGAGCAGCTCTCTATGCTGAGAGCTACGCCTAATGCAGTTGTATTCAGGCCTTGCGATGCTAAGGAGGTGGCGGCTTCCTGGGCCTATGCGCTTGAGAGAAAAGACGGGCCGACAGCGCTCGCCCTCACAAGGCAGACTGTCAGAAACCTAGAAGAGACCGGAAAAGACGCTCTGAAAGGTGGCTATGTGCTGAAAGACTTTGGAGATAAAGTGGATATAATAATAATATCATCCGGGTCGGAAGTGTCGCTTGCATACGACGCTGCGGTGGAGCTGTGCAAAAGAGGTATTGGAGTCAGAGTGGTGTCTATGCCTAGCATGGAGGTATTTGAAGCCCAAAGCCCTGAGTACAAGGAGTCAGTGCTGCCAAGTGATTTGGACATCCGAATTTCAGTTGAAGCTGGGGCCACTATGCCTTGGTACAGATATATAGGCCCGAAAGGTGTGGCCATAGGTATAGATAGATTTGGAGCTTCAGCTCCTGGGGATCAGCTTTTTGAAGAATTCGAGTTGACAGTGGAACGAGTGGTCAAGGAAGCGATAAAAATATTAGAGTAAAAAAATACTCTTCGGGTATAACTAGTACAAGTATTTAAAATCGAATTACAGGGGGAGATAGATATGAGTGGAAACGGGAAATGTCCAGTTACTGGAATGACAAGACATTCAACTGCTGGTGGTGGAACTACAAATCGCGACTGGTGGCCAAATAGATTGAATTTAAAGATACTCAGCCAACAGTCTGAAAAGACAAACCCAATGGGGGAGGACTTCAACTATGCAGAGGAATTTGAAAAGCTTGATTTGGAAGCTGTAAAGAGAGATCTATATGACTTGATGACAGACTCACAGGACTGGTGGCCTGCGGACTACGGTCACTACGGCGGTCTTTTTATAAGGATGGCATGGCATAGTGCCGGGACTTACCGTATAGGGGATGGACGTGGGGGAGCAGGATCTGGATCTCAGAGATTCGCGCCGCTCAACAGCTGGCCTGACAACGGAAACTTGGACAAGGCACGTCGTCTGCTTTGGCCTATAAAGAAGAAGTATGGAGATGCGATTTCATGGGCAGACCTTATGATACTTGCAGGAAACTGCGCTCTTGAGTCGATGGGATTCGAGACTTTCGGGTTTGCGGGCGGTCGTGAAGATATATGGGAACCTGAAGAGGATATATACTGGGGAACTGAGAGCGAGTGGCTGGGAGACAAGAGGTACTCGGGAGACAGAGAGCTTGAGAATCCGCTAGCCGCTGTGCAGATGGGGCTTATATACGTAAACCCAGAGGGTCCAGATGGACAGCCAAGCGCACTTGGGTCGGCCAAAGACATAAGAGAGACCTTTGCTCGTATGGCGATGAACGATGAAGAGACAGTGGCACTTATAGCCGGAGGGCATACTTTCGGGAAGACACATGGGGCTGGAAGTGCAGACCACGTAGGTCCAGAGCCTGAGGCTGCACCTATAGAGAACATGGGGCTAGGCTGGAAGAACAGTCTTGGAAGTGGAAAAGCGGGAGACACCATTACAAGCGGCATTGAGGGTGCGTGGACACCTACTCCAACCAAATGGGACCACAGCTATCTAGAGACACTTTTTAAATATGACTGGGACCTTGTAAAGAGCCCAGCTGGGGCTTGGCAGTGGATACCGACTGATCCGGAGGCTTCGAAGCTTGTGCCGGACGCTCACGACCCATCTAAGACTCATGCGCCTATGATGACTACAGCTGACCTTGCGCTTAGAATGGACCCTGCATACGCCAAGATATCGAAGCGATTTTTGGAGAATCCTGAAGAGTTCGAAGACGCATTTGCAAGAGCATGGTTTAAACTTACACATAGAGATATGGGGCCACGCTCTAGATATTTAGGGCCAGAGGTGCCGAATGAAGACCTTATATGGCAGGATCCTGTTCCAGCGGCAGACTATGAAACTGTAAGCCAGAGTGATGTAGAGGAGCTTAAGTCCAAGATATCTGAATCGGGGCTGTCTGTTTCAGAGCTTGTATATACAGCTTGGTCATCGGCATCTACTTTCAGAGGCTCGGATAAGCGTGGCGGAGCCAACGGAGCTAGAATAAGGCTAGAGCCGCAGGCAAACTGGGAAGTAAACCAGCCTTCCAAGCTTAAGTCAGTGCTTGAGAAGCTGGAAGCTATACAGCAAGAGTTCAACAGCGCTAAGTCGGGGAATGTGAGAGTTTCCATTGCCGATCTTATAGTGCTTGGAGGAGCTGTTGGAATAGAGAAAGCAGCAGCTAAAGCTGGAGCTGAGGTGACAGTTCCATTCACTCCTGGGCGTACAGATGCGCTTCAAGAGCAGACTGATGTGGATTCATTCTCTGTGCTTGAACCGAAGGCAGACGGTTTCAGGAACTACACCAAGGCGAAATACTCGGTTCCTACAGAAGAGTTACTGCTGGACAAGGCACAGTTGCTTGGACTTACAGCTCCAGAGATGACAGTTCTCTTGGGAGGCATGAGAGTATTGGGCGCCAATTACAACGGAGAGAAGCATGGAGTGCTTACAGACAACCCTGGAAGCCTTACAAACGACTTCTTCGTAAACCTCTTGGACATGGGAACTGAATGGAAACCTGTATCTGAAGAGAGAGATATTTTCGAGGGATATGACAGAAAGTCAGGGGAACTGAAGTGGACGGGAACAAGGGTAGACCTTATATTCGGCTCAAACTCAGAGCTTAGAGCTCTGGCGGAAGTTTATGGAAGCGACACCGCAAAAGACAAGTTTGCAAGTGATTTTGTCAAGGCTTGGAACAAGATTATGGACGCCGACAGATTCGACGTTAAAAAATAGAAGAGACATGTAGATATAGAAGAGGGACTTCTGGTTAAATATCCAGAGTCCCTTCTTTTATATTTGCGCTTACAAGACAGTGTATAGGGTAGAAATCACAATATAGGTACTTGAAGCAGAAATTCAAAGGGAAGGGGAGCTTAACATTGGACTATAACTTGCTTATTGGAGGCTCGGCGGGACAGGGAATTGAAACTCTGGGATTCCTGCTCGAAAAATCTCTGCAGAGAAACAACTACTATCTTTTCTCTAACAAAGACTATATGTCTAGAATCAGAGGGGGACATAATTTCACCAAAATTCGGTTTGGAACAAAGGAGATTTACAGTCACAAAGACGCTCTGGACTTTATTGTCGCCTTCGACGAAACTACAGTAAAAGAGCATAGATTCCGCCTCAAGGAAAACGGTCTCATATTCCTAGACGAGAGCTTGAGGGAGAACACACCTGATGTCTCGGCGAACATGGTGTTTTTGCCAATGAAAGAGTCTGCGAGCAATCTTGGAAACGCGAGAGTGCTAAATACGCTTTTCTTTGGATCGTTGGCCAAAGCATTTGATTTGGATCTAGGAATCGCCAAAGAACTTCTCACCGAGGTTTTCAAGAAAGATATTCTTGAACTCAATCAAAGAGCACTTGAAGCTGGATTCAAGCTAGAGGTTCCCGCTGTCCCAGTCGAGAAGCCACGTGACATTGGGAAGAGAATCTTGATAAACTCCAATCAGGGGATAGCTCTGGGAGCGTTGGCTGCAGGGCTTACTTTCTACAGCGCCTATCCGATGACCCCGTCGACTAGCATAATGAACTTCCTGGCTGAGAATCAAAAGCGAGCCGGCATTTTGGTGGAGCAAGCAGAAGATGAGATTGCAGCAATAAATATGGCGCTTGGAGCCTCGTTTGCAGGAGTAAGGGCTATGACTGGGACTTCTGGCGGAGGCTTTTCGCTTATGACAGAGTCGCTAGGGCTGGCGGGCATGACAGAGACACCACTTGTCGTAGTGAACGTGCAGAGACCGGGTCCGGCTACGGGATTTCCCACCAGGACAGAGCAGAGCGATCTCAGCTTCATTCTTACGGCTTCGCATGGCGAGATACCCAGAATGGTCACAGTAATTCGAAATGCCGAGGAAGCCTTCTACAAGACAGCTAGAGCGTTCAATCTCGCTGAAAAGTACCAGATGCTCGTAATTCTGCTGAACGATCAATATCTGGCTGACGCAAACCAAACGATAGAGCCTTACGACTTCGGGAAGGTGTCTATAGACAGATATATAGAGTCGGGCTTGGACGCTGACGTCTACAACAGGTATGAGCTAAGCGGAGGCCATATATCTCCACGTATTCTGCCTGGCTTCATCCCGGGGAAAACAGTGCTGGCCGACAGCGACGAGCACAACGAGCATGGGAATATAACTGAATCTGCAGAAATCAGGGTCAGTATGATGGACAAGAGGATGGGCAAGCTCCGTATGCTTGAAAGCGAGCTAGAGGAGCCTGAATGTCTAGGAGATGAATCGCCGGAAATCCTGCTGCTTGGATGGGGATCTACATTCGGAACTTTGAAAGAGGCAGTGGAGATACTGAAGCGGGAAGATTTGTCTATAGGGGCTTTAAGCTTCGGAGACCTCTGGCCTCTTCCAATAAAAAAATTGGAGCAGATGGCAGAAGGAGCTAAACAGATAATCAATGTAGAGCAGAACTACACTGGACAGCTAGCCAAGCTTATTCGCCAAGAAACTGGAATAAAGTGTACAAACTCCATACTCAAATACGATGGCAGGCAGATATCTCTTGAAGAAATTGTGTCTGGTGTAAAGGAGGTTTTATAATGGACATACTTAATCCTTTTGAGTGTTCAGAAGAAAAAGCATGGTGCCCAGGCTGCGGAAACCACGCCTTGCTTGAGGGAATAAAGAGAGCCCTCTTTGAACTTGAAAAAGAGCCGCATGAGGTGCTGATTGCCTCAGGTATAGGGCAGGCGGCAAAGCTTCCACATTATATAAATACAAATGGATTTAACGGCCTTCACGGAAGGGCAGTTCCTCCAGCTGCAGGAGCTAAGATCGCCAACAGCGACTTGACTGTGATAATTCACACAGGAGATGGGGACTCCTACGGGGAAGGAGGAAATCATCTTATCCACAACATAAGGAGAAATCTGGATTTGACGCATTTCGTCCATGACAACCAGATTTACGGCCTTACAAAAGGGCAGGCTTCGCCTACAACTGGGAAGGGGCATATAACAGGGATTCAGACTGAAGGTGTACAGCTAGAGCCTTTCAATCCAATTGCACTTGGAATAAGCTTGGACTGTAGCTTTGTGGCTAGGACCTTTGTGGGGGATCAGGAGCATATGGTGGAGACTATGAAGTCAGCCATCAGACATAGTGGTTATGCCCTTGTGGATATACTCCAGCCCTGTGTGGTATTCAACAAGGTAAACACATTTAAGTGGTACAAAGACAGGGTGTATCATTTAGAAAGAGACCATGATGTCAGCGACAAAGTTGAAGCTTTCAGAAGAGCTCAGGAGTTTGGAGAGCGGATACCTATAGGGATATTCTATGTAAATGAAAAGCCTACTTATATGGAATCTGTTGAGTATATATCAGAAAGGGAGCCACTTGTCAGGAAGAAGCTGGACCCCAAAAGTGCAGTACCCTTGATGGATGAATTCTATTGAGTTTGATTCCATAGAAAAAGCAAAGAATGCAGTCTTTAGCTGCATTCTTTTTTGGGTTCCAATTTAAATCCGTGATATTATTCTTTTTCTAGATCCATGACTACGTTTGACTTGCTGGCATCACCTTGATCAGGGGAGACTTTAATCTTAGTCTCCCAACCAGATTTTTTGCCCTTTATAAAGTAGTCGTCATCCTCAGTGGAGACATCGCTAGCTGACTGCATTACATCTCTATAGAAGCTCTTGACTTCCTCTGTGCTTTTCGCCGTGGAGAATGCAACGGTCATGTCGCCGTCGTCGTGAAGCCTGGACTCCGTAATCACAGCACCGTCCATTAAAGGAAACTCTTCCGACGGGAACCCTTCAGGAAGCGAAACTGCTTCTGGAGCAGTTGGCTTGCTAGAGTCCGACTCTTGATTAGACGAGTTGTCTTCTTGTTTTGAAGTATCTTCTACTTTCTCGTTGACTGTAGTATCTTGACTCTTACTATCTTCTGAATTGCAAGCGCTAAAGAGCAGCGCCATCGAGACTGAAAGGCCAAGTACTATACTCTTTCCTCTTTTCATTTTAAACACTCCTTTCGAGATAGCTATTTTATACCCTTTTATAGGTTGGAAAACCTAAATCTTTTTAACATAAGTGAGCTCCACCATGCCGTCAAACTCCACCACATTTGTAAGTTTAAGCTTGATTTCGGGATTCCCTTTGACGAAAAGAGGGATTCCTTCACCTAGTATCGTAGGGATTATTGTGACGATATACTTATCTATGAGGTTTTGTTTGACAAACTGATCGACTAGTTTGCTACCTCCGACAAGCCAGATATCACTTCCATCTTGACCTTTAAGCTCTTTAGCGAATTCGACAATATCATCCGATATAAACTCTACCAATCCATCTGGTTTAAGATTTTCTCTTGTTGCTACGTAGCATTTCTTTCCTTCATATACCCAGTATCCAGGAGAAAGTTCTCGTGTAATCTGATTGTACGTGTTTCTACCCATTATGACAGTGTCGACTGTACTGTAAAAAGCGTCATAGCTGCTTTCAACACCAGGGCTTCCCTCACTTTCGTTTAACCAGTCGACTGCGCCATTGACTCGGGCTATATATCCATCTAGGCTAGATGCAATATAGAGTACTATGTCTCTGCTCATTAAATTGTCCTCCTCATTTGTAAATCAGTCTTCTATCTCAAGCTTCCATATTGTATACTTTCCGGTATATTGAGTGCTCTCAACAATTAACTCACTATTGTCCTTTGAGAAAATATACCCTGCTCCTAGCTGTTCGTCAAGTTTCCAGCCTTCTCTTTCCATCAGCTCTGTTACAGGAGATACGCCCTCTTCTGTTTTAGTTAGATAAGTTCTAGGCTCGTCAGATATTTGCACAATCTCACTTTTCTTGATATTTAAAGCTGTAATTCCTTTCAAAATGGGTAGAGGATTCCCCTCTTGAAATAAAACTGGATAAAGCGCTATAGATGCAAGTATGATAATAATGGCAATTGCAATCCTAATCCTTATCCTTGTAATCAATTTTCCTCTTTCTTGCTTTTTTATACTCATAAAATTCACCTCATTACTATATTATAATTATGATACCCAGATTTTAGAGGTTCTCAACTTATAATAAGGCTTAATCTTGCGAGCATAATTCCAATTCTACTTTAACATACTACGAGTATTTTGATATAATATAAAGGTTAATAGAAATAGAGGAGGAAATACAATGGGTGAAAGAGTCAATGTCCCTACATCTCAAGAAGAGCTGGAGAGACAAGAAGTATATATTAAAGCTGTTAAAGAAATTAACGAGAAAGCTGGAAGAAAAAAACTCTGTTATATAGAAACCTACGGTTGTCCAGTGGTTTCTTAAAGTCTGATTTAAAAAACCTGATAAAATCAAGCTTTACCGAGCTTGACCCTACCAGGTCACGACTATTTGTACTTGAACTTATGAACTAGGCCATTCGCAAAAGTGATGGAGCTCACAACACCATCTAGAATAGCTATCTCTTTTACTGTTGCATTGACAAACTCCTTTACAGGCTCTTTTCCAACTTCGGAAAGGAGCTTTTTATAATCGAAGCCATATTCTATTGACGTACCTTCATCCAATAGCTTCTTTACGAATAACAGTTGAGCGGACTTTTTCAAAAAAGAAATATCTCCCATGCCCCTATCCTCTTCTTTTGGAAGCATGTTTTCGAGCTTCTTATCTATTTCATCCATCTTGGACTCCATATCTAGCTTTTTAATCAGAAAGTCTTTTTCGGATATACTGTCTTCAGAGAACAGAAAAAGATCACGCCACCTGCTAAGTGCTCTTTCAAGCTTAGCCCTTTCAGACTTAAGCCTATTCATTGCAAAATCTTCTTCGTCGTCAGACTGCGCATCTGGATGGAGCTTTATCTCGTCGATGTAGTCTATCTGCAATATGGCCTTGTAAGTGATTTCTATCGACTGCCTATCAATACTATCGACGTCCTTGAATGGCACTCCATCTAGCAACATGTCCTGTAAATCTAGAGGGCTGTCGGACGCTGAAAGCTTACTTTTGGCCTTGATAAAGTTACTTAGGTAGCTTATTACAAATGGGCCGAAACTAACCTCACCGGGGTTGGATGCGTCGCAAAGCTTATCTACACTCTTAGTTCTGCAACGATAGACAGAGGGGCGAAAACCGTCTGCTCTAGGCCTGTCCATTCCGGCAGAAAAAGACGCTCTGCATTTAGCACATTTAAGCAGTCCGCTAAACACATGCACATGATCCTTTCTTCTAGAGGCTGCTGAAATATTCGCTGAATTTTTGTCCATTATGTCATTGCATACTTGCCACAGGTCTCCTGAAACTAGAGGCTTGTGATTATGGTTTATAACTATCCATTCATCCTCGGGCTTTTTCTTGCCACGGCCACCTTGCCTGTAGTTGTACCTCAGAGTGCCTTTATAGAAAGGTGATCTGATTATATCCACTATGGTTTTAGAGGTCCATCTGCCACCTCGCTTGGTATCAATCCCATTATTGTTTAAATAGCGACTGACTTCCAGGGCGCTTTGCTTCTTGGAATACATATCAAAAATCTTCTTAATCACCGGCCCTTCTTTCTCACAAGGCACAGGATATTTATCTTCTTCACTCCAAACATACCCGAATGGAGATTTTGCTCCATTCCACAGGCCTTTTTCGGCCCTGTTCATCATTATCGAGAATACCCTTTCAGCGGTAAGCTTTCTCTCTAGCTGCGCAAATACAAGTATAATCTGAACCATAGCTTCGCCCATTGCGCTGGAGGTATCGAACTGCTCGTTTTTGCTAACAAAAGTGACACCGTAGTCTTTTAGTTCGTCATACATCTCTGTAAAATCCCTTAGATTCCTGGATATCCTATCTATCTTCCAGACTATCATATGGGTAAACTCCCCGTCTCTTATCCGGCGCATCATATCTTGATATGCTGGCCTAGCTGTATTTTTGGCCGAATACCCTGCGTCCTCGAATATCTCAAAATCATCTATTCCAAGCGCATACTTAGAGTAGTTGGAAAGCTCTTCTTTCTGAAAAGGGAGAGAGTCCTTGTCTATCTGGTAACTTGTAGAGACGCGGACGTATAAAGCAGCTTTTTTATTTTTCACACAATATGCCTCCTTTGTTGTATATTTCTATTAGAAAGTGATATAATGATTGAGTAGCGAAATTCTCTTCTTTAATGTATTTTTATATAGGGCGAAGAACCACTTCATTTAATTTATGGGGTGGTTTTTCTTTGTATTACAGAAAAAACAAACCTAAAAAAGAGAATGGGTGTTAAACTCCCCAAAATTTAGGTATAATAAAAATAGCCCTAATATTTATACAATTGAGAGGAGAATTAAAATGAATAAACCTAAGAAACCATTTTATAAGCGTTGGTGGTTTATAGTGATAGCAATCATAGTTGTAGTTGCTGCACTAACTGGCGGAGATGATACATCTAAAACAGCAGACAGCGGAACAGCTACCGAGTCCGCAGACAGTGAAAAGCCTGCTGAAAACAAGGAACCTGAAGCAAAAGAACCAGAAAAAACAGAGTATAAAGCAGGCATGTATAAAGTCGGAGAAGAACTACCTGCTGGAGAATACGTACTTATAGCTTCGGGCGCTGGATACTTAGAAGTTGCAGCGGACAGCACCGGAAACCTTGAATCCATAGTCGGAAACGACAACTTCGCAAAAACTTCAATAATCACAGTGCAAGACGGCGAATATTTCAAGCTCCAAGGCGCGAAAGCCATACCTATAGCTGAAGTGACTGACGAACTTACTCCAAAAGACGGCGTATACAAAGATGGCATGTTCAGAGTAGGCATTGACATACCTGCCGGAGAATACAAAGTAGACCCGGGTGCAGCCGCTCTAGGATATATAGAAATAACTCCAGACAGCAGACATTCGATGATGAATATAATATCAAATGCCAACTTGACTACTGAGATATATCAGACTCTAACAGAAGGCACATACGTTAAACTTCAAAACGGAGCTTCTATAAAAGTGGAGCAATAATAGAGATACAGACCATTTCCTTTGGGCGGGAGATGGTCTGTTTTTTTATGTCTATCGTTCCTTGGTCAAGCGGTGTTCCCGTTGCCTTTTGGATCTTTTGTACTCTCTGAAGCTGATGATGTTGTCCCTTTTTTCTTGGCCTCAAGCTCCAATCTGTAGCTTTCAAGCTCCTCGTCTATAGGGTCGCTAATTGACGGATTGGACAAAACGGCCTCCTTGATTTTATTCGCAACATCCCTTCTTATCTCCTGCGGGATATCCAAGTAAGCCTTTATTATATCCACTTCCAAATCCGTGAGTCCCTTTCTTTGAATATAGGCATCCAATGAAATAGACTTGGACTCCTCGAACATAGAGCCTTCCCCAGTACGAAGCCAATCTTCATTAACTCCAAACTCTCTGCATATATCGGATATAGTCCTATCTGTCAAGCTCCTGACTCCCTTCTCAAGAGAAGCAACATGAGATCTGGATAAGTTAATCTTGTCTCCGAAAAGCTCTTGATTCAATCCAAGATGCTTTCTTAAAAATTTAAGTCGCTCTCCTATAACTCCCAAGTTCATAAGTAATCACCTCCCTACAAAGAGTATATAACTTAGAATGTCTCTTTGCAACAAAATATATTGCAAAACGATTGACTAAAGTCTCAAAGAGTTATATAATTGTCTCAAAGAAACAAAGCAATAAAGAGGAGGGAATGAAAATGAAAATGATGTTAAACGAAAAAGAGCGAGAAGATGCAGACTTCCTAGTAGGCATACTTTCGGGCATGACAGACGGACAGAAACACTCGATGCTGACATACATGCAAGGATTCAAGCAAGGAATACTGTATGTGAAATCAAAACTGGAACTCGTATAGAGGAGGGCGAAAAATATGACCAGGGAAGAAATCAAAAAGAGAGTTGAACACAACTGGAAGGTGCTAAATGAGGACTACGGAATCTACACTATGGAGGAGCTGGACGAAGCGATAGCAAAGCTACCAATACTGGACATATCATGTATGACCGCTCCGATAAAAAGTGACTAGAGGAGGTGGCAGGCATTGGAGTGCTGCAAACTTGCCCGATATGCGGAAAATCATCATCGGAAACAAGGTCGTGGGTGATATGCCCGAAAGAAAAGAAGCCGATCTGCATGAGTCATTGTCTAGGTAACTGCGAGCACATGCTTAAAGACACTACTCTATGCAGATACGGCAAATAAAAAAAGACTACACCTATACGCTGCAACCTTTGGTCGGGAACAGCAACGTAATAGACATAGTCTTTAACCGGTAGGACTAACACTATTTCTTAGTCCAAAACAACCCTATTACATATTGTATCAAAAAAATACGTGCTAGTCACGTAATACAGACTTGTAATAGGTATTATCTTAACGACGACAAGGAACTTAGAAAGGGAAAAGATATGCCTTACAGGGAAAAGAAGATTTATTCAGGGGACATACTGGAAGTAGAAATATATCCTATAAAGACATGGGAAAGAAAACAGAGCAGGGCGAAGAAAGAGAAACTGACTGTACCTAAACAGCAAAGACTGAATGACAAGAATGCCAGAAAGCATCTAGTCAGACTCATAAACGCTAACTTCAGCAACAGGGACATGGCGGTGCATCTGACTTATGACAGAGAGAACCTTCCAGGAAGCGAAAAGGAAGCCAGAAAAGACGTGGCGAACTACCTGAGAAGAGTGAAGCACTACATAGCAAAAGAGGGACTGGAAGAACTGAAGTACATAGCGGTAGTCGAATACAAAGAGCCTGAAGGGAAAGACAAGGGCGTGAGGATACATCATCACATAATAATGAATGGTGGCATAGACAGAGACAAGATAGAGGAGCTGTGGGGCAAAGGAAGAGCCAATGCAGACAGACTTAAAGCGGACGAGTACGGATACGAGGGCTTGGCCAGATATATCTCTAAGGACCCGAAAGGCAATAAGAGGTGGACACAGTCAAGAAACCTGAAGCAGCCTAAAGTGAAGGTAAATGACTTCAAGTACAGCAAGAGAAAAGTGGAGGATATATCTAAGTATCCAGAAGACAGAGGGATGTTTTCTGCACTCTATCCTGGCTATATCTTGAACGACTGCAAGGTATCGGTTAATGAGTACACAGATGGTCGCTATATGTATATACGGATGCGGAGACTTAAAGACTAGAGGAGAGTGGAAGAGATGGAGAGCACAAAGCTGAAAAGAGCCGTAGTAAAAGAGGAGCTGGTAGCGCTTACTGGAGATTTCAAACTGGCGATTATACTCAACCAGATGATTTACTGGAGCGAGAGAGTGAGAGATTATGACAAGTTTATAGCTGAAGAAAAAGCCAGATACGATAAAGAGGGAAGAGAAATAGAAATGGACCTTCAAAATGGATGGATATACAAAACTGCGGAAGAACTTGCAGAGGAAACCATGATGGGCCTATCTCCAAGCAATATGAGGACTCAAATAAAGAAACTTGTAGGAGCTGGATATCTTTCAGAGAGGACTAATCCCAATCTTAAATGGGACAGAACCAAGCAATATAGAGTGGACATAGTGAAGATTCAGATAGAGCTTTTAAAGCTTGGATATGCCTTGGAGGGATATTCGCTAGATGGTGCATTTTCTGCAATTTCCGAAATAGAAAAAGCAAGTGAAGAAAACGAAAAATGCAACAGCATGAATCAGAAAATCAAACCACATAAAACAGAAATTCCAACCATACAAAACGAAAATGCAATACCAGAGATTACTACAGAGACTACAACAGATACTACAACACACACTATGGAGCCTGAAGAAACCGTAGAGTCAAAAGACTCCCTAGAGGACAAAGACCAAATTCAAAACATTGTGTGTGTTCTAGATAAAAAAATAAGCTACGCAGAGGCAAAGAGAATATTAAAAGCTGCTAGAGGAGATATGGAACTCATAAGGGCCAAGTACCAGATAGCTAAGAAGACAGGATACAGAAACCTTATGGGCTATATGCTAAAAGCCATAGAAGAGGACTGGGAAGAGCCGAAAGACTACGCTCCTCTAGTTGCTACAGACTCTATTGCTAAGAAGACAAGCTTCCACAACTTCGAGAGCAGAGCCAGCAAATACTCAAATGACGAGCTAGAGGCTCTGATAAGAGCGAAGAACAGTTAAGAGGGGTGATGAAGTGCTAGAGGTTAAAATAACATGTACAAAAAACGAAGATGAAGAACTAGACAGGCTATTACAGCTATTGGCTGCCGAATGTAGCTTTGTAGAGGTGGACGCAACCAACGTGCCGGAGTTCGCTTCTCCGCTTGGGGGATTCAAGCGTTCAACGAGAGTCAGATTGGAGGTATGTAAAAAGTGAAAGACATAAACAGAATCAGAGGCAAACAGAGCAGAGCTATAGGGGAGCTGTTCGAGATGTATATAGACTCGACCTGCAAATGGTACGAGCGAGAAAGCGTGGCGGTGATAGAGAAGACCCCTGAACCCATGAAAGTTATAAGCAGCTCGAAGCAAGGTAGATTTACAGCGGTATTCGAAAAGAGAGCCCAGCCAGACTACAAGGGAGTAATCGGTGGGGGAAGGGCTGTAGTGTTCGAGGCAAAGCACACAGATGGAGACAGGATAGCTCAAAGCAGAGTGACGGAGGCACAGGCTGAGTCACTAACTAGATATAGCTCGCTTGGAGCTGAATGCTTTGTACTGGTGTCTGTCCAGTTGAGGGCGTTTTACAAAGTGCCTTGGGACACGTGGACGCAGATGAAGTCCATATACGGCAGGAAGCATATGACCTTGATTGATCTCGAAGACTACAGGGTGGCCTTTACAGGCGGGGTAATAAGATTTCTAGAGTAAGGAGGTGGTTGTGTGTATACTTGGGACGACTTCGACAAGGTGGTCTACGTGGAGGATATCGTCGAGAGAGAACGACGTGAGTTCATGGAGGAGCATGAGGCATTCATGCGGCGAAAGTCCGCGGTCAAAATGTCTGTAGAGTGCAGGGTGGAGAATTCAAAGAAAAAGAAAGGGAAGAAAGGAAGGGTCTACTGGATTGGAAAGTTCGTAGGTGAGTACCCGAATTACTATCTCTTTCAGGACAGAAATGGATATAGAGAGGCTTTCTTAAAAGTCGACCTCGTATCAGGCGAAAAACGAGTGATTTATATATAACATGACCTAAGATATAGTTAGGGGTATTAAAATTCAATACAGGCGAACAGGGGAGGCTACAGAGGCATGAAAGAGCATAATCTTATCACCAATGACATAGCACTTAAAATAATAGACAGCAGAAAACCACTTGGAGCTTTCTACACGATAGAGCAAAGCGGAACGTATGTCGGAATAGACAACACTACCGGCGATGCGTGGACAGAGGACTTTGAAAGACTAGAGGACTGCCTGAACTGGCTCGACGATAAAGAAGCAAAAGGCAAGTCTAAAAGGAAACTGGATGCAAACACTATGCTAGAAGACGTAAGGCGGATACTAAAAGGCTGGGGCGACAAATTCGATGCCAGCAGGACAGAGATAATACATACGGCTCAGACGGTGCTTGCCTACATTGAAGTGGACGAGGAGGAGTAAGCTTGAACAGATCCGAGAGAAGACGAATGGCAAAAAAGCCTAAGAAAAAAGTAAAAAATCTTACTGTGACTGAGTTTGATGGAATCATAGGCAAGGAAGTGGGAACGGCTTTTAATGCGGGGCATGAAGCTGGTTTTGAATGGGGGGTGAAAATCATGCTCCACGCACTGAATAAAGAGTTTGGGTTTGGAGAGAAAAGACAGACAAGGCTCTTGGAAGCCATAAAGGATATAGAGGAGGAATAGGATGGCATTGAAAGTACTTACGGGAATAATAGTAGTGGCTATAGCGGTAACAGTTTGGAGAATTGGACTAGAGAAAAGGGAGGAAGCGTAATGAGAGAGATACTTTTTAGAGGAAAAATGATGGCTGGGGAAGGGTGGTCGCCTGAAGATGAAGAGTGGGTATATGGAGACCTCATACAAAACAAAGTCACCGCAGACGAGACTGAGTATCTAATTAAACGCAATCAGAGGATGATAAAGGTCCATCCGGAAACGATAGGTCAATATACAGGCCTTAGAGACAAAGAAGGGGCGAGAGTGTTCGATGGAGACATCATAATGGGGAAAGATTTTCTGGGCATCACAGGAGTTTACGAGATAGCTTGGAATGGAGCAATATCTGGATGGGGCTGCAAGTCATATGATTTAGACGACTCATTCCCGGAAGAGCTAAGAGAAAAGGGATTTGTATTCAGTGGAACACCTAGTGCGAAGTACGATGTTACGGTAATTGGAAATATTAACGATAATCCTGAATTATTGCATATGGAGTCGGGGAAGGAAGAGGTAGAAGAGAGACGATGTTGCGAAAAATGCAACGGAAAAGTGATAGCGGCATGCGGTCAAAGAGTTTGTGAAAAATGCGGAGACGTAAAGGAGAGGAGAAAATAAAATGACCGACATATACGGGAATGCAAAAGTATATATAAATGGCGAAGAGATTGAGGGAGTGGAAGTCAAAGAGATTAGCACCACGAACATAGAGCCTAAGACTAGAGAGAGCAGACGGATTAGATGGAGCAGAGGATTTAGAATAACGGGAACTGCAACCGTGACTCCAAGCTGGGAGGGCATGACGGAAGCTGATAAAAGAAAAGTCAAAAGGGCAGTTAAGAAAATAAAAGGGATAAAGAAACATAGAAAGAGAGTGCTCAACAGAAAGAAACTACACAACAAGAGAGGGGTGAAGAAATAATGAATTGCTTTTTAGACTATCAAGAAAGAGCCAAAAGGACTCTTAATGACAAAGGGAAAGACTTTGAGCAGATGGTATCCCATATGCTGATGGGAATTCAGGGAGAGAGTGGAGAGGTCGCAGATTTATTCAAAAAGCATTTTCACCAGGAACATGACCTAGATACAGAGAAAGTACTAGAGGAAATGGGAGACGTCATGTTCTACATAGCGAACCTATGCAACGTCATGGGGATATCGCTGCAAGAGGTCTGTGAAAGAAACATCATAAAGCTTATGAAGAGATACCCAGAAGGATTCGACGCGGAGAGGAGCATTAATAGAGAATAGGGAAGGGGGATAATAAACATGAGGTATTGGGTGAATGGATCTGGATACTACGACCCTGTAGTAGCCACTGTGATAGAGAAAGAAACTAGGACAGAGAAAGCCATGTGCAAGGTGAGAGAGCACGCAAGGGAAAAGCAAGTGCACGATACCGTTATGGAAATAAAGAACATACTTAAAAGCAGAGGCATGGAACTGGGAGAAAGAGTAGTCATAAAAGACAGGGAAACAGGAAAGATTCACAAATAGGAGGGAATATAGATGCTAGTAAAGATAGATAAAAGAGAGGCGCTTTGCATGCTGGCGGACAGAGAGCTATCTAAAAAGCTGTATGTGAAGAAACAAGAAGACTACTATAGGGCGGGGAGGTTTATTTACAAGTTCGAGAAGGGCTTCCATGGTCTTGGAGCAATACGAATAGGTGGATTGGATCAAGGGGTCAGCTTTAGCACGCCACTATACTTCCACAACCAGGAATTCTACAAACGCATAGACATAGATGCAGTCCAAAAGGAGGGCCAACAATGAAAACCATATCGATAATAAACTTGAAGGGAGGGGTGGCCAAGACCATCTCCTCTGTAAACATAGCGCATATACTGGCTACGGTACACGGAAAGAAAGTGCTGATTATAGACAACGACAAGCAGGGGAACACATCGAAGTTCTTTGGAGCTTGTGGGGAAAATATATACAAAAGCATGGCCGACATCCTGACCGAAAAAGACATAAAGATAAGCGAAGCCATATATAAAACGAAGTACGAAAACCTAGATATAATACCGGCGACAATGGCTCTCTTGAAAGCGAATCTGGATGTGATGCTAGATATGTCCAGACCGCAGCAGACGAGACTGTCAAAAGCACTATACCAGATAGAAGATGTATACGACTACTGCATAATAGACAATGCTCCAGACATAAATATATCGGTCATAAATGCACTTGTAACATCTGACGACGTACTGATACCCATAAAGGTGGATAAGTTTGCGTTCGATGGCCTAGACCTTCTAGTGGAGCAGATAGAGAACGTAAGAGAGATTAACCCGAATATAAAGCTACAGGCATGCTTTCTCACGATGTACCAGAAAAATAATGTGAATACTCAAGGAGACGAATGGATCAGAGCTCAGCCGGACTACCCTATGCTTGATTCGAAAATAAGAAAGACAGTAAAGGTTGACGAAAGCACGTTTGCTCAGAAGCCACTGCTAGAATACGCAAAGAACTGCACTGCTACGAAAGATTATTTGGAATTAGTGAAAGAAATATTAGAAGAAAGCTAAATATAAAATGTGTCCAATTTGGACACATTTAAGGAGGGGTAGAAATGGCGAAATTCAATCTGACGGACTTGTTAAGCGAAAGCTCGAAAAAAGAAGTGGAGAAAGAAGGCTTTAGGATAAAGGACATAGACATAGAGGACATAGCTCCAGACGAAAGAAACTTCTATGACACAAGCGACATAGAGGAGCTGAAGGCCAGTATAGAGATGTTTGGCCTTCAGCAGAACTTGGTAGTGCAAAGAACGGAAGAAGGCAAGTACACTCTAATAAGCGGACACCGTAGACTAAAGGCCATAACAGAGCTGGTAAGCGAAGGGCATATAGAGCTAAGGAAAGTGCCTTGCAAGGTGGAAGACCAAACGGAGGACAAGTGGACAGAGCTACAGCTCATAGTCGCCAACTCTACGACTAGAGAGCTTAGTGATTACGAGAAGATGAAGCAGGCAACGAGATTGAAAGAACTGCTCGCTGGACTTAAAAAAGACGGGGTAAAGCTTCCAGGAAGAATGAGAGAAATGATAGCGGATGCGCTGGATGTATCTCCAACTCAAGTGGCTCGGATGGACAGCATAGACAAAAATCTTAGCGATGATTTCAAGGAGGAGTTCCAAGCTGAAAAAGTAAACGCATCCACTGCCTATGAACTATCGGGATTGCCGGAAGAAAAGCAGAAAGAAGCCTATGAAGAGTACAAAGACAAGGGAAGCATCTCTATAAAGGACGTAAAGCAAATCAAAGAGGACAGCAAACTAGAGGAGCCTAAAGAGGAAAAGCAAAAGAAGATATATGTTTGCAGCTCGGAGGGGAAAAGATTTAAGATGGCCAGCTATGTAGAAGAGGTAGTGAAGGAAGGACATATACCTCTCAATGCCCAGTCTATACTCTACGGAGTAAAGGGAATTGAAGCTGAGGAGGCATACAGGGCTCTATGTATAGAACTCATAAGCTTGGCGGATGAAGTGTGGGTATATGGAAGTATTATGGGGAAAGATGTCGCCATGATGTCGATGGTGGAACTTAATATAGCGAGCAACCTAAGAAAGAAGACTGTATATCGCAAGGGGGAGAAACATGGATGCTAAAAGGCTAGAACAATTCAGAGAAAAGACTAGAGAAGTAAAGATGCTGGAAAGGAAAATAGAGAAGCTGGAAAAGCAAAGCAAGGAGTCTGTATCGGATGTGGTGCAGGCTTCCATGGACACATTTCCATACACAAGGCGGAGCTTAAAGATTACAGGCAGAGATAACAGAAGTCATAGAAGAATGATGGACCTGAAAGACAGGCTGATTAAAAGGAAAAGAGAGCTAGAGCTAGAGGTGGAAGAGATAGAGGCATTCATAGAGACTGTAGAGGACAGTGGTATAAGACAGATATTAGAGCTTAGATACATAGATGGCCTGAAGTGGAGAGAGGTATCGCATGAAGTGTACGGATATCCAAGCGAAGAGCTGGCAAGAATAAAACTAAAAAGATTTTTAATAAAGTAATAAATTGTACGAATTGTACTATTTTAGCATGTTACAATGGTAACATGGAATTCGAGCACTGTTAGTATAGTATATCTCTTGTTGAAAGCCGAGTTCTTCCAAGTGAAGCTCCAGGGTCAAAAACCTTGGGGCTTTTTACATACCTAGATTACAGGGGTGATTATATGCTTATAAGCTGCAAATACTGTGGGGGTCTTCACGAACGCGGAGAGGTATGCGCCAAGAAGCCAGCGAGAGAGAAGAAGACTACTTACATAGACAAGTTCAGGTGGAGCAGAACGTGGCAGAAGAAGAGGAAGCAGATAAACGATAGAGACAAGTATCTATGCCAGGCATGCCTAAGAGATATGAAGGGCACAGAGCTTAGGTACAACTACACAGACATAGAGGTGCATCACATAGTACCGATGATAGAGGACTGGGACAAGAGACTAGAGGATACGAACCTCATCTGTCTATGCAGTACTCATCACAGCATGGCGGAGCGCGGAGAGATAGAGAGGGAAGAGCTCATAGATATGGTAGAGGAAATATATAAAAAATACCATAAATAGAGGGCTACAAGCCAGTAATTGCAACGTTTACACCCCCGGCTGTACCCCAGTGTTTTCAACGGGTCTAGAGAACACCGCACCCCCTCAACTGATTTAAAAAAATTCCCGAAATGAAATCTGGAGGTGAGGCGATATGGCAAGGCCCAGCAAACCGGTTGCAGTAATGGTCAAGAACCTTACAAAAGAAGAGATAGAGGCTAGACAGGAAACTGAAAAAAACCTAAGAGGGCAGGCTGACAAAATCGTACCGCCCAGAGGGATGCTAAACAACAATCAGAAAAAAATATTTAATTACATAGTGGGGGAACTGAAGGCGAGTGAAGTCCTTGGAAACTTAGACGTGTACGTGCTGGCAAAGTGTAGCGTGTCGATTGACAGAATGCTGGACATAGAGAGGCAGATAAATGAAAGACCCAACTTGATGAAAGACAAGGACTTGAGGCTTGCCAACGACTACTACACAAAGACTTTCTTCAGGACTTGCAATGAGCTTGGACTGTCTCCACAGAGTAGAGCAAAGCTGGGGAACATAAACTTGCAAGCGAAACAGGAGCAAGAGGACCCACTATTGGAGGTGCTACGTAAATGACATTATTAGAAAAGGCGAAGCTGTATGCCAATAGAGTAATCGGAGGAGAGGAAGTTGCGCCTAAAGAAGTTAGGAAGCAGTGCAAGTGGTTCCTGAAAGACTTGGGAAAACAAAAGAATAAAGACTACCCATTCTACTTGGACGAGGACCAGCTGGGAGTTATAGAGGGCATACTAAAGCTTCTAAACTTCGCAACCGGACTTGGAGTAGTAGGGATAAGCGTACTTGATGGCCTGGCAGACTTCCAGGCCTTTTTCTTATGCAACGTTTTCGGGTGGAGATTTAAAGAAGATCCTGAAAAGTTCAGGTACAGGGACGTACTGCTGTTCATTCCTAGAAAAAATGCGAAGACATTTATATGCGCTCTAATATTTATAATTCTTATGCTTACAGAGGACGACCACAGTGAGTTCTACAGTATATGCCTAGACAGAGAACTGGCCGGGGAAGTAAAAAAAGCCATGATGCAAATAATACAGGCCAGTCCAGCTATAGGAAAGCACTTCAAAACCTCCACTACTTTAAGTGGGAAGATAATCTGCAATCTGACTAAAAGCTACTATCAAGCGAGGACTGCGGATGCCAGTAGAAACAATGCTATAAGACCGTCGGCATTCATAGCTGACGAGTGCGGGGCGTTCAAGGACTACAAGAATATAAACGCCATGAAGTCTGGACAGCTTTCGGTCAAAAATCCATTGAGGTTTAAGCTGACAACAGCCTATGCTGAAGACAAGTCGATAATGCTCGAAGAACTGGAATATGTGAAAAAGGTTTTCAACGAGCTGGTGGAAGACGAGAGGATGTTCGCCCTATTGTACTATGCAGAGAAAGAGCATCTATGGGACGACACTGGACTGTACCAGGCGAACCCACTTAGGATAGAGGAAAACTACAACGAGATAAGGGACAGTAGAAAAGCCGCTCTAGAAAAACCCATGGAGAGGGAAGAGTTCCTGACTAAGCACATGAACCACTTTATGCCGTCCAATAGTGGAGAGGAATTCATAAGACTAGAGGACCTTAGAAAATGCAAGATAGATGAATTTGACTGGACTGGCCGCAACGTATGGCTTGGGCTAGACCTTGCAATCACGACCGACAACTGTTCGCTGGCCATAGCGACAGAGGTCGAAGGAGAGATAATAGCTACTGCGGTTGCATTCATCCCGGCGGATCGCATAGAAGAGAAGTCGAGAATGGAGAAAGAAGACTACAAGTATCACATAAGGAAAGAGACATGCTACCCTTGCGGGGACATGGTAGTAGACTATGGTTTCATAGAGAACGTGATTCTGTCCATAGAAGACGAGCTAGGAGTATTCGTCAAGGGCGTGGCCTACGATAGATTCAACTGTATGTCTACGGCTCAAAAATTGGAGAGCGCCGGAATGAAGACTGTGGAAGTTAAGCAGCATTCGTCGGTACTGCATCCGGCCACAAAGTTGTTGCAAGAAAAAATACTGAGTAGAAGCTTCAAGTACACAGAGAACAAGCTTTTAGAGGTGAACTTTCAGAATGCAAAAATCACAGAGGACACGAATAAAAATATGTACGTGAACAAGAAGAAGTCTCAAGGGAAAGTGGATATGGTGGTCAGCTTAATAAATGCCGTATACCTGCTTAATCTAGAGACATTCCTTGCGCCGGACATGGACTGGTCTGTCCAGGTTTTTTAAGGAGGTGATAATTTGGGGATATTTAAACGGCTGGGAACTCTCGTAGGAAGAGATAAAACAGAGACCAGAATGACACTAGAGGAGCTAGTGCTGAAATTCGGCGGCACTGGAAGCGACATAACCAAAAGCCAAGCCATGAATATTCCGTCTGTAGCATCGTGCGTAGAGCTTATAGCGAACACTGTAGCCACTCTTCCAATAACTTTATATACGGACACGGGAGACTCTGTTCACTCGACAGAAGACCACAGGGTGGCCCTACTGAATGATGAAACAGGCGACATGCTAGACGGCTTTCAATTCAAGAAAGCCATAGTGGAGGACTACCTGCTTAACGGAAATGGATACGCCTATATAAATCGCTCTAGAAATAAAGTTAAGTCGATACATAGGGTCGACAGCGACTATATAAGCGTAAATGAGAGTCCGGATCCGATATTCAAGGACTACGATATTTTCGTAAATGGAATCAGGTACAGAGATTTCGAGTTCGTAAAGGTAACGAGAAAAACCAAAAACGGGGTAACTGGTAAAGGTGTGATTGAAGAAAACAACATGATACTGTCAGTTGCCTACAATGCCCTAGTGTTCGAAAACGTACTGGTCAAGACTGGCGGAAACAAGAAAGGCTTCCTGAAGTCGCAGTCCAGACTTGAACAAAAGGCCATGGACCAGCTTAAAGCTGCATGGAAAAACCTATACGGAAACAATGAAGATAATGTTATGGTTCTAAATCAAGGGCTGGACTTCCAAGAAGCGAGCAATACCAGCGTGGAAATGCAGCTGAACGAGAACAAAAAGACCAACTCTGCTGAAATATGCAAACTGTTCAACGTGCCGGTGGCTCTCCTGGAGGGCAAGGCCACGGAACAGGAATACAATAATTTCATAAAAACAGCGATACTGCCCATACTGAAAGCCATAGAGACTGCGCTCAACAAAGACTTGCTTTTGCCTAGTGAAAAGAAGTCTTTTTATTTTGCGTTTGACACGAAAGACCTGCTGAAAGGCGATATGGAGAAAAGGTATAAGGCATACGAGTTGGCCGTCAAAAATGGGATTATGCAGATAGATGAAGTTAGGTACAGGGAAGACCTTGCGCCACTAAATCTAGACTTCATAAAGCTAGGGCTTCAGGATGTTCTCTACAATCCGAAAACAAAGGAGATATATACTCCTAATACCAATAAAACAAACTCGATAGAGAAAAGCGATGGGAAAGGAGGTGAAGAAGATGCGAATAGAGGTGAGAAACAATCAAGTAATTCTTGATGGATATGTAAATGTAACAGACCGGGACAGTAGAGAGCTACCGTCTCCAAAAGGGAAGTTCATAGAAAGGGTTGCCCCAAGGACATTTCAAAGAGCCTTAGATAATGCTGACGATGTCAATCTGCTGTTTAACCATGACAAAAATCGCAAGCTCGGCTCCATAAAAGAGGGAAACCTCAAGCTCAGAGAAGATAATGTAGGCCTACGTGCAACAGCGACAGTAACAGACGAGGAAATAATAGATAAAGCCAAAAATGGAGAGCTTAGAGGTTGGTCTTTCGGCTTCAGGGCACTTAAAGATGATTGGGAAGACACGCCGGAAGGATTGCAAAGAAGAAACGTAAGAGAGCTGGAGCTCGAAGAGGTATCGATACTCGACAAAACTCCGGCATATATGGCTACATCCATAGAGGCCAGAGGAAGAGATATAATGACCGAAACCAGAAGCGAAGAGTTCGAGGCCACTATAGAAGACAACAGTGAAGCGACAAAGCAAGAAGAGCAGACGGAAGAAGAGTATGTTTGCGAAAGCTGTGGAGCAGAAAGAGAAAAAGAGCCTACTGAAGACTGCGAGTGCGGCCACGACCACGTGGTTAAGAAAGAAGAGTACGAGGGAAGCGAAGAGGACAGGGAAAAAGAATATTCAGAATATGAAGAAGAAATCAGAGAGCTAAAAGAAAGGTGGTCATAAAATGAAAAGAGAAATAGCACTTAAAAACATAGAGCTAGAGACTAGAGCGATGCCGGAAGTCTTGGAAACTAGAAACAGCCTTATAGAAGAGATGGAGAGCATGGTGGAGAAAACCAAAACAGAGAAGAGGTCGTTCGACCAGAAAGAGAGCACTAGATACAAAGAGATAAAGTCGGAGATAGCAAGAATAGACCAGACTCTAGAGGCCCAGGAAGAACAGAGACAACTCGGAGAAGGCGGGAAAGCCAACAAGGGAGAAAAGAGAAGTGCAGATGCAGTATTCGCAGATTTCATAAGAGGGGAAACTAGGGCCGTTGGAGAGATGGACACTACAGCCGATGGAAACATAATACCGACAGAGCTCTCTAAGGACATAATAAAGAAAGTCACGGAGACATCGGACCTGTTCAATAAGATAAAGAGGATAAACAGCACTGGAAAGTATCAGCAAATAATCGAAACTGGAAAAGCAACTGCCGGATGGACCAATGAGCTTGCGGAGGTTACAGCTACTGATGGAAGCTATGATCTTATAGAAATAGGGCATCACAAATTAGGGGCCTTAACAAAAATATCAATAGAGCTTATAAACGAAGCCTCATTTGATATAACTGGAGAGGTAGTAGACCAGATATCTAGAAGCTTCGCGGAAAAGGCAGAGCAGGCCATCATAAAAGGGACTGGAACAGGTCAGCCTACTGGGTTGGTAACTAGTGGGGTGGCCGTCAACCTAGCTAGTAAAACGGCGATAACAGCTGACGAGATAATAGATATATACCACTCCATAAAGGCACCATATATGAAAAATGCTATATGGCTAATGAATAGAGGGACGCTTGCAGCTCTAAGAAAACTGAAAGATGCAGATGGACAGTATATATTCCAACCGGACATGACAAAAGAATACGTAGGGCTATTGCTCGGAAAGCCTATAGTAGTATCTGAATATGTTGATAATTTGGGGGTAAGCGCCAAACCGATACTATTTGGAGACTTGGCGAGTTCGTATATAGCGAACATAAAACCTACTCAATCGATACAAATGCTAAGAGAACTATTCAGCACTCAAGGAGCTGTAGGAGTTCTTGGCTTCCTATTCTTCGACGGAAAGCCAGTGAACGCTGAAGCGTATGCTGTGGCTAAGTGTCCAGCAGTATAAAAATAGAGGAGGCGAAAAACTATGAAAATCAAAGCACTTAAGAGCTTCGCTGGAAAGGTGACTATGACGGCGGGGCAAGAGCTGAACGTAGAAGATAAGGAAATGGCAGAAGACCTAGTGAACGCTGGATTTGCAGAAGAGATAAAGGTAGCTGCAAAGGGCAAGGCGTAGAACATGAAGTTCAGCGAGGTTACGGTAGCTACCGTAAAAGACTACGCTAAAATAGACTATGACGACGATGATATACTGCTACAGGCAATCCTCGATGGAGCCAAGTCGCACATACGAGCCTATACAGGCCTAGATAACTTGGCGCTAGATGAAAGAGAAGATACCTCAATAGCCCTAATGGTCTTAGCGAATGACATGTATGGCAACAGAATGGCCACGGACGTAAGCAACGGGAAAATAAATCTAGTACTAGACAGGATACTTGGAAGTTATTCTGTCAATCTACTATAGGGGGCTTTCAAATGGATCCGGGGGATTTAAGAAACAAAATTCAGGTGCATACCAAACAACTTTTGCAAAACGAGCTTATGGAAGAGGAGTATGTATACGCTCCTCTTAAATATGTCTGGGGACAGATAGTGCCCAAAGGAAACAAGCTGGGATATGGCCAATCTGAAACTGAATACGCAGAGAGTACCCACAGAATAAGAGTTAGGGCACAATCGCTGCCGGATATAGACAATACGTACAAGATGGAGTATAGAGGTCAAATTTATGAGGTTCTGTACTTTGACTTTGACTATAAAAGAGGCGAGTTTCTAGACATACAGGTAAGGCTAAAGACAGAGTAAGGGTGATTATATGGATTTTGACTTCAGAGAATTGAGCGAGTTTGAAAATGACTTGCTGGATGCGGCCCAAGAATTTGAGAAAGGCAAACATGCCAAGGCATTTCTGAGAAAAGAAGGCTCCAAGCTGAATAGAGAGAATAAGAAACAAGCTAAGTCGGCGGGGATAGGGAAAAAGACAGGAAACTTCATAAAGGGCTTCAAGCGAGGGAAGATATATAAGTTCAATGGAAGTCTATGTATAAGAGGGTACAGCAAGGCACCGCACGCACACCTACTTAACAATGGCCATCGAATAGTCGGTAGAGATGGGCAAGAAAAAGGCTTCAAACCAGGGAAAAGGTTCTTGGAAAAATCAAAAAAGAACTTTGAAGGAGAATTTGAAAAAGACATCCAGGACTTCATAGATGAATTACTGGACAAGCATGGAATGGGGTACTGATATGGTCAAATATTCAGATATTCATAGAGCTATAGTGGGCAAGCTCAAAGCAAAGTTTCCGAACATAAAAATATCCAGCACAGACATTACGGAAGGTTTCGATAGGCCTTCTTTTTTTATTGAGTTTGACGACATGAAGTCGACGGACTTCATGAGGGAGGCGCTGGATAGAGACTTTACGGTCAGGATATACTACTTTCCTAAAGAAAAAGACAAGAACAAAGTTGAAATTTTGAATATGGAAGACGACTTGAATGAAATATTCATCCAAGACGGAGTCATTAGTATAGATGCGGAAACAGCCATAGAGATAGATGAGCTAGAGCTTGAAATAGTAGACAAGGTGCTACAGTGTAGCTTTGATGTAATGATTTCAGAGAACTATGACAGAGTAGACGATACTCCGAACATAGAAGATATAGAAATAGACAATATTTAGAGAAAGGGATGATTAAATGGCCGATATAGGACTGCCTAAGATAGACATACTATTCAAAGGTCTCGGAGTAAGTGCGGTACAGAGAGGGAGCAAAGGGACTGCTGTATTGATAGTGAAAGACGATACAGACAAGACATTCACATTTGCGAGATACACAAGTGCAGCTGACTTGACTACATCTGAAAGTGCAAAGTACACGGCTGAAAATCTAGGATATATAAAAGACTGCCTAGAGGGAACTCCGAAAGAAATAGTAGTTGCGAGAATGAATGCAACGGCCGTAAATCCTGAAACTATGGACGGGCTATTGGCGGAATTATTGACTGCAATAAAGGGACAAGTGCCTATGAACTGCTGGATAGCGATGGCCGGGGCCAATCAATCTGAAACAGACGCAATAGTAAGCTTTGTGAAAAGTTCAGTCAAGAACGATAAAAAGAGGTACAAGACGATAGTCTATAAAGCGACTACATCTGACGATATGCACATACACAACTTAACGAATGAAAAGGTGGAGGTAAACGGATCTGCTGTAGAGGTATCGGGAAAAGAAGCAATACCGTTCCTACTAGGCCTCTATGCAGGCCTATCGCTAAATATGAGTGTCATAGCGAAACCACTTCAGAAGTTCAAGAGCGTAAAGGAACCCGCAAATTTAGAAGCAGCAGTTAATGCTGGGGAACTTGTTCTGCATAATGATGAGGGAGAAGTCAGAGTAGCTAGAGGGGTAAACAGTCTCGTTACAACAGGAGAAGGAATAACTGACGACATGAAGTTCACGCTGATAGTGGAAGTTATGGACCTAATGTTCTCCGACATATTCACTACTTGGAAAAGGTTCTACAAAGGGAAATATAAAAACCACCTAGACAATCAAATGCTACTTATAGGAGCCATAAACGCCTACTTCGAGACCCTAGAAAATGAGTCTCTGCTAGACCCTAACTTTGAAAATAAAGTGGGAATATCTATAGAGAAGCAGAGGTTGGCTAATATACCTAAGTATGGAGCAGAGGAAGTGGCGACTTGGGATGACAACAAAGTTATGCAAATGACAGTCGGCACAGATGTATTCCTAAAAGGTAATGTGAAAATACTGAATGCCATGGAAGACTTCGCATTAGAAATAGATATGTAAGAGAGGAGGCCTATAAATGAGTAGAGGAAATCAATACTGGAATGGAAGCAACGGAAAGTTGTGGGTAAACGACCAGGAATGGGACAAGGTAAAGAGCTTCGAGGTTAAAATGACGATGGAGTGGGAAGATGTTCCGAATGGACTTTCTACGGACAGGGTGCTTCTAGGGTATGCGTTCGAAGGGTCGTTCAGCTATAGGAAGTCTGACAACAACTATAATATGGCCATGGACTTGCTGTTTGAAGAATATTCACAGGGCAGAATACCGGATGTAAGCATAGTTGGAAAAGCGTTTAATGCGAAAAGCGGAAAAACACAAAGGATAAAGATATCGGACATAACTTTCGACGAGCTAATGCTCCAACAGTGGGAAGAAAAAAGCGTCGTAGAGATGGAGATGCCATTCAAGGCTGGGAAAGTGGAGAAACTTCAATAGACCTATAGCATGGATAGATGAAAATAAACGCCTTAGAAAGCATTCTGGGGCGTTGTTTTTTTGATGATTTTAGAAAAGGAGGACATAATATGTCTAAGAAAACAAAAGCTACTTTAGCTGAAATAATAGCGAGAAAAAAACAAGGTGAAATGGATAAGTTAAGTGTAAAATACTACGACTCTGAAGTTCTAGGAACATCTATAGAGGTCAGAAAAATTCCTCTGAAGAAATTCATGAGCCTGGTAGAAGATATGGAGGACGAGGGGGATGCTGTAGAAGGCCTTGACTCAATGAACAAACTCATATTCGAGGTGTGTCCTATGTTCAGAGAGGATACTAAAGAAGCGATGGAGATATACGGAGTAAAAGAGCCTACGGACCTTCCGAGCGCCATACTAGAGGAGCAAATGAACGAAATGAAGGACATAGTGGAGATTGCGAACACGTTCTACGGCCTCGATAAAATAGAAGCTGATATAAAAAAGGGATAAGAGAAGATGGTGAGTTAAACATGTATGCCTACTATCTACAGAGGGGGCATTCGCTCGAAAAGCTTATAAACCTTCCATATGTGGAGAAATATTTCTACTTCGAGGCCATGAACCACTCCATAGAGGAAGAAAACGAACGCTACGAGAAAATGTTTGGCGGAAAGTAGGTGAATAAATGAGTAAGACTATAGGAGTAATACTGTCCCTAAAAGATAAACTATCCGCACCTATGAAAAAAGCTAGAGATAGCGTTAAAGATGTGACTAGAGAAATGAAGAGGTCTCGTAACCAGATAAAGGACTGGGGAAAAGGCATAGGAAAGACTGTGGGAGACGTCGCATCCAAAGTAAAGAAAGTGAGCTTGGCATTTGGAGGGCTTGCAGCAGGAGCGGCCATAAAAACAGGGCTCACTGAAGCTATGGATTTGGAAGGTTATCGGGTCCAACTAGAGACTGCTACAAAAGACTCTAAAAAAGCTGGAGACATAATGAAGTGGGCAGTAAATATGGCGAACAAAACTCCCTTCGAGGCCGGCCCTCTCGTAGAAGGAGCGTCCAAGCTTGAAATGATGGGCATGAGTGCCAAAAAGTATTTGCCTATGATTGGAGATATGGCGGCCGCCACCAATAAACCGGTGGATCAAGCTGTCGAAGCGATGATAGATGCCCAAACTGGCGAACTTGAGCGTCTTAAAGAATTCGGAATAACTAAAGCTCAGATAGCTAAAAAGGCGAATGAAATGTTTAGAGACCAGGAGGTTATAAATGCAAAAGGGCAGATAACCGATCAGGAGAAATTTAACGAAGCTCTAATGTCCATAATGCAGGAAAGATATTCTGGTGGAATGGATGCCCTTAGCAATACCACTAGAGGACTATGGTCAACAGTGACCGGCGTAACTAAGTCCGCTCTAGCCCAGATAGTTGGGATAACCAGCGACGGAACCATAAGGCAAGGCTCCTTAATGGAGACCCTTAAAGGAAAGATAAAGTCTGTAGGCGAAACCCTAACTAGATGGCAGGAAGACGGCACCATAGACAGAATATCTGAAAAAATAAAAAGCGGAGTAGATATAGCTGTAGAGGTATTCGGAAAGTTGAAAGATGCTGTGATGATGGTTAAAGACAATATGAACATATTGCTTCCAGCTGTAGCTGGAGTGGCATCCGCGATGGCTGCTTTCTCTGTAATGTCTAAAATACAGGGCGCCTTTAAGATTTGGAGTGCCGCAACAAAGACACAGACAACACTACAGTGGTTACTGAATAGCGCCTTGCTCGCCAATCCATTATTCTGGGTGGCGATAGCTATAGGGGCAGTAGTAGCTATAGGGATAGTGCTCTACAAGAACTGGGATAAAATAAAAGCAAAAGCAGACGAACTATTCAGCACCATAAAAGAGAAGTGGGACGGCATAAAGTCTGCTACATCTGAAAAGTGGAACGCTGTAAAAGAAACACTTTCGGGCATATGGGACGGCATAAAGTCGATAGCATCTACTATATGGGAAGGTATCAAAACAGCAGTAGGAGCCGCTGTGAAAGGTATGCTGGCTGTTGTAATTGGACCTGTAGGAATGATGGCTATACTGATATATAAAAACTGGGACAAAGTGAAGGTTGTATTGCTAAAAGCATGGGAAGTAATCAAGACAGCTGCATCTAATGCCTGGAACGCCATATCAAGCACAGTCATGTCGGTGGTAGGCCCTATAATAAGCTTCCTGACAACGGCATGGACTCTAGTCAAGACAGTAATAGAGGCTGTATTCAAAGGGATACTAGCTGTAATAATAATAGTGCTTAGCACTATATGGAATACTATAAGCGGAGTGTTTACGTCTATATGGACGACTATATCGGGCGTGCTGACGGCTATTTGGACCATAATATCAACGATATGGACAAATATACTGAACTTCTACATAGGAGTTCTGACGGCTATCTGGGGAGTTATAAGCAACGCATTCACGACGATATGGACTACGATAACGAGTGTACTCACGACTATATGGACTACAATAATGACCATTTGGAACTCCATACTGGCTTTCTGGACTGGAATAGTGACGGCCATCTGGGGAGCGATAAGCAGCGCCTTTACATCTATATATAGTACAATATCGAGCATACTCTCAAGCATATGGTCCACCATAGTGAGCATATGGAACAACATAAAAAGTGCAATAAGCAACGCAATAAACGCAATAAAGAGCGCTGTATCTAGTGGATTTAGCGCCATGGCAAGCTCGATAAGCAATGTATTCAATGGAGTAAAGTCGACCATTTCAGGGATATTCAACGGGATACTGTCTACCATAAGGTCTATACTCAATACAGGGATAGGCATGGTGAATGGCTTTATAGGGAAAGTAAACGGCGCGATTAAGACGGCTAATAAAGTTCCTGGGGTAAATATAGGGACTGTAGGGAAGGTTCCTATGTTTGCGAAAGGTGGTATAGCGACCGGACCTTCCGTATTTGGAGAGGCTGGGCCGGAAATGGCTATACCTTTGAAGCGTAACGCTAGATCCAGAATGCTATTGGAGCAGACGAATAGAATCATAGGAGGCCCGGAAAAGAAATCTGATACCGGGGATAAGAAAATAAACATAACAGTGAAGGTAGACACACTAATAGGCAGACGTGAATTCATTGATGAAGTAGGAAGTGAAATAGAAAGAAGCATAAGCCTAGCTCTTGCGAATATTTAAAGACTAATGAAAAGTGTCCAATTTGGACACTTTCTTATTTAAGATTTAAGGAGGCGTGCTATGAAGCAGGTTGAATACGAAGAAGCAGAAAATAGAAAACGTAGCCAGGCCAATATAATCTTGAGCGTAAATAACAACCAGGAAGTCATGGTGTTTCCAGTAGTGCCGGAGATAAACGTAAGCAAGCCCCAAGACAACACGACCTTCGAAACTATAAATAATGGAACTATGAACCTAATAGGGGACGAAGGGCTACGGACATTCAATGTAAGCTCTATTTTCCCATGTAGAGAATACAGCTGGCTTAAGATTGGAAGCGTATCCGATGGATTTGCGTATGTAGACTTTATAAATCGTTGGAGGAGTAAAAAATACCCTTTCAGGATATACGTAAGCAGACCAGATGGGAGAGAGTGGTTCAATATGGCGGTACTAATAGACGCGTTCGACTTTTCAGTAATGAGGAACGGGGACATTAAGTACAGTCTTTCTTTCAGCGAATATAGGTTTGTGAAGGTTAAGGTGAGTTGATGGATAATTACAAAGTACACTTAACTAAAGGTGGCACCACCTACGACATAACGTCCACTGTTGGAGACTTTTCTTGGAAAGATAGCGTAGATACATTGGGTATGGAGTTTAGCTGCGAAGTTATTAGGAATGTAGACGACAGATTTATTGCAAACTATAATCTTGCGAAAGTTGGAGATAAAATAATGCTATCCAACAATGGGGAAGAGGTATTTAGAGGTATAGTAGTGAACCTAGATACTAGTAGATACGGGAAATCCATAAAGGCCCTTGACTATGCTTTTTATCTAAATAAGTCCAAGACCACAACTCAAATAAATAAGACCAGAGTAGATGCAGCAATAAAACAGTTATGCCAAAAGTTTGGGATACCGCTAGGAAACCTAACTAAAATACCTACTGTAGCAACTAAAATATACAAAGATGCGACAATATCAGACATAATAAAAGATTTGCTAGACTTGGCATCCGCCGAGCGTGGCACACGCTATAGAACGGAAGTCAGAAGAGGTTTTTTACATGTGGAGAGGTACTACGACCTGACAGTGGAAGGCAAATATAAGCCGGCTACGAATTTGGGCGCTTTTCCTGTTGCGAATACAATAGGAGGAGACATATCAATGCAAGAAAGCATAGAGGATATGAGAAATAAGGTCATAATAACAAGCGGGGACGAGAAGAGCTTCAAAGTAATAGCTGGAGTAGAAGACAAGAATAGTATTTCAAAATACGGACTGCTGCAACATGCGGAAAGCGTAGATGAAAAAAACATAGCCCAAGCTGGAAACATCGCCAGAAATAGATTGAAAGAGATGAACAAGGTAGAACAAAAGATATCAGTCACTCTACTAGGTGACGACAAGGTTAGGAGCGCAAGGAGCATAGAGCTAGACTACCCTAAATTTGGACTGTCGGGGAAATACTTTATACTGGATTGCTCTCATAGTTATAAAAAAGGCATACACACTATGAACTTATCAATAGAGAAGGTGACTTGATGTGGGAGAAATGTGGGGAGTAAGAATGGCAAAACATTTCAAAGAGAGGGACAACGAAGCGAGAATCGGGAATGTGATAGGCACCGTAGTCGCTTCCAGCCCCTTAAAAATATCTATACTAAATGGGGATGTGATTCTGGATAAGAGGCACCTATATATAACTCATGGCGCATCTATAAAAGAATACGGGACAACTCTGACGGCAGGAACTAACATAGGGACAGTAAGCACCCCGGCAGGAGCGGGGCAACTGGTAAACATAAATATAATTGATAGTGAGAGCGCTAAATTAACGACCTTCCTGAGCCTTGCCCCAGGAGATGAAGTGCTGCTTTGTCCAGCTGAAAGAGAACAGGTGTTTTTCATAATAGATAAAGTTAAGAGAGTTGGTGAATAGATGTTTCCTACAGAGAACTTGGACAGCGTGCTGGATACAAGTACTAAAGAAGCTGAAGTGAACATAGGTATCAATTTTCTATACGACTTCGATAAAGGAGACTTTGTAGTCAAAGATGGGAAATTGATAAAGGTAGAAGGAAAAGACGCTATAAAGATTTGGATAGAAAAACAAATAAGGACAGAGAAGTTCAAATATGAAATCTATAAACAGGACGATAGAGAGTCGGAATACGGCATAGGCATAAAGCAACTATTGGGGAGAAAACTACCCCAATATTATGTAGAGTCTGAGATCAAAAGACAGATAACAGAGTCCTTGCTAGAACATCCATCCATAGTTGCCATAGAGAATTTTAAAGTTACTATGGAGAGAACCACTGCGAGGATAAATTTCCGGGTTGTTTTAGACGGAGAAGAGAGCTTTAGTCAGGAGGTGAAAGTATAAATGGAGGACAGAGACACCATTCAAAAAAGAATGCTAGAGGGGATAAGCGACGAATACGACAAGAGCAAAGGATCGTTTTTCTATGACTCCACAAAGGTGACAGCTATAGAATTCGAAAAAAAAGGCCTAGACATAGAGGAGTTAAAAAAAGGCTTTGACATAGAGAATTTGTCAGGTGTAGACCTGGAGAAGCGAGTCTATCAAGAGACCGGAACGATCAGAAAGCCAGCGACACATGCGAGCACAATCGTAGATATAAGTGGTCAGCCGGGAACGACAGTGCCTATAGGAACGGCCGTAAGTAGCGATATCGTGACCTTCAAATCCACAGAAGAAGTCATTCTAAATGATCTAGGGGTCGCTAAAGTCAAAGTTGAATGTGAAGTGTTGGGAAGTGAAGGAAACATTCCGGTGGGATCCATAAGATACTTTCCTATCACGGTTAATGGACTGGCTGGAGTTATAAACTTAGAGCCTGTAACGAACGGCTACGATGCGGAACCAGACAAAGAACTCTTAGAAAGGCACTACGAAAGAAGAAGAACCCCAGCTACTAGTGGAAATAAATATCATTACATGAACTGGGCAAAGGAATTCGTAGGAGTAGGAGATGCGAAAGTTGTATCTCTGTGGGCCGGGAATAACACTGTGAAAGTGATAATAATAGACAGCCTGAAACATCCAGCAGGAGCGGATCTAATAAAGCAAGTTCAAGACTATATAGACCCGAAAGGCGAACATGACCCACTAAGTGATACGTGGAGCACCTGGGGGCAAGGAGAGGGAGAGGCACCGGTCGGCGCATTCTGCACAGTGATAAGTGCAGCTCCTAAGCAAATAGACATAGACGTAACGGTAACTAAAGATGGAGTTCGAACCATAGAGTCCATAAAAGACGACATCGAGCGGAACATATCTGATTACTTGAAGAGCATAGCATTCAAGAGCAATATAGCTTCATATGCTCAAATCGGAGCTGCAATACTAAATGTACAAGGTGTTCTTGATTACAGAGGGCTTAAAATCAACTCAGGGACTGAAAACATAGCTATAGGAAACGAAGAGGTAGCGGTGCTAGGAGGCGTTACGATTGCAGAATAGACTACTGTCACATCTACCCAAGTACGAAAGAAATTCAGAAATAATGAAAGAACTTTTCGGCGCTACTGGAGAAGAGTTCGCAATTCTTGAGAGTGAATTTGAGAATATAAAAAAACAGTTCGCAATAGACACTGCAACGTGGGCACTAGAACTCTATGAAAAGGAATTAGCATTGCCGGTACGACCACGGAAGACACTAGAGGAGCGCAGGGCAATAATAAAGGCAAAAATGAGAGGCGTCGGAAAGATAAGCGCCGCGCTGATAAAAGCGACTGTAGAGGCATATACGAGAAGTGAAGTTACAATGACTTTTGATGGAGCCATAAGGATACAGGGGAAGAACGAAGACTCAATAAGCTTGAACATGGAGGATATATGCAAGTCGGTAGAAGAAATAAAGCCCGCACACTTAGGGTTCAAACTCAAGATGCTTTTTTCAAAGCGAATGCACCTATATGGCGCGGTCGCGATCAGAACTAAGGCGGAAATGAAAATACATCCGAATAACGGTATAACAACTATTGCTAGAGGCTGTTATTTGGGGCTACCCATAAGAAAGTCTAGCAAGACTATACTAATTCAATCAAAATAACGGAGGCGAACTATGGCTAATTACACAAATGGACTGGTGCTAACCGACAAAGGAAGAGAGCTACAATCAAAAGCTCAATCCGGCACCCCGTTAACATTCACTAGAGTAGGGCTTGGAAGTGGACAACTTCCTATAGGAACAGAAGTGTCTGCATTGACTGATTTACTCGCCTGGGAAATGGATGCCGGAATGTTGAAGCACTCTGTACCTGGCGACGGGACATCCAGAATAACAGTGGCCTACACCAATCAAGAGCTGATAGAGGGCTTTTATTGGAGAGAGGTCGGAATATATGCTATGGATGGAACCACTGAGATACTATACGCCGTATCAAATGCTGGAGACTATCCTGACTTCATACCTGCTGGAACGGCGGGAGTGATTGTAGAAAATGAAATAGAGCTCATAACTGTAGTGGGGAACGCTACTAGTGTAACTGCGACTATAAATGACTCCCTAGTCTATGCCACAAAACAGGATTTTACAGACTTCGAGACCAGAATAAGTAACGATGTAACGACTATAACAACAAGCCTAGAGGATACTGTAAATATCAAGCTAGGAGAGGTCCAAGCGGGGATGCAAAAGCTAGAAAGAGCTGGGGAGATATCAAATAGAGACATACTAGACGTTAAAATGAAGCTATCAGAGGCTCAAGTGATACAATTTCTAAACAAAACAGGGGTAGGATACTATGACCTCTTCACAGATACAACAGGGATAGACGCAGTTACTTCTACGGCGACTGTATCTAACATGGACGTAACGTTCTTAGGGCTGCAAATATTGAAATTCAAGCCCCAGACATACGAAGCTTTCAACAGCATAGAGCTTGCGATATACGACAAGGATAGGAATAAAGTAATTCCTGAAGTGGATACAAATGCAAGCCCTTCTATCACGGCCCCGGCGGTACCTAGTAGCTTGGAGATAGGAGACAAGCTGTATAAGGATGGAGAAATCTATACTATAACTGCGATAGAGGTAGCTGTGTAAAATGACGAAGGAAATGACTATATTTAAGAAATCTAAGGAGCTTATAGATTATACGTTTTGCATGACAGACAGCTCTAATAGGTTCCCGAAAAAGACTAGATTCACATTCGTAAACAGAATGCAGAATCTAGTCCTGGACATATACCAGAGACTACTAAAGGTAAATGAGATACCTATACCAGAAAGGCCTGAACTACAAATAGAAACTATATCGGAGCTAAAGGCACTATTGTTTCTAGTTGAGTTAAGCTTTCAGCAGAAATATATAAACTCCAAGCAGTGCGAGGTGTGGACTGGGAAGATACTAGACGTCCAGCACTTAACTGCTGCTTGGCTTAAAAAATCTAAATAATAATATGGGGTGCTTTCTGTTTCGCCCAACTCAGCTAACTCCAACAATGTTCGCAATGTCAACACTTCCGGGGCCTTGAACAACAACAATGCGTACAATGGCAACTATGGGTTGCGCCCGCTTTGATGATTTCCCAGACCGATTAAGAACTACTCTGAAAGCAGCGGATCATCGACAAAGGAGAAAGCATCCCTCCTGGAAAGGTAAATACAAGCTGGGTGATGCGAAGGGTTCGAAAGACCTCGGAGCTATCAAACGCCAAGCAAAACCACAAAGCAATTTTAGGGAAGTGTCCAATTTGGACACTTTTTTATTTGGAGCAGGAGGAAAGATGAAAGAAATCTTCAGCTTCGAAAATTTATACGAAGCATACAGAATGACAAGGAGAGGCAAAAGAGCCAAGAGTTGCGTAATACGATACGAGCTCCATGCCCTGGAAGCTACTAAGTTCTTGGCGGATAGAATAAGCGACAGAACCTATAGGATGGGGAAGTGCATAGAATTTACCGTCCACGAACCTAAAAAGAGACTTATAAGAGCGCCTCTGTTTCGAGATAGAGTAGTCCAGCAGTGCCTATGTAAGCACATACTAGAGCCAGAACTAGACCATAGACTAATATACGACACATACGCCTGTAGAAAGGGGAAGGGAACTCACAAGGGCCTGGATAGGCTAGAAGAAATGCTAAGGAAGCACTATAGGAAGAATGGTACGAGCGGATACTTCATAAAAGGGGACATAGCGAAGTATTTTAAATCCATAGACCACAAAGAACTAAAAAACAGGATGTATCCGCTACTATCCAAGCACAAGATAGAATGGATACTGGACCAAACCATAGACAACGAGCAAGGGGTGGGGATAAATCTCGGCTTTCAATCCAGTCAATGGTATGCGAATTTCTACATGAGTTCATTCGACCACTTTGTAAAAGAAAAATTAAAGGTAAAACACTATATAAGATATATGGACGACTGGATGGCTATAGTCGACTCAAAAGAAGAGGCAAACCGAATTCTTCTAGAGATGAAGAGGTATTTAAAAAGCGAACTCAAACTAGATACTAATAAAAAAACTCAAATATTTCCTGTAAAAAACGGCCTAGACTTCCTGGGATTTCACACGTATCTAACCGATAGTGGAAAAGTCATAAGGAAGATAAGGCGCAGTAGCAAGCAAGCCATGAATCGGAAGATGAAGACCTTTAAGAAGAAATACAAAAGCGGAAGAATTACGAAAGACCAGATAGACAGGAGCTATAGTAGCTGGACCGGCCACGCTAGTCACGGAAATTGCTATAAGCTCAGAATAGATATGGATAAAAAGTATAAAGAAATATTTAAGGAGGATTAAATATGCCACAACTAATAAGCGCACTGCCTACGGGCAGTAAAGTAAAATTTGGGCGATACTCCATAGAGTCGAGCGCAATAGAGGATATAATCTGGAAGATTGCAGACAAGAATCACGTAGGGTACCCGGCAAACTCGGTCACTCTCATAACAGACAAAATAATAGATCTAAGAGGATTTGACGCTAAAGAGCCTAGCAACGCTAATGCGGATAGAAAAAGCTACGGAAACAATAGATACTCACATTCGAATCTGAGACAGTGGCTTAACAAGGCTGGAAAGCCGTGGTATGCAGCCGCACATGCTACTGATGCAACGCCGAATGATACAGGAATGAGTGAGGCTACAGGATATGACGATATAAACGGCTTCCTGAGTAGTTTCTCTGCGGACGAACTCGGAGTCATGATGGACACCACTTTGACAGTTGCAAAAAACACAGTGACTGATGGAGGGAGCACAGAAACTGTAGTAGACAAAGTATTCCTTGCATCTGTAACGGAGGTAGGTCTTGCGAATGAAACTGGAGGAGCTGAAGGAACCCTACTGCCTATTTTCTCAAATGATGCCAGCAGGATTGCAACTGCAACGAATCAAGCTGTAGCAAATACATTAAGTACAAGTAAGCCTGCTACTGGAGCTGCTTGGCACTGGTGGCTACGTTCGCCCAGCTCAGCTTACTCCAGCAATGTTCGCAATGTCAGCACTTCCGGGGCCTTGGACAGCTACTTTGCGTGCAATGGCCACTATGGGTTGCGCCCGCTTTGTAATTTGAAATCTGATATCTTGGTATCTGACACGCCAGATGCAGACGGGGCATATACGGTAGTATTTACTAATGTAATATCTACAAACCTTGCAACTACGGATAAGCTTAATTTCACTTGGACAGTAGGCACGATAGGAACGCATGCAGCGGTAAAGTCACAACTCCACATATACGACAATCTAGGCTCTCTTATAAAGACGGGAGCAATCCAAGAGGGAATTGGGGCAAAAAGCGAAAAATTGATTCCTAGTGCGGCCGGAAACTACAAGGCAAAAGTCAAGCTATGGTCCGACGTCACAGCCGAAAACTGGTCTAACGAGATTAGCTATACCCTCGACGTACTGAGGTATGCCATAACACTCGATAAGCCTATAACCATATCTGCCGGGGAAGAGTTGCAGAAAATTGAAATTAACGCGAAACAAGGTGGTGTGGCTATGGATTTACAGAGTATAGACCATGAAAAGCTGGTATACAAAGCAAATACTCCGAATTCCACGGTTGCAGATATAGAGATTGAGGGCAAGGATGCCAAAATAGACAAAATTGCATATACAGTAAATTAAGGAGGTGCGAGGCGTGGCAAAATACAAAAACAATGATGTTTTAAAAAAACTCGAAGAAAAAAGAGTGGACGACGAAGAAAAAGCTTCGCTAACAATGCAACTAATAGACAAAGAGCTAAGGGTCGCAGAACTTGAAACGCAAGTAGCTACACTAGCCTTAGAAATAATGACACTGAAGGGAGGGGCATAGAATGAACGTCTGGTTCGGAATTGCAAAGAGGTACTATGATATGGGGCTGTACACTGTAGAGAACGTGAAAATGTTTGTCAAGGCAGGATATATAAGCATAGAAGAGTTCGAGCAAATAACTGGTGAAAAATATGTCGCTTAATACAAACATCTACTTGGAACTGCTGGACATAATAGACGACAAGGAAATGGTTATACAAAAGCAAGACAAGATAATAAGAAGGCTATTGGAAGAAAATTTAGAAAAAGAAAATTTAATATCTGAGCTAAGCGGGCGATCCGACGAGAACGAATGCGTCGCTTGCTCTCATACGAGGGAGGGTCAAGATGAATAAACCAAAGCAGTTCGCAACTATAGTAATAGTTGTGATATCGCTACTTACGGCGATATCATATCTCTCTTACAAGAACAGACAGCACACGTTCGAGCAAGAGAATAACATAGAGAGAGCAGCGGAAACGGCTAGAGTGGAAATGAACAAGGCTATATACGAGTCACTATTAAGAGAAGCGACTACCAAGACGGATAGAGTGTCGAAAGAAATCAGATCGGGACTGCTATCAGGGTATGGAGATAATCTTTCTGAATTCTCTAAAGACTATAGCTACCCAACTGAGGACAGCATCCTCGTAACCACTATAGACGATATAATTCACAATGAAGATAACAGGTTTTTCTATATCGAAAACGATGCCAATGATATGTTCGTATCCTCCACCAATGGCATAGTGTCCGACAAGTCTCAAGACTGCGCCGTCTACGGCATCACTAGGACCTATGACGAAGAGATATCGATGCACTTCAACAAGGCCCTCGCGAAAGAAGCTATTGAGGCACTACAAGTTGGAGAGGAGAATATATTCTGGAGATTCAAAGGACCTGCCGGATCTAAAGATGTTGGACTCAAAAAAATGGATATAGACAAGGTTCTGGAACTGCCTCTCGAAGAAATCAAAGATTATGAGTTCTTGGCCGTCAGCTATATAGACCGATATGGAGATATAATGGGAACTGAAGATGTGACTGCTATAGGGCAAAAACAAGACTCTAAAAAACTAATGGTAGTCCAGGGCTTCAACCTATACGACCACATACAAGAAAGCCATAAAAGTAAATATATAAGGCTAGACAAGGAGATGGCTGTCCAATTGGCCATAGTTAAAGAAAACAGAAAGAAAATAGAGATTGAGGGGGTGTTACTCTTCGTGGTTACGCTTGTCAGCATGCTGGCAGTGTATGTGATACAAGAGAAGTCTCCGAACTCTAAAAAGTAGGGTGGTTTTGCGATGATAAACATAAACAGCATATTTGAGTTCGGGGTAATATTCATGGTATCTCTCACAGGAGCCCTCGGCAACGATTACTATAAAACGCTGACTGGCTCTGAGGAGCGCGTAAACGTGGCAAGAGTTACGATAGGGGCATTCACTGGGGCTATGCTTTTAAATGGTGCCACAGCTCGATTTGATGCGCTGAAGGGCGTTGACGATAAGCAGCTAATGACACTTGCGTTTCTATCTGGAGTATTTGGATTTGCCATACTTGGACTAATACTGCGAATAGACCTTAAAAAAATGTTGAGCAAAAAAGGTTTGGAATTTAAAAATGACAAGGGGGACGAAGACTATGAGCAATAGATTTAAGAACTACGGACTGTGGGTAGCTGTATTCGCATTAATACCACTGGCACTAGAAGCTTTTGGCATAGGAGCACTACCCAAGAACTATGAAGAATTGACCACTGGGATACTGACGGTAGCTGTACTAGCTGGGGTAGTAAATAACCCTAGCCACGGACGCGGGTTGAAAGATAAAAAATACTAAGGGGGGAATTGATGTGGCTAAAGTTTGGCTGGATGCAGGACACGGGGGACATGACCCTGGAGCTGTAGGTAGGAGAAGTTTGAAGGAAAAAGACGTGGCGCTGAGCGTAGTCTTGAGGATTGGGGAGATACTAAAATCGCATGGAGTGATAGTGGCGTATTCAAGAACGGACGATAGATTCATACCCCTGTCTGAAAGAGCTAGAATGGCGAACAACTGGGGAGCCGATATATTCGTATCTGAGCACTGCAACTCATCACATTTCCTAGCTGAAGGGATAGAGGCATTCGCCTACCCAGGAAGCAAAGAAGGCGCAAAACTAGCTAGAGAAATACTGGACGAACTAAAGAAAATAAATCCAGTGGACAGAGGTGTCAAATTTGGAGACTTCGCAGTACTTAGAGAGACTAGGATGCTGGCTGTCCTTGTGGAGATGGGCTTTATCTCGAATATAGGGGACTCGGCATATCTTGCAAATGAACAACAAAGACTGGCAGAGCTACAGGCTACTGCGATATTAAATCATTTAAATATTAAACCTAATATAACGGGAAAGGATGAAATAGACATGACTAAAGCAGAGTTAGAAAAACTACTAGATGATAGAGACAAGGCATTAACAAGTAAAGTACTAAGAGAGGTAACCCGACTACTAAACCCAGGGGACGTAAAAGATGGACACTGGGTAGACTTGGACTTCAAGGAGCTAAACGAGTTCCTGGAAGCCAATGGAGTTCCACCGATAGTCAGCACGGCCCACAACAATACGTGCACAAGGGCAGAAGTCATAAGAATCAACAACTTAACCAGAAAAGCGATTGAGAGCAGTGTTAAAAAGCAAGATAGCAAGTAATACCGGCCGGGGGAAACCCTGGCTTTTTTATTTTTTTGAAAAAACTCTAGGGTCAAGCATATGCTTTAAACTTTACCTAGTATTCTGATATAATATAGTAGTTAGAAACAATATAGGAAACTATTTAGGAGGAAATGCAATGAGTGAAAGAGAAATAACAACGGTATCTCAAGATGAATTGGAGAGACAAGAAGTATATATAGAGGCTTTGAATAGAATTGACGGAAAAAGGAAAAAAAGCTGTTATATAGAGACATATGGCTGCCAGATGAATGAACACGACTCTGAAAAAATGGAGGCCATCCTAGAGCGTTTAGGGTATGTGGGAACTGAAACAAAAGAAGACGCCGACCTTATATTGATAAACACCTGCCTTGTGAGGGAAAATGCGGAGCTTAAGGTATATGGAAAAGTTGGCTCCTTGAAGCATCTCAAGGAGAATAATCCAGAAATAATACTTGGGATATGTGGATGCATGATGCAGCAAGAGGAGGTTAGAAAGGTCATAAAGGAAAAGCACAGCTTTATGGACCTTATATTCGGGACTCACAACATACACAAGCTTCCGGAATATATATATAAACACAATCAGCAGTCGGGCATGATAGTGGACGTGTGGGAAGACGGCGGAAGGATAGTGGAAGGTGTTCCTTCAAAGAGAAAGTTTGATCACAAGGCTCTTGTGAATATAACTTTCGGGTGCAACAACTTCTGCACATACTGCATAGTTCCGTACACCAGAGGTAGGGAGAAGAGCAGGGAGGTTGAGGACATACTAGAGGAGATAAGGGGGCTTATATCGGAAGGTTGCAAGGAGATAACACTGCTAGGCCAGAATGTGAATTCCTACGGCAAGACCCTTGAAAACAGGATTGCCTTTGCAGATCTGCTAAGAGAGATAGACAAGCTTCCCGGAATAGAGCGTGTTAGGTTTATGACTTCTCATCCGAAAGATCTCTCTGATGAGCTGATATCGGCCATGGCAGAATGCGACAGTGTATGTGAGCATATACACCTGCCTTTCCAAGCTGGAAACAACAGGGTTCTGAAGACTATGAACAGGAAGTACACAAAAGAGCAGTACCTAGAGCTTGTAGACAAGATAAAGCGCGCAATCCCAGATATAGCCATAACCACAGACATAATAGTAGGATTCCCCGGTGAGACTTACGAGGAGTTCGAAGACACTTTAGACGTAGTTAGAAAAGTTGGCTTTGACGCAGCCTACACGTATCTTTACTCCATAAGAGAGGGCACTCCAGCGGCTGAGATGAAGGACCAGATTCCTGAGGATGAAAAGAGCAGGAGATTTAAAGAACTTCTAGACACACTCAATCCTATTGGCTATGAGAAGAACCTCAAGATGGTTGGTAAAGTGGAGTCGGTGCTTGTAGAAGGCACGAGCAAGAACAACGAAGAAGTTCTATCTGGAAGAACTAGAAGTGGAAAGCTGATAAACTTCAAAGGCACAGCAGACTTGATAGGGTCTATAGTGGATGTCAAGATAGAGGAAGCCAGAACTTGGACGCTAAACGGTTCGCTGGCAGGAGAGGCTTAGTATGGCGAATGCACTAGATAAAGCAAGGGAGCTTGGAACGGCCATACTCGATTCAGAAGAGTATACTGCTTTAAAGGAGTCGGAGGTGGCTATACACGAAGATATCGACAGCTACAGACTGTTTAGAGATATGGATAAATCGGAAAAAGACAGAATGGAAGCTTTAAAAGATGAAAAAATAGCTCGGTATATGGAATGCCAAGGTAGATATAATTCGCTTATGAAAGATATAAACACCATAATATCTTACTATACAGGATATTCAGCTGAAAAAGGCGACTGTGGATCCTGCGGAGGATGCGGAAGTAAATAAGACTTTTAATCCATAAAGGTGTGTGATCCTTTTGAATATTTTTTACGAAAAACTTAGAGAAGTGTTATTTTCCGTCTTGCCAATAGTTATAATTGTAGCTTTACTCAACCTGACCATAGTGCCAGTTGAGGGTCATTTGGCTCTGAAGTTCGCCTTGGGGTCGATCTTTGTTTCAATAGGTTTGACTTTTTTCTTGATAGGCGTGGATATAGGCATAACGCCACTAGGCGAGAGCATAGGAAATGCAATAGTCGAAAAAAACAAGCTATGGATTGTGGTGGCTTCATCATTTGTCGTGGGCTTTGTGATATCTATTGCAGAGCCGGGACTTGTAATACTCGGGAATCAGATAGATGAGACTACTTCGGGTCTTGTGACTAGCCTGGACATACTTGTGGCAGTTTCACTGGGGATAGGCATATTTATGATACTAGGATTTATGAGGCTTGTATACAATATGTCTTTTCAAAAGATAATATACCTTCTATATGGGATAGTGCTGGTGCTTGCTTTCTTCACTCCGCCCGAGTTTCTGGCTATGGCCTTTGACAGCTCTGGATCTACCACGGGGATACTGGCAGTTCCGTTCATACTATCTTTGTCGCTTGGCATAACCTCTAGGAGAGCTGACAGTGAAGAGTCTGGAGAGGATAATTTTGGCTTGGTCGCGATAGTGTCTGTTGGTGCAATAGTCTCTGTGATGATACTGAGTTTACTTACAGATGTGCAGGAGTTTACAGACATATCTTTCGACCAAGGACTGAGAGACATTTCGGTTTTATCGACTTTTGCAAATGCCTTTAAAGATGCTGTTAAAGAGAGCTTTCTAGTTTTTTCACCTCTTACACTTATATTTATAGTAGTCTGCGTGACTGCTTCAGTACCTAGGCAGGATATTAAGCGGATAACTATAGGACTGATTTACTCTCTTGTGGGTTTGATACTGTTTTTGACAGGAGTAAGCGCTGGATTTATGAGGCTTGGCAGAGAAATAGGGGGATATCTTGTAGGTTTAGACTCTAGCTTCTACTTTATTTCAATCGGCTTTGTGCTAGGTGTTGTAACTATACTGGCAGAGCCGGCTGTTCATGTTTTGACACACAATATAGAGGAGATAACTTCAGGATATGTAAAAAAAGTCACTGTTTTGACCGCCTTGTCAATTGGCGTGGGTATAGCCATAGCGCTTTCAGCAATGAGGATAATCATAAACGACGTACAGCTTTGGCACTATTTGCTGCCTGGATATGCGATTGCAATAGTGCTTACGCGATTCACTTCAAAGCTCTTTATAGGGATAGCTTTCGATGCAGGAGGAGTGGCTACTGGACCGGTGACGGCCACATTTATATTGGCTTTCATAAACGGAGCAGCCAACAATCACTCTACAGCCAGTATTTTAAGAGACGGGTTTGGAATGATTTCGATGGTGGCACTGATGCCCATAATCACACTTCAAATACTCGGAATATTCTATAAAGTTAAGACTCAAAAAAAGGAGGTCGACTTGGATGATTAATCTAGGTGCATGTCCATCCTATAGCTTGAACATAGTGGTTGTGAACTATGGCTTGGGGAGCAAAGTCATTTCAATAGCTAAGGAAAGCGGGATAACTGGAGGCACAGTAGTCCTAGGCAGAACTAGCTCTAAAAATGCCATATTGAAGTTCCTAGAGCTGTCTGACTGCCGGAAAGAAGTTGTCTTTATACTGTCTAAAGACAATCATGAAGAAATCTTTTTAGACAGTTTAGGCGAGAAACTAGAACTAGATACTCCGGGCAACGGGTTTGCAATCTCCACTTCTATTGACAGAGTGGTTGGAACGCACTACTGTAAAAATTCAAACGAGATGCTAGGCAGAAGGGATGGTAATATGGGGAATTATGATTCAATGTTCGTAATTGTGGATAGAGGAGACGCGAACGATGTTGTAGAATTGGCTTCTGAGGCCGGCGCTTCTGAAACTGTAATATTAAATGGACGTGGAGCTGGTGTCCATGAGACTAGCAAGATATTTGCACTCGATATAGAGCAGGAAAAAGAAATAGTCCTTATACTTGTCGAAAAAGAAAAGACTCAAAACGTATGCGAACTTATAAGAAGCAAATTTGAGATAGACAGACCGGGGAAGGGGATCATGTTCATTCAAAGCGTAGATAGGGTTTGCGGAATATAGACGAAAGGAAGCCATCAGTGGCTTCCTTTTTTTACGTCATATTGCTTCCATTCATGTATTTCTTTAAACTGAGACTGGTCTGGGTGCACTACACCGTATATAACTCTGCTATGTCCTATGGCATATCCTATAACGCTTCCTACTACAGCAGGTATGCCAAAGCTAACTCCTGCCATTTCGACTACCATTATGGATGCCGCAATGGGCACATTGGCTATCCCGGCGAGGCTTGCAGCCATTCCAGATACGACTAAGGCAGATGTAAGGCTAGGGTCAGTTCCGGAAAGGGCAGTTGCGATTATATTTCCGGACAGTGCTCCGACAAACAAGGCTGGGATAACGAGACCGCCGCTGCCTCCAGATCCTATCGTAAATGAGGTGGCAAACATTTTCCCGAACAGCAAGATCAAGAGTATGGCTATGGAGAATTCGCTGTCTATCATCTCCTGAATTATATCGCTTCCAACGCCTCCCGCTTTTGGTATGAACAAAAGTATAATACCGGTCAATCCTCCGCCTATTATTGGATGAAGCTTTTTCCTAGGGATTTCAAGAAAAGCTCTCTGTACAAATCCAAATATACTCATAAACAAGAGAGATATGAAAGCTGCCAGAATAGCCGACATTATAAAGAACGGCATGCTGTGGAAGCTAAGATCGTACTCCGGGAGGCTGAACATTGTAGGAGAATGATTTGGGTTTAAGACGATGCTATAGACTAAAAATCCCATAGTAGATGAAAGTAAGGCGGGAATAAGGTCGTCATAGTGAAGAGAAGAATTATATAGTATCTCGACTACGAAGATCCCTCCACCTAGGGGAGAGTGGAGTATAGCTCCGATAGCTCCCGCCGCTCCACATATTACAAGGGTACGGCCATCCTTTTCATTAAAGTAATTTCTGAGTATCGGTACTTTAGAAATAGCGTGGGAAATTGACCCGCCTATTACAAGCATAGGGCCTTCAACTCCACCACTGCCGGAAAAGCCCAGAGTGGTGGCTGTAGCCATAAGCTTGCTGAAAAAAGTCTTTATTTTAAGGTGTCCAGACTCCACATTCACTTCAGATATGTACCTATCTGTTCCGAATCCTGCGGCCTTTATATCCCAGAGGTATAGAGCGGAAACTATAATTCCTCCAACTAATGGAGCCAAGAACAGAGGTAGTCCATCGCTGTAGCCAGATACTATGTTTATGGATTTTTTGAGGGCAGTAGATGAGAGTCCACCGCCAATCCCTGCAATTACGGCAACGATAAGCCACTTTGTGAGGTACCCACCTATATAAGGTAGCGATTTCTTCATTCAGAATCAGCTCCTCTAGAGTAAACGCTCATTATAGACTCGGCCACCTTCACACCGTCAACTCCAGCCGAGACTATCCCTCCGGCATAGCCTGCACCTTCTCCACAAGGGTACACCCCTGATATATCCGTAGAAGCTCCATCGGAATCTCTGGCTATTCTCACCGGCGCCGAAGTTCTTGTCTCTACACCTGTAAGCACCACGTCATCATGTCCGAATCCTTTTATCTTTCTGTCGAAGGCTTTCATGCTCTCAGCTATGGACTCAGTTACAAAGTCCGGAAGGCAGTCTCTTAGATTTTTGAACTCGTAACCTCTAGGACAGCTTGGAACTATATGACCTATTGAAGTGGAGACCATGTCTTTCAGAAAGTCGCCCAGCAGCTGCACAGGAGCTTTGTAGCTTCCACCGGTCAGCTCGAAGGCACTCTTCTCTATGCTTCTCTGAAACTCCATTCCGGCTAGAGGATGGTCTGAGTTGAAATCCTCAGGCGAGACTGATACAACTATCGCTGAATTTGCATTCTCCTTGTCTCTGGCGTGTTCGCTCATACCATTCACCACGAGGTGACCTTCCTCTGAAGACGCAGCGACTACAGTCCCCCCAGGGCACATGCAAAATGAGTAACAGGACCTTCCGTTGCTGACTTTGTGAGTGAGCTTGTACTCGGCAGATTTAAGCTTAGGGTGCTGGCTATAGCTTCCGTACTGGTTCTGATCTATCATGGACTGCTTGTGCTCGACCCTTACTCCAACTGCAAAAGGCTTCTGGGTCATTTCAAATCCTCTGCTGTAGAGCATCTCATACGTGTCCCTTGCGCTATGGCCTATGGCGAATACAGCCACTTCAGCAGGGATGGACTCTGATTCATTGACTACAACGGCTGAAAGTTTTCCGTCAGTTGAGACTATATCTGTGACCTTTTTTCCAAACTGCACTTCTCCGCCCAGCTCTACTATCTTGTTTCTGATTCTCTCCACCACGTCTATAAGTATATCTGTTCCTATATGAGGCTTTGAAGAGTACTCTATCTCCGGAGGGGCTCCGTGGGATACGAAAGTCTCCAGTATATAGCCACATCTATGGTCCTTTATCCTGGTGGTCAGCTTTCCGTCAGAGAAAGTTCCAGCGCCTCCTTCCCCGAACTGTACATTTGTGTCAGGGTCTAGCTCTCCTGTCTCCCAAAACTTGCCTATTTTTTTCGACCTGGTTCGGACGTCCTGGCCTCTTTCGAGCAACAGCGGTTTGTATCCTTGCTCGGCAAGCCTTAAGGCGCAGAAAAGCCCAGCAGGGCCGCTACCTACAACTACCGGCCTGTGAATTAGAGGCTTTTCTCCAAACATAAGCTTGTGGACTTCGAGCTCTTTTAATACTGCGTTCTTGGACTTGCTCCTCTTGAGCACATTGCTCTCGTTCTTACATGAAACCGAGACTTTGTAGACAAGCTTTACTTCGCTTCTTCTGGCATCTACTGATTCCTTTAGAATCTTGAAATCTGAAATCTCAGATATGTCTAGCTTAAGCTCCTTAGCTGCAAGCCCTAGCAGTGACTCCTGGCTTTCGTCTAGCGAGAGCTTTAATCCGTTTATTTCTATCGACATTGTACCATCTCCAAGTTCTTATTTTCTTAATAAAATAAGTTTATCATATCAAAGAGGGTTCAGTCCATGGAATGAGACATGTTTTGGGTCAGCTGGATAGTCGTCTGAAGAGTTTTGAAACCCCTTCTTGTCTTGTCAAACTGTTTGCCTAGAACTTCTTCGCTGTTTATGGCCCAGTTGTAGTAGAAGTAGTTTAGAATAGACTTTAAAGATTATATATATCTAAAATACTCCATAATCTTCGACAGCTTTTTTCATTGCAAAGAGATTGTCTATAGGTGTATCTGGAGGCAAGTCACAGGAAGGCGATAAGATAAAGCCTCCATCTCTATTCTTATAGCTAGTCAATAGCTGCTTACAGTATTCATATACACTTTCATAAGTTCCAGAGAGCAGAAGTGATGTCGGAACGTTTCCCATAAGTACATAATTTGGACCCCAAAAATTGGACATGTCGGACATGTCCATGCTCTCATCTACGCTTATAGTAGACTTGGTGGGAAGATGCATCTTTTCAAAGTAAGGAAGGTTCAGCCTATGATTTCCACAAAGATGAATTAAGAAGCTCTTCACACCTACATCAAACAGATGAGAGTGGATTTCAAGGATATAGGGCAAAGAAATAGTTTCAAATACTCTAGGGGATATTATCGAATTGGAGTCGAAAGGATATGACGAATAGGCACTACAATTTTCTATCCCAAAATACTTTATATAAAAGTCCTCCATTTCCATTATGTAGGCAGTAACTACACTGAGCATATGGTGGATCGCCTCTTTTTCTTTAGCATACCATCTTAAAAGAAGAGAAGTGTCTACTAAGTGTGCGAGTATTTCAGTAGGCGATCCTGCGGGTAAAGAAACAGAGTGGCCGTCTCTGATAGCTAATTCATAGAACTCCAGCCTTTTTCTAAAGCCTTGAGCAGTTTCAAGGTTAGGGGCTTTCAAATTATAAGCATCGCTTAAAGATTCTACGGGCTTTGATTTACAGTATGGAACTTTGATCCCTATTTCTTCAGAGAAATAAAGGTCTGAACCGAAATCCCATCCAATCCAGCCCGGCAAGTCAAAGCCTGGGGAGTCGTCAGAGCCAAGATATTCTATCGTTTTAACTTGAGACTCATAAGATGTATTGGGGTTTAAAAAGTATTCATGGGAGCTCAGTTTAGAGAAACTTCCACTGAACAACGAGGGAAGTGCCATAAAGGGAACTCTGTCTATAGGTTTACCGGAGTAGAGCCTTTCTAATCTATCTTTAGTTGTATAGTTTAATTTATTCATGTTTGAACCTCGCTTTATCGTATATATTAAGCATATTATATCAGAAACAAACTAGTAGAGAGCTTATATAAACTACTTAAAATACATAAATGTATCAATATAGAAAAAATGAATATATTATTAAAAATAAATATAAAAAGAAAATGTTTAAAAATGGATTTAATGGTTCTAGTATCTATATATGGTGCTATACTTAACTAAAGTACTATAGTGAGACGAGGTATCTGAAATGTATAGGGAATTGACGAAAAAGCTGAACTGCGCTCTAAATCTCAAAAGGAATATAGTGGGAGTGAAGTTCTTTGCGGATAAAAATGAGTATGATTCAGACGTTGACTTAGAGTCGAAATGCAAAGTTTCTTACTGCTATATGGTGAACTTAGCTTCAAAAGGGAAGTTACTAAAGGTGAAATATGAAAACTTCAACTGTCTCTCATCGGCTAGAGCGCTTGGACTAGCTATTCCTGAAGAAAGACATCAGAATGGAGAAGAGTACTTTTCGTACGGGCTCTATAGAAGCAAAGAGGTGGCAGAAGAAGTCCAGAAGAGTGTACTTTATGCTACTCGCAGAATATATGGAATTAAAATAAAGCCATTAGACGAGTTTAAAGAAAATTGCGATATGGTAATAGCAATCGCAGATCCATATAACGTAATGAGGATAGTACAGGGATATGTATTTTCATACGGGCCTTTTGACAAGATGTTTTCAGTAGCGAATCAAGGTCTGTGCTCTGAACTAACCGTAAGACCGTATATAAATAGAGAAATTAACGCTTCGTTTCTATGCTCTAACTCGAGGTTTTACTGCAAATGGGGTGATGATGAGATGGGTGTTGCATTTCCAGAAGAACTGTGCAGAGGGATATTCAGTGGGGTGCTAGAGACGGTTAACAGCTCTGAAACAGATAAAAGAAAAAAAGCTATAATCGATAAACTTAAAAAGGCTGAGATTTCACAAGATATTGTTTTAGGGAAAAACTATTTTCTGGATACGACAGGGAAAGTGAAGTAGGAGGTGGAATGCTGTGGATTTAGTGCAGTTTTTTCAAAGAAATCAGGATTTTATAGTGGAGTGCACAGAGAACACGTTCTATCTTGTAGCTTTGGCCTTGATTATTTCGACGATAGTCTGGGTGCCTATAGGAATAGCCATTACCAAGAGCACGCTGGTTGCCGGAACAGTTCTCAATATTGCAAATATAATATTCTGCATTCCAAGTTTAGCGCTGTTTTCACTAATGGTTACAATTCCATTTTTGGGAATAGGAAGAAAATCGGCTTTAGTGGCGTTGGTGCTCTACTCAATGATGCCCATCCTCAGAAGTATTTACTTTGGATTGACCAGTGTAGATGAAAATGTAGTCGAAGCTGCAAGAGGTATGGGAATGAGCAGTAAGAAGATATTCATAGAAGTGAAGCTTCCACTTGCAACGAGAAGTATTTTTTCGGGATTTAGAGTGTCTATAGTAATGCTTATAGGAATTTCCACGATTGCAACTTACATAGGAGAAAAAAACATAGGCAGAATTATAAGTACTGGACTTGCAAGACAGGATATAGAAATGATACTTGTAGGTACGTTGTTGATTTCAGTGGTATCTTTGTTGGCTGACTTTATACTTGAACTTATTGAGAAAAAAGTAATTAGAGAATATTGAGGTGTAAAAATGATAAAGTTAGAAAATATATGTAAAAGATACGATGAAAATGGTGACTACGTAATTAAAGATTTAAATCTCAGCATAGAAAAAGGAGAGATATGCATCTTTATCGGTCCTTCTGGTTGCGGGAAGAGTACTACACTTAAAATGATAAATAGAATGGTAGAGTCGACTAGTGGAGAAATATATATAGACGGAGAAAATATAAAAGACAAAGACGAAGATAAGCTTAGGATGAAGATAGGATATGTAATACAGCAAGTGGGACTACTGCCTCATAAGACGGTGGCTGAAAATATTGCCATTGTCCCTAAGCTTTTTGGATGGGATAAAGCCAAGATAGCTTCGAGAGTCGAAGAGCTTTTAGAGATGGTAGGGCTAGACCCAAGAGAATACAGGGATAAGTACCCTAAACACTTGAGTGGGGGACAGATGCAGCGTGTCGGAGTAGCTAGGGCGCTTGCGGCGGACCCGCCTATAATGCTTATGGATGAGCCTTTTGGAGCAGTAGACCCTATAGTGAGAAAGTCGATCCAAGATGAGTTTCTCAAGATCCAAAAGAAAATTAAAAAAACTGTATGCTTTGTCACCCACGATATCAACGAAGCGATAAAGATGGGTGATAGAATAGCGGTATTCAACGACAAGAATATAGTGCAGATCGATAAGCCTAGAAATATAATACTGAATCCAGCCGATGACTTTGTAAGGGAATTTATAGGTATAGACGGTGCAACTAAAAGCTATAGTTTTATAAAAGTCAGGGAAGTTGTGGAATATTTAAGTTCAAAAAATAAAATCAGAAAAGAGAAACTAGACTACAGTGTAAGCTGCTATGCAAAGGCTTCTGAAGTCATAGACAAAATGATATCGAATAACGTATATGATATTAATGTCAAAGATGAGAATGAAATCATAGGAAATATATCCTTTGAAGACTTGAACAGGTATTTAGAAGAAAGCAGAGGTTGAAAATATGGACTATAGTTTGATAATAGAAACGCTTAAAAAGGATTCAATTATACCTCTGATACAGCATTTTTATCTTGTGACAGTCACCATATTTACTTGCATAGTGATTGGAATACCTATAAGCATAGGCTTTACGAGAAATAGAGAGAGCAGAGTTTTAAAGACCATAATGAGAATTCTAAGTGTGTTTCAATCTATACCTTCATTTGCATTTATAGCTTTGGCTATGCCGCTTTTGGGAATAGGATTTCTGCCAGCAATAGTGGCTTTAGTAGCCCAGTCGCTTTTGCCGATCGTAAGGGGAGCAATCGTTGGTTTTTTAGAAGTCGACAAGAGTACTATAGAGGCGGCCAGAGGAATGGGAATGAGCAAGAGGAAGGTCTTGACAGAAGTAGAGCTTCCTCTTGCTATGTCTAGTATCTTAAATGGAGTTAAAACATCGACAGTGTACGCTACCAGTGCAGCCACCTTAGCTGGATTCATAGGTGCAGGAGGACTAGGTGTTTTGATATCAAGAGGGCTGAGTGTATTTACTAGCGAATACATATTAGTAGGGGCTTCGCTTGGAGCGATTTTAGCTATTTGTCTAGATAGAGCTTTAGACAAAGTTAAAAATAAATTTACTTATTAATTTTAGGAGGAATTATATGAAAATAGGAAAAATATTCAGAAGGGTTTTGGCAGCTACTGTGATTATGTCTACAGCGATATCTGCTGTAGGTTGTGGAAATGGAGGAGAAAGCTCTGATAAGAAAGAAATAGTTGTAAGTTCAAAGGACTATACAGAGAATCTTCTCTTAGGCAAAATGACAGTGGAGTATCTGAAGGAAAAAGGATACGAGGTAAAAGACGAGACGGGGATGTCAGGACAGGGAATCATAAGAAATGCCCTTACGAGCGGAGAAGTTGATACGTACTGGGAATTTACAGGCACTGCTTATATGGAGTTTATGAAAAAAGAGCTTACGGATCAAGATCCTGAAAAAGTGTATGAAGAGGTGAAAGAATGGGATATGAAGGAGAATAAAATCTCTTGGCTCAACCATTCAACACTGAACAACACTTACTGCTTTGTAACTACGTCAGATATAGCAGATAAGAACAATATAAAGACTATTTCAGACTTAGCCAAAGCCTACAATGAAGGGAAAGAGCTGAAATTCATAGCGAATCCAGAGTATTTTGAGAGGGCTGACGGAATGCCTAAATTAAACGATGCGTATGGATTTGAAGTTCCTGAAAAAGACAAGGTGTTGTTGGAACTGGGAATGTTCTATAACGCGCTGATAAATGGAGAAGGAGACTTTACTGTTGGATTTACTACTGATGGAATGATTGAAGCCAATGATCTTGTAGTACTTGAAGACGATAAAGACATATTCCCGGTATACTATGGAACTCCGGTATTTAGAAGTGAAATAATAGAGCTGTATCCAGAGTTGCCAGAAGTAATGGACGAACTTATATCTAAAATAGACACCAAGACTATGATGGATCTGAACTCTCAAGTAGATATAGAAAAGAAAACAGTTGACGAAGTTGCTAGAAAGTTCTTAGCGGACAATGGACTTATAAAATAGGTTTTAAAAGATAGACGAAAAACAAGCCTTATATACTGCGGGAAATGCAAATGTATATAAGGCTTTAAATATCATTAAAATACAATTTAACTAGTAGGAGTACTTTAAAAGGAGGGGTAGCTTGAGTATAGATATAACCGTGGTTTCGGGCTTTCTAGGAGCAGGAAAGACCACTTTCTTGAAAAAAGTTATTTCTGGGATGCAGGGCAAAGGAGCCTTGATTGAAAACGAGTTTGGAGATATAGGGATAGACGGCGATATGTTTGGAGATGAGCTTCCAGTCAGGGAAATCTACGCGGGCTGCATATGCTGTAGTGTAGTACATGACTTCAAAAAGACACTAGAAGAACTAGTATCAAGCTACAGCCTAGACTATATACTGATTGAGCCATCTGGAGTAGCTAGTCTTTCAGATATCATCAAGATATGCGACATAGTCTCTAAAAGCTCAAAAGCTGATATAAGTCTAAAACGACTGATAACTATAGTGGATGTGAAGGGATTCGAAGACTATATTTCAGATTTTGGAGGATTCTTTTTAGATCAAATAGAAAATGCAAACGTTATTTTGCTTAGTCACTTCGAAGAAGGAGATGACGAGAAAGTAGAAAGTGTAGTTTCAAGGATAAAGTCATATAACGAAAAGGCCTTGATTTTCAAAGAGAACTGGTATCGGATAGAAGGTGGAGAAATACTATACTCAATAGATTCGGCTGAAAGTGAAGGCTATGCTCTAGAAGAGACAGAAAAATCGAATCCAGCCAATAGGACGTTTGAAACTTATTCAGCTAGGAACACTAAAAGTTTTTCTGAAGAAGAAATAGAGGAGCTACTGATCTCTCTAAAAAGTAAAGAATATGGACATGTTTTAAGAGCTAAAGGAATTCTGACCACCGATAGAGGAAAATACGTGAATTTCAACTTTTCCCAGTATAGCAGCTCTTGGAGCTACGTCGGGATATGTGAAGAGAGCAAAGCTGTCGTCATAGGACAGGATTTAAATAGAGAAAAAATGTCTAAGTTGTTTGAATAAAACAAAGGGGGAGCATATGAATAAAATTGTAGACTTCAAATGTAGCTACGACAATTCAGCAGGGGTAAATAGTGAAGTAGCTCAGCGAACAGGATTGAAGTTTCCTGAAGCTCATAGGGAGTGGGAAAGCATTGCTAGACTTTCTTTAGAGCTGAAGAAATATGAGAAATCAGATTTTTGCGAACTCCCATTCTGCCACACTCTAGAAGGAGAAGCCATGGGAGGCATTATAAACTTAGGAGATGAGAACATAGGGCCTAGAGCCAAAGACTACCTCTGTAGCTCTATGGAAGAGGTTTTGGAGCTACCGGATATAGACTATTCGAGAGGGCGTATTGCAGAGGTGCTTAAGGCGGGAAACTTTTTGCGAAGAGAGGGAGAACAGGTGATACTCTATGTATCTGGACCATTTACTATACTGAACGTACTGGCTGATCCAAGGCAGGTGTTTAGGTCTTTCAGAAAAAGTCCTGAATTGGCAGAGCAGGTATTTAATAAGCTTAAGAATGAGATTCTGAGGTTTGTAGAAGAAGCCCAAAAGTCGGGAATAAAAATCATAAGCTACGGAGATTCAGTCGGGGGACTGAATATTTTAGGACCTAAGCTCTTAGAGCAGACGGTGGATATGTTTACTTATCCTCTGCTGAAAGAGTTCGAAGTTACTCTAGACGATGACTCTCTAGTGACGCTATGCCCAAAGACCTCTTTTGCCTTAATAGGGACAGGGAAAGCCAGATGGAAAGATATAGATCTAGGCGGTTCAATGAGATACTCTAAAGCCTGTATGAGCATATCTGGCAAGGCAAAGTTTGCGGGGCAGATGTGCATTAAAAACAGAGGGTTTGAATTGAAAAATGGAATTATAAAGACAGTACAGCTTCTTTAGATATTAAAAGGAGAATCTATATTAGGATTTCAGTCGAAACGACTTAAAAAGGAGATGGTAGAATGCACAGAGATGATCTTATGACACCAAACGAAAGATTGACAGCATTTATGACGGGACAGCCTATGGATAGGATACTTGCTATGCCAGTAGTTTGCTCTATGTCAGGGCTGGTTTCAGGAATGACTCACAAGGAGAAAAGAAGCACGGCCTTAAACGAGGCAAAAGCTCAGATAGACTGCTACAAAAGGTTTGGAAATGACTTAGCTGTTACAGAGTATGGACTGCATGGGGTGGGAGCGGCTTTAGGAAGCAAAATGAGCGATCCTGAAGATGCTGTACCTGCAATAATGAAGCATGTGCTGGAAAATATAGATGATGTTGATCAGTTAGATATGTCTAGGCTAGAGCTGAAAAACGATAAGCAGTTTCAGTTACACTTAGAAGCTACAAAGATACTTATAGACAAAATAGGTAAAGAGGTCCCGACTGGGGTTTTGATATCAGGACCATTTACTGCCGCTGCAAGTATCTACAAGACGGAAAACCTCCTAAGAGCCACTAGAAAGAATCCTGAAAAGCTACATAAGTTGATTGACTTTTGCAACGAGGGACTAAAGATGATATACAGGGAGTTTATAAAGGAAGGAGCTATAATACTGCTCTGTGATCCGATAGCTTCCGGAACGATCCTTCATAGAAAGCAATATCTCGAATTTGTACAGCCGTATACGATAGACCTTATGAAAGACATACACGAAGTAAATGGTACCGTATGCTACCATATATGTGGTGATACGACTGCAATAGTAGGAGATATGGTTGACTCTGGGTGCGACCTTCTAAGTATAGATAACAAGGTGGATCTATCTTATACAAAAGAAGCTGTAGGGGATAGAGTTCCAATACTTGGCAATGTAGATCCTGTAGAAATAATGTACCTAGGGGACAGGAATGATGTGGACAAGGCTGTGAAAAGTTGTATTCAGAAAGCCTACGACAGCCCAAGCGGATATGTGCTGGCATCGGGATGTGATATTTCAGGAAATGTTCCGCTAGAAAATATAGACCAGTTTATGGCTTCGGCTAGAAAATATGGCAAGTGGCCGCTGAATCCAGAAAATTTCATATAAAAGATTAAAACATAACGGGAGGGACAAATATGTCAAATAAAAAAGAAGAACTGCTAAAGAGACTGTCAGAAGGCGTAGTGGAAATGGAAGAAGATGATGTAATAGAAACAAGCAGAGAATATTTAGATGCGGGATATCCAGCTTTTGATGGAATTATGGATGGACTTGTAGATGGAATGAATAGAGCAAGTCAACTGTATGAAGAAGAGGAGTACTTTGTAACAGATATACTGCTTTGTTCAGATGCAATGTATGAAGGTCTGAACATATTGAGGCCACACCTTCCGGGAAGTGAGACGGAGAAAGTGAAGTACAAAGGCGTAATAGGAGTAGTAGAGGGAGATACACACGATATCGGGAAAAATCTGGTGAAAATCATGCTAGAGACGGCAGGATTCGAGATGTTCGACTTGGGAAGAGACGTTCCGCTAGTCGATTTTGTGAAAAAAGCAAAAGAAGTGGATGCTTCTTTCGTATGTATGTCTACGCTTATGACAACTACTATGGGCGGAATGGAAAAGGTTATAGAGATGTTAAAAGAAGAGGGAATAAGAGACGACGTAAAAGTGATCATAGGTGGAGGGCCTATATCTAAAAAGTTTGCAGATACGATAGGGGCTGACGGCTATTCATACAATGCTGTAGAGGCAGTAAAGTTGATCAAAAGTCTGTTGAAAATAGCATAGAAAGAGGTGGAAGCGATGTTATCGCCGAAAGAGAGGCTAGAAAAGGTTTTAAGTAAAGAGAATACGGATAGGCCACCGTGCATATGTCCAGGTGGCATGATGAACATGGTTATACTTGACATAATGGAAGAGATAGGTGTGAAATTTCCAGAAGCCCATATGGATGGACAGATGATGGCAGATTTAGCGACGGCAGTATACGAAAAGAGATGCTTTGAAAACTACGGAGTTCCATTTTGCATGACGGTAGAGGCAGAGAGCTTAGGAGCAAAAGTGGATATGGGAACAGATATATATGAACCTCATGTAGTTGAGTACGCCATAGAGTCTGTAAAAGACTGGGACGAAATTTTGAAATTTCAGTCTGAAGCTAGAAGGATGTCTGCTACTATAGAAGCCATAAGGCTTTTGAAGGAAAAAAACAGTGAAGTTCCCATAGTGGGCAATATAACAGGGCCTATCAGCACAGCTAGTTCGGTAATGGAGCCTGTCGTGTTCTATAAGGATCTTCGCAAGAACAACGCTAAAGCTCATGAATTTATGGGCTTTGTAACCGATAGATTGATTGACTTTGCGAACAAGCAGATAGAAGCCGGGGCAGACGTGATTGCAATTTCGGATCCGAGCGGTACAGGGGAAATCCTTGGGCCTAAGCTGTTTGAGGAGTTTGCAGTTGAATATATAAACAGAATAACTGATCAGGTGAAAAAGCAAAACAGAGGTACAATAGTTCATATCTGTGGACAGATGAAAAACGTATATAGAGAAGTGAACAAGATAAGGAGTGACGTTCTCAGCTTTGACTCGATAGTTGGGATAGGAGAAGCAAAGAAAAATCTAGCAGATAGGCTGATAATGGGGAATGTGAGCACATATGCACTTGAATTTGGAGAGCCAAGCAAGATAGAAGCATTGACGCTTAAGTGTGTCGGTGACGGTTCGGATATAATATCACCGGCATGCGGACTGGGAATGAAGTCTCCGATAGGGAATGTAAGGGCTATGCTAGGATCGCTGGAAAAGGGGATATAGAGCTTATGTCTAAAATCTATATCAAAAATCAAAATAAAGCTTTAGATTACTCCCCTTCAAAAAATCTGCTGGAAATTTTGCTGGAAAATGATATCTTTATAGATAATCCATGCAATGGAAAGGGATCCTGTGGAAAATGCAAGGTGAAGCTGTCAGGAGAAAGCTTGCCAGAGATGTCCGAGACAGAGATGAAGCTCTTGAAAGAAGAAGAGATCAAAGAAGGTATAAGGATGGCATGTCTTGTGTCGCCTGAGGGAGATATTGAGGTTGAAGTTTTGCAGAAAGAGAGAAAGCACAGGATACTTTCGACAGGATATGTACCTGAGTTTAAATATGATCCTTCGATAAAAAAAATAGCTTTTAAAATAGATAAACCTACGCTTGATAATCAGATTTCTTTAGAAGACTCAATCATAGGTGCATTGGGTGTCGAGGAAGTTGAGCTTCAGGTGATAGAGGAAGTAAAGGACATAGATGGAACAGCTACAGCTATATTTAACGGAGACCATTTGCTTGGAATTGAAAAAGGAGATACGATAGAGTCGCTTTGCGGTATAGCGATTGACATTGGAACGACGACAGCGGTGGCCACTCTAGTGGATATGAAAACGGGTAAAGAGGTTGCAACGGCATCTATGATAAACCCTCAAAGAAAGTTTGGGTTAGACGTTCTGACTAGAATTACTTATGCCTTGGAAAATCCAAAGGACTCTAGAGCAAAGCTCCAATATGAAATTGTCTCAGCCATAAATGAAATGGTAAAAGAACTTTGTGGGGAGTCGGGTGTAGACCAGGAAAGTATATATGAAATAGCAGTTGCAGCTAACTGCACTATGATGCACTTTCTTCTAGGAGTCGATGCCACTTCAATCGGAAAGTCACCGTATGCTCCACTGTTCGTAAAGTCTAAAAATATAAGGGCTTCGGACATAGGCATAGTAGCTAACAGTAGGGCAAGGCTTTACTGTCTTCCGTCTGTTTCTTCTTATATAGGCGCAGACATAGTGGCAGGAGCATATGTATGCGAGCTCCATAAAGCCAGTGGGAATACCTTATTTATAGATATAGGGACTAACGGTGAAATAGTTCTCTCAAACGACGGAAAGCTTATGTCCTGCTCGTGCGCTGCCGGGCCTGCTTTAGAGGGAATGAACATAAGTTTTGGGATGAGGGCCTCAGAAGGGGCCATAGAAGATGTAAAGATAGGGGAAAATGGGATTGAAACAGAAGTTATAGGAAACGAAGAAGCGGCAGGTCTTTGTGGAAGTGGGATACTCGCTGTAGTGAAAGAGCTAATTCGCACTGGAATAGTAAAGAAGAATGGGGCTTTTATCAAAAAAGAGAAACTAGATGAATCAGACTATCGGTACGACATGATTCAGCTAAATGGGACAAAAAGAGAGTTTGTATTGAAAGAAGGCCCAGAGAGAATACTCGTCACCCAGTCAGATGTACGTCAAGTTCAGCTGGCTAAAGGAGCTATACTGTCAGGGTTCTATGCTTTACTGAATAAGGCGGGCATAGATATGGGCAGCTTAGATAGAGTCATGATAGCAGGCCAGTTCGGAGCCCATCTTCCAGCAGAAAGTTTAGTAGGAACGGGAATCTTGCCAGAAGAAGTCAGAGACAAGATATACTACGTGGGCAACTCCTCTAAGACAGGTGCATATATTTCTCTGATGTCTGCTGAGTCCAGAAAAGAGATAGAAGAGATAGCAGGCAAAATGGAGTATATGGAGCTAGGGGCTTCTGAAGGGTATGAACGACTATTTGCGGACTGCCTCCTATTTTAGGATGAAACAGACCTAAATAGATAACTTGCTTAATTTTCAAAGATAGCATACTTAATAAGAGATATAGATTAGATATTCTAAGTCTATAAAGATGGCTGTGACTATATGCGGCTTAGAGGAATACTCAATCTCTGGGGCGCACGTCACAGCCTCTTTCAAGCAGTAGCTGTTTTAAGCGAGGGAAAGAGCGCAGAAAAGCCCTGCGGGGCCACTTCCAATCACTATGGATCTGTGAACTAGAGGCTTTTCTCCGAATGCAATCTCATAACTCTATTTAAGCACCTGTTCTTCTAATACAAGCTTATCATAAAAGAAGGAGTCGGGTCTATGTCGCTAGACATCAGTTTATATCAGCTCGACAGATTCCTGAAAAGTCTGGACAACATATCCGCCATAAACACAAGCAGAAGGTAGGCTGCCATTATAAGCGTTATCTCGGAGTAGTTAAAGTAGCTCATGCTGAGCTTGAACTGCCTTCCAAGACCTCCGGCCCCTATAAAGCCTACAACTAGAGTGCTCCTGATTATGACCTCCCACCTGTAGACTATATAGGTCATAAACTTAGGCAGCACCATTGGGAATACTCCGTATATCAGCATCTGTGAATTACTGGCTCCAGAGGAGTAAAGGCTCTTGACTGGGCCTTTCTCTATGTTTTCGATTACCTCTGAACACAGCTTCCCGACTATTCCGAAGTTGTGAACGGCAAGGGCAATCGCCCCTGGAATTATCCCGGGCTTGAATATAAATACAACTATCATGGCCCAGATAAGCTCTGGAACGGCTCTGGTTACTATATACAAGAGCCTTATGGCGAAAAAAAGCGGTTTGGCATACCAATGCCTCTGCTTTAAAAGCGTTCCATCCGAGATGTTTCTAGCCCCGTAAACCACTGTCATAAGCATACCTACGGAGGCTATGGCTATAGAGAGTATGCTCATCATAAGCGTTTCGTAGGTGAGGGATGCTACGTTTTTTATGCTTTCAGGATCTCTAAAAGCAGGGAGCTCTTCGCCTATCCCCATGAGTCCGTCTATGAACTTCCTTGAATGCTCAAGGTTTTTCTCTGAGAAGAGCTCTGAAAAGCTGACACCGTCTACTTCCACCACATAATACCAGGAGTATGCAAATACAAGCAGCACCGCTAATATAGATATATTGACAAAGTTAAATTTTCTCTTCATTATATCAGCCTCTTTCTTATGGAATTGCTCCATGCGTCTAGAGCTGTGACTACAAGTACCAGCACAAATACATAGGTCCAGGCTCTGCTGAAGTTCAGGTCGTGGAGAGCCATCTGTATCTGATAACCGATTCCTCCAAGCCCGACGAAGCTCAGTATTGCAGACGACCTTATGGCGCATTCAAGCCTGTACATAGTGTAGCTTATCATGCTGGATGAAGCACTAGGCAAGTACCCATAAAACAGCACTTGAAGTCTAGAGCCTCCGCCGGAATTGAGGTTTGAGACAGGAGCTTTAGGCACATCGTCCAGCATATCCGAGTATATCCTGCCTAGAGTTCCGCCGTATGGAATGGCCAAGGCGAACACTCCGGAAAGGGGGGATAGACCTATAGAGGCCACAAAAAACCATGCCCATATCAGTTCGTGTATGGCCCTCATAAAGCCCAGAATCGCTCTGAATAGTTTGGATACTGGCCTCAATTTGCTCTGAAAAATCGCCTCTGAGCTTATGACTCCGAATACAAGTCCCAAGACGATGGATATTGACATCCCAGCGAAAGCGTAGACCACAGTGGTCAGGGTTGCATCTAACGCTGTTTTCAATATCTCTACGGAGATTTCGGGAGATAGAAAAGACAGTGCTATGCTCTTTAGCATCACAACGCCACCGCTATGCATTATCCCTGAGGAATTGTCTACAGAGAGAATGCTTAAGATTACTGCAAATGCTATTCCGATTGTAAGATATAGCTTCTTCATTATCCCACCTCTAGACTGTAGAGTATTTGAAGCTCTCTCTCTGTAAGCTTCTCTGTGGGCATATCGAATTCAATACGACCGTTTCTAAGCCCAACCACTCTTGTAAAGAACTTTCTGGCATACTCCACAGAGTGTATACTGGCTACGAGTGTCTTGTTTTCTTCGCGGGCTATAGAGGACATCAGAGAAAGCACATCTTCAGCCCTTGCAGGATCTAGAGAGGACACTGGCTCGTCGGCGAGCACTATATCGGGATTCTGCACAAGTAGCCTTGCAAGGGCCACTCTCTGCTGCTCTCCACCGGAAAGCTTAGAAGTCTGCTGAGTGTACTTGTCCTCTATGCCGACCTTCCTAAGGGCGGAAAGCGCTAGCTCTTTTTCCATCGGAAATACGAGTGAAACAAGCGACTTTATGAAGCTCCAGTCTGAAAGTTTTCCAGCTAGGACATTGTTTATTACAGAGAGCTGAGGAACTAGGTCGAGATTTTGTCTGACCATACCTATTTTTTTAGCGAGAGCCCTGTTGTTGAACTCATCTATAGACTTTCCTTCCACATATATATTGCCGCTGTCCGCTGCAATCAAATGACCTATCAAGTTGAGAAGAGTTGACTTTCCAGATCCGCTTGGACCTATAAGGGCAACCATCTCGCCTCTCTCTACAACGAGAGAAAGGGAAGATAGAGTCTCTATCTTCCCGTAGTTTTTAGATATATTTTCTATTCTTAAAACTTCTCTACTCATAATACACCTACTTTACCATGCCAAGCTCTTTGGCTATTTTCTCTATCATACTGTAGTTCTCGTTTGCAGTCTCTATAAAACTGTCTGTCTGGAAGAATGCAAGAACAGCTTTAGCAGTCTCATTTTCCGAGTCAGCTCCCATATTCAAGAGCACATCCGCGACTTTCTCTTTTGTTCCCTCACCAAATTGCTCGCTTAGAACTTCTTCGCTGTTTATAGTCCAGTTGTAGTCAAAGTAGTCTGGAGTTGTGTAGAATACATCCACTTTAGAAGTATCTACCTTTCCTTCTTCAACAGCTTTTTTCCATACAGACTCGTTTAGAGCTCCGGCTTGAAAAGCCCCAGATTCTACAAGAGCGTAAGTCTTGTCGTGAGATCCAGAGAAATTAGGCTCTCCGTCAAAGTCCGCATCAGGGTTTATTCCGGCTTCTCCTAGGAAATACCTAGGCATAAGGTGACCAGATGTGGAACTCTCGCTTCCGAAAGTAAAGCTCTTACCTTTAAGATCCTCTAGTCCCGCTATATCTAGACCTTTTTGAGCTATGAATACAGAGTGGAACTGAGCATCCATAGGCCTCTGCGCTATGGCTTCAGCGCCAGACACAACGTTCATAGCCTGAACCCCTGTAAGCCCTCCAAACCAAGCAAGGTGCATCTCTCCTCTTTCAAATGCAGTTACAAGCGCTGCATAGTCCTGAGAAGGCACGTACTCAACCTTCAGTCCTGTTTTTTCACTTAGATACTCTGCCATCTTGCCCATATTCTCATTCAGCTCTTCAGCAGATTGATCAGGTATGGCACCTATCTTTAGAACTGCTTCAGAGCTTTCTGAAGTTTTTTTATCTGCTTTTTCGGCATCGCCTGAGTCGCTAGAGCTGCCACAAGCAGCAAGTGAGAACACAAGCGTCAAGCTAAGCAGCAGTGACAGTAACTTTTTGATTCTTTTCATAGTCAATTCCTCCTAAAAAGTATATTCATAATAAATCCCATGCAATTGTATAGTAAACCTATGGGGATTGTAAAATAGAGAAAATCTATAAAGAATATCAAATGGATCGAAAAAAATAATTTAAACTGCGGTCTCAAACTGAAGTCTAGATAACTTGCACAATTTCCCTTTAGCGTCTATAATAGAGATATAGATTAGATATTCTAAAAACGCGAATTCAATGTTTATAGCATACCGATTTTGGTGTGCTATTTTTTGATTGTAAAAGGAGAAATGATATTGTTATTTGAAAAACTAAATTTAATTGAGCCGATTCAGAGGGCTTTAAAAACTGAAGGTTATACTAAAGCCACGCCTATACAGGCTCAAGCCATACCATCACTGCTAGAAGGGCATGATTTGCTAGGTTGCGCCCAGACAGGAACAGGGAAGACTGCCGCATTTGCGATTCCCATACTTCAGAGCCTTTCGTTCGAGCAAAGGTCTACACCGGGAAGAAAGCAGATAAAATCGCTAGTGGTTGCGCCTACAAGAGAGCTTGCCATACAGATAAGAGACAGCTTTGTGGCATACGGAAGAAATACAGGGCTTAAAACAGCCGTTATATATGGAGGGGTGCCTCAGAACCCCCAGAGAAGAGAGCTAGAGAAGGGAGTCGACATACTAGTTGCGACTCCGGGAAGGCTGCTAGACCTTATAAATCAAAAGATCGTAAGCATAAAGCATATAAAGCATTTCGTGCTGGACGAGGCGGACCAGATGCTGGACATGGGGATGCTGAGAGATGTAAGAAAGATAATCACATATATACCGAACGACAGACAGACTATATTCTTTTCAGCCACTATGCCTGCTGAAATAGAGAAGCTTTCAAGTTCGATACTGAAAAATCCAGTCAAGGTGGTTGTGACACCTGTATCTTCTACAGTGGAGATCATAGATCAGGAAGTCTACTTTGTGGACAAGGGAAACAAGATAAAGCTTCTGACAAGCCTTCTGAAAGACAAGTCTATCGACTCGGCACTTGTGTTTTCAAGGACAAAGCACGGGGCGGACAAGATAGTGAAGTCGCTTGAAAAGTCGGGACTTAGGGCGCAGGCCATACACGGAAACAAGTCCCAGAATGCAAGGCAGATGGCCCTTAACAACTTCAAGTCGAGAAAGACCAGAATACTTGTTGCGACGGACATAGCCGCGCGTGGAATAGATATAACAGAGCTTTCACATGTCATAAACTTCGACCTTCCTGAAGTTCCAGAGACTTATGTCCACAGGATAGGGCGTACTGGAAGGGCGAACAATTCAGGCATAGCTATTTCGTTCTGTAATCAAGAGGAGAAGCCTCTGCTTAAAAGCATTGAAAAGCTTACAAACAAGAACATACCGGTGGTTGTAGATCATATGTACCCTCTAGTGGAGACATACGTAGAGGACAAGCCGAAAAAGCCTAAGAATATAAGCAAAACGGGTTCAAGCAGAGTATGGGGCTCGAAGAATTCAGGCAGAAGAAAAAGCGGAGCTGGAAAGTCCAGCAGCTACAATAAAAAGTAGGATATAAAAGACTGTTCACACAGCAGACTATTTAGATGACCTTGACTGGGCATTTAAGTAGTCTTTTTTTATTAATAAAGATATGCAAATAGGGTATACTGTTAATCAGTCATGTTTTTCAAGAATAAATGGAGGTGTGGTATTTGGTCAGAATATTTGTGGACTCAGATGGATGTCCTGTTGTGAAGATAGCAGTGGACTTGGCTAAGGAGTTTCAAGTCCCTGTTACGCTTGTGAAGAATTACTCGCATTTGATAAGCGACGACTATGCTGAGGTGGTGACCGTAGACAATTCAAGCGACAGTGCCGACTTCTATATAGCAAACCGCATTTCGAAAGGAGATATAGTTGTGACCCAGGACAATGGGCTTGCCGCAATGTGTATTGGGAAAAAAGCAACTGTTTTAAACCAGAACGGACTTTTAATAGACGACTCCAATATAGAGGGGATGCTTTCTAGCAGGCATATAAACAAAGAACTGAGAAGCAGAGGTGTGTACGCCTCTAAGTCGAAAAAGCGGGATAGCTCGAAGGACAGGGATTTTGAAAGCTCGCTGCGTGTAGTGCTTCAAAGATTATCAGTGGAAAATCATCTTAATTGCTGTCAGAAGGTCATACTGTCGTTTGCAAAAGACGCCGGCCTAGACGAAGAAAGAGCTACAAGTATAGGTGCAGGCTTTGGAAGCGGGGCGTGCAGTGGAGAGCTTTGCGGAGCGGTTTCGGGGGCCGTAATGGTGCTTGGGCTTATGTACTCTGGAGGAGAAAGTCAAAGTGTGAAGGAAGCAGTGACTTCATTTCAAGGTAAATTCAAGGAAAAATACGGGAGTCTGAGATGTAAAGAGATACTTGGGTATGACTTCAGCATACCTGGAGAAAAGGATAGGGCCATTGAAGATGGTGTAATATCCAAAAACTACCCTGGAATAATAGAAGGGGCCAAAGCGCTGCTTGCCCAAACAATAGAGGAGTTTAAATAGGTTTTATGATTCAAATCACAGGAAAATAGACGTATGAAGGGTATAATATGTTCAAAGGGTATACTTTAAAAGGGAGGTAAATGAGATGAAAAAACTTGTGAAAAACAATGTGAACTGGGTTGGCAAAATAGACTGGGAGCTTAGATCTATCCACGGCGATGAGCTTTCGACTTATAACGGGACTTCTTACAACGCCTATCTTATAGAAGAAGAGAAGACTGTGCTTGTAGACACTGTATGGGCTCATTTTGGAGAGGAATTTGTGGAAAACCTGACTTCGGAAATAGACCTTAAAAAGATAGACTATATCGTTGCAAACCATGGGGAGATAGACCACAGTGGAGGTCTGCCTGCGCTTATGAAGCACATACCCGACACACCTATATACTGCACTGCCAATGCGGTCAAGTCTATAAAGGGTCATTACCATCAGGATTGGAACTTCAAAGTGGTTAAAACTGGAGACAAGCTGGACATAGGGAACGGAAAAGAGCTTGTGTTTGTGGAGATGCCGATGCTTCACTGGCCGGACAGCATGGCCACCTATATGACGGGAGACAATATCCTGTTTAGCAACGACGCATTCGGACAGCATTATGCCCATGAAGGGCTTTTCAACGACTTGGCAGACCCGTGCGACTTAAACAGAGAGGCCATGAAATATTATGCCAATATACTCACGCCTTTCAGCGCCATGCTTAGAAAAAAGCTAGACGAAATCATAGGGCTAGGTCTGACTATAGATATAATAGCCACAAGCCACGGTGTGATATGGCGAGATAATCCTATGCAGATAGTCGAGAAATACTCGTCTTGGGCGAATGACTACCAGGAAAATCAGATCACAATAGTCTATGACACAATGTGGAACGGAACAAAGAGAATGGCTGAAAAAATAGCTGAGGGGATTGAGCTTGCGGACCCTGAGGTCGAAGTCAAACTTTTCAACCTAGCCAAGAGCGACCATAACGATGTGATGCTTGAAGTTTTTAAGTCCAAGCTAGTTGCAGTCGGATCTCCTACTATAAACAACGGCGCACTTAGAACAGTAGCAGCCTTCGTTTACTTTATGAAGGAGCTTAAGCTCAAGAAAAAGAAGGCGGCTTCGTTCGGATGCTATGGTTGGAGCGGTGAAGCTACGAAAGCGGTAAACGAAATGCTTGAAAACGCCGGTCTAGAAGTAGTGGATGAGGGGATAAGGATGCTTTGGAGCCCAGACCAGGACATGCTGAAGGACGCTGTAGAGTTTGGCAAAAAGCTTGCAAATGCATAGAGGGATTAGAGGAAAGAGCTTAGGCTCTTTCTTTTTTGTTTAAATCAAGTAACGCTGCGAAAAGTGGATATATATATTGAAAGGGGTGATGATATGAAAAAAAGAAGAGCAGCGGGAATACTGCTTCATATAAGCTCTCTTCCCAGCCCATATGGGATAGGGACTTTCGGGGAAGAGTCGTATAGGTTTGTAGATTTTCTGAAGTCAGCGGGACAGACTTACTGGCAGGTGCTTCCTCTAGGACCTACGGGATACGGTGACTCTCCGTACCAGGTCATATCTTCATTTGCCGGGAATCCATACTTCATAGACCTTGACTACCTTGTAGAAGACGGTCTCCTAGACGGCAAGGACCTGGTGCAAGCTAAAGATTCAGAGCCGGAAGGCACTGTAGACTACTCGAAGCTTTTCAAAGAGAGATTCTCTCTGCTCAGAAAAGCCTATAAAAAAATCGACTTGATAGACAGAGTCGAGTTTGAAGAGTTTAAGCTGGAAAATTCAGACTGGCTGGAGGACTACTCCCTCTACATGGCGCTTAAGTACAAGTACGATCAAAAGCCATATTACGAGTGGCCAAGAGAGGTTGCAAAGAGAGAGGTGGAAACACTAGAGGCGCTTAGACAGGAGCTTTCTGTGGAACTTGAATACTGGAGCTTCTTGCAGTACCTTTTCTTCTTCCAGTGGAGAAATCTCAAAGATTACGCAAACAAGCAGGGGATAAATATAATTGGAGATCTGCCAATCTATGTAGGCAGAGACAGCGCAGATGTCTGGGCCAATCCCGAAGTATTCTGCCTTGATGAAGACTACTCCCCAATACTTCTAAGCGGAGTTCCGCCGGACTACTTCTCCCCTCAAGGACAGCTCTGGGGAAACCCCGTCTACGACTGGGAATACCTAGAGGAGACGGATTACAGCTGGTGGAAATCCAGGATATCTCAGAGCAAGCACATATTCGACGGACTGAGGCTTGACCATTTCAGAGGCTTTGAGTCATACTGGGTCGTGAACAGCGGAAACGAAACTGCCGTTGAAGGAAGCTGGGTGAAGGGTCCAGGGATGCAGTTCTTTGAAAGCCTAAAAGAAGAGCTTCAGGGGCTTGAGATAATAGCCGAAGACCTGGGCTTTCTGACGCCTGAAGTCTACAAGCTAAAGTACGATACAGGCTATATGGGCATGGCGATACTCCAGTTTGCGTTCGATGGAAACAAGGACAACCCATATCTTCCTTACAACTTTGAGAATAACAGCGTTGTATACCCAGGGACGCATGACAACGACACGGTCAGGGGATGGCTTTCAAAGCTAGACGAGCAAAGTCTTTCAAAAGTAAAAGATTATTTAAATGAACAAGACGACGAGAAGCTTGTCTGGGAGATTATAAGGGCGGCTTACAGCTCGGTTTCAAGCCTGTGCATAGTCCAGTTTCAAGACATACTTGAGCAGGGAAGCGAGTGCAGGATGAATACGCCGTCAAGCAAGAGCGGAAACTGGAGCTGGCGGTTGAAGAGGGAAGATATTAAGGACGAAATTTCAGAGAAGCTTTTGGAGCTTTGCAGAATTTACGGGAGGTAAATGTATGTACGCAGGGATAGATATAGGAGGCACTACGGTTGGAGTTGCGATACTTGGAGAGTCGGATGAAGTCCTCTTCTACGAAAAGATAGATACAGATAGAAGCTACGACCCCGAAAAGATAGAGCTCGATATTTGCAGAGCAGTTGAGCGAGGGCTTTTTGTCCTAGGGAGAGATAAGATTGAGAGCATAGGTATAGGTGTTCCAGGGATAGTGTCTAAAAACAGAGACAGAGTGATAGCCTGCACCAACTTGGACTGGAAGGACATAGCGTTTGGAAGAATCTTGGCTGAAAAATTCGGTTCAAATGTCAGCTTGTACAATGACGCAAGTTCAGCGGGATACGGCGAATTCAAGCTGGGAGCCATGAAACACTCACCAAACAGCGTACTTATGACGCTCGGCACAGGCCTGGGAGGTGGAATTATAAGAGACAGTCACATATACGAGGGTGCTAATGGGGCTGCCTCGGAGCTAGGGCATATGACTGTAGGGGATAATTTCTACACCTGTGGCTGCGGAAGAGTTGGCTGTCTTGAGACTTTTGCATCGGGAACAGCACTTGTAAAATATACAAACAAGGTATTTATGGAGCAGAATCAGTCCTTCAGAGTTGGTTCTGCAAGAGAAGTCTTCGACCTCTGCACACAAGGGGATGAAATAGGAGTGCAGGCTGTAGATCGGTTTACAAGATACCTTGCCATAGGTATAGTCAACGTAATCGCCACCATAGACCCGGAGAAGATAGTGCTTGGTGGAGGGCTCTCCTTGAGCGGAGATATATACCTCGAAAAGCTTAAAGAGTATGTAATGGAGTGGAGGTATTTTAAGGAAATACCTCCACCTGTAATAGAGCTTTCAAGGCTTGGCGAAAAAGCCGGAGTGCTGGGAGCGGCGCTTCTTGGAAGAGATGCTATTTCTTCATAAAGAGGCTGTCGCTTGCCCTTTTTATAAACATTCCGTTGCTTAGCTCTTCCCTTGCTGTTCTAAGCTCTTCCTCTGTGTTCATGACGATAGGTCCGCCCCAAGCTATAGGCTCGTTAAGCGGCTCTCCAGAGAGATATACAAACTCTAGGGGGCCGTTTTTTGCCGCCACTCTTACCTTCTCGCCGGATGAGTATATAATAGTTGTTTCTTTCGCATCCACTACACTTCCCTCTGGCTCGAAAATACCTTCCCCTGACATCACAAATAGGGCTACTTTATTTGTATTCGGGGTTTCAAGCTCAAAAAGTGCATCCTCCTCTAGAATCACATGAAGCAGAGTAGGAGAGCCTACCACATCTTTGGCACCGCCATGATGTGTCTTGTACTGTCCCCCTATCACCTTGACTACCTTTCCGTCCTCTTCCACAACAGGAATCTCTCCTCTTGAAATGTCCCTGTACTTTGGCTCTGTCATCTTCTTGGCCTTTGGAAGGTTGACCCAAAGCTGAAAGCCGAACATATGCTCCGAAGCTATGGGCATCTCCTGGTGGAGAATCCCGCTTCCGGCGCTCATCCATTGGCAGTCCCCAGGCCCTATGACACCGGAGTTTTTAAGGGAGTCCTGATGCTCTATCTCTCCAGATATAAGGTAGGTTACAGTCTCTATCCCCCTATGTGGATGCCAAGGGAACCCGTCTAAATAGTCTTCAGGATTCTTGGAGTTAAAAAAGTCGAACATAAGGAAAGGGTCCAGCTTCGGTATATGGTGGTATCCGAACGCCCTCTTAAGCATTACACCTGCGCCCTCTCTTGTAAGCACTGCATCTATGGTTTCTTCTACTACTCTGTACAAAACAATCGCCTCCTATTTTCTTTTGCTCTATTTATACCCCAAACTTATGACTGTCAAGAAATAAAGTTAAAAGTTATGAGAAACACTCTCATGACTTTTTTGTTTAAATAACCTCAAAAGTTAACTACTTCCCGGCGGAAGAGTAGTTAACTTTTGAGACATCGTTTGCGGTCTCCTTTTTTTGTGGTAAAATATTAACTATAAAGAACTGGAGGAGATATTCTTGGCGAAACTTACACCTATGATGGAGCAATATACGGACCTCAAAGAGAGATACAGCGACTGTATCCTCTTTTTCAGGTTGGGAGACTTTTATGAGATGTTTTTTGAAGATGCGCTTACGGCCTCTAGGGAGCTGGAGATCACCCTTACGGGAAGAGACTGCGGACTAGAAGAGAAGGCCCCGATGTGCGGAGTCCCGCACCACTCGGCGGACGGATATATAGCTAGGCTTGTTGAAAAAGGATACAAGGTGGCCATATGCGAACAGGTGGAAGACCCCTCGAAGGCGAAGGGAATAGTCAAAAGAGACGTAGTCAGAATAATAACCTCGGGCACCATAACAGATATGGACAAGTTGGACGAAAAGAGCAACAACTACCTGGCCTCGCTCTATGTAGGGAAGAAAGGGATCGGAATAAGCTATGTGGACATAACCACGGGAGACAGCTATACTACGGAGATATTGGGATCAGGCCCAGAGTCGATCTCAAAATGCATAGACGAAATAGGGAAGATAGCTCCAAGCGAGCTTCTTGTGAACACAGGCGGCGATAGCGACTTCTGCGGGGAGCTCCAGTCAAGATTTGACGAAGTCAGGACTCTGGAGGAATGGTACTTTGAAAAGGAGCTCTGTATCTCGAATATAATCTCACAGTTCAAAGTTCATTCCCTTTCAGGCATTGGGATGGATACGAGCAGCTTTGCAGCCATATCGCTAGGAGCGCTGCTAGAGTATCTCAAGGTGACTCAGAAGCAGTCGCTAGACCATATATCGAGCGTAAACGTGTATATCGTGGAAAACTACATGATGCTTGATATGAGCACAAGGCGGAATTTGGAGCTTTTGGAGACCATAAGGGGAAAGTCTAAAAAAGGCTCTCTCTTAAGCGTGCTCGATAAGACAGCGACTGCCATGGGCGGTAGGCTTATAAAGAGCTGGATAGAGTCTCCGCTGCTGGACAAGTACGAGATAGAGAGGCGAAGTGCTGTAGTCGAGTCTTTGACTGAAGACATTACTATGATGGATCAGCTAGATGAAAAGCTTAAGCAGATATACGATATGGAGCGCCTTGTAGGCAAGCTTGTGTACGGAAACTGCAACGCAAGAGATCTTATATCCTTAAAGCACTCGATCTCCCAGCTTCCCCATATAGTGAAATCGCTTGAAGATTCGGAAAGCCAGGAACTCAGGCAGATGGGAGAGGGCATGGACATTCTCTGGGACCTCTATGAACTTGTGGACAGCGCAATAGAAGATGAGCCCCCTATAGGCATAAAAGAGGGCAATATCATAAAGGAGAACTACAGCCCGGAGCTTAAGGAGCTTAGAGACATAGCCCTTAACGGAAAGTCCTATCTCTCCAGGATAGAGGAGAGGGAGCGTGCCAGAACGGGGATAAAGAATCTGAAGATAAAGTACAACAAGGTGTTTGGCTACTTTATAGAGCTTTCCAAGTCCAATATAGATAAGGCCCCTAGCGACTATATAAGAAAGCAGACGCTTGCAAATGCAGAGAGATATATAACCGAGGAGCTAAAGGAGATTGAAAACAAGATACTTGGCTCCGAGGACAGGATGGTGGAGCTGGAATATGAGATATTCGGAGAGATAAGGGAGAAGCTGAAGGAGAACTCCCAGAGGATACAGAGCACTGCCAGGAGCATCAGCAAGATAGACGTGCTAAACTCCTTCGCCAAAGCGGCCTACCTGAACAACTACGTAAGGCCTGAGATACTAGAGGACGGTTCGCTCTATATAGAAAACGGAAGACATCCCGTAGTCGAGAAGATGGTGGCTGAGGGCAGATTTATATCCAACGACACCTATATGAACGGAGAAAGCGACAGGATGATGATAATAACCGGGCCGAATATGTCGGGAAAGTCCACCTATATGAGGCAGGTGGCGCTTATAACGCTTATGGCCCAAATAGGCTCCTTTGTGCCGGCCGACTCCGCTAAAATCTCTTTAGCGGACAGAATATTTACACGGATAGGGGCTTCGGACGATCTGTCGGAAGGGCAGAGCACTTTCATGGTGGAGATGAGCGAGGTGGCCAATATCTTAAACAACGCCACGGAAAAGAGCCTCATAGTGCTAGACGAGATAGGAAGAGGCACTAGCACTTACGACGGACTGAGCATAGCTTGGTCTGTAGTCGAGTATATAAGCGGGAAGAGCAATCTAGGCGCCAAGACACTATTTGCCACGCACTACCACGAGCTGACGGAGCTTGAGGAGGTTCTAGAGGGAGTCAAGAACTACAGGGTTGCAGTTGAAGAGAAGCCGGGAGAGGACATAGTGTTTCTCAGAAAGATAGAGCGGGGCGGAGCCGACAGAAGCTACGGAATAGAGGTAGCAAAGCTTGCGGGGGTAAGGCCTGAAGTAATAGCTAGGGCGGCCGAGATACTTAGGAATCTAGAGGAGAACGACCTAAACAAGAAATCGCCTTCCCAGCTAAGCATCTTCTCGGAAGAAAGCAGAGAAGAAAGTAGGACTATCCGTGAAAGTGGGATGTCCTACTCAGCCAGCGTAGTGCAAAGCGAAAAAGAAGATTCAGCATACGAAGAGATAGTGGCAGAAATAGTGGGGCTCGACATAATGAATATGAGCCCTCTAGACTCCATAAACATACTCCATTCGCTCTGGAAAAAGAGCGTCAAGATAAAGGGATGATCATTTGAGCAAGATACGAGTATTAGACGACAGCACCATAAACAAGATAGCCGCAGGAGAGGTCGTGGAAAGACCCTACTCCATAGTCAAGGAGCTGGTGGAGAATTCGGTGGACGCGCTCTCCACCAATATAACTGTGGAGATAAAGAACGGCGGAAAGTCGTATATACGGGTTACTGACAACGGGAGCGGTATAGAATCAGGCGACATAAGAGCCGCCTTTTTAAGGCACTCCACAAGCAAGATTTCACAGGTGGAAGACCTTCAGAACATAGTCACGCTTGGGTTTAGAGGCGAGGCTCTTGCGAGCATAGCCTCGGTATCCCAGCTGGAAGTTATCAGCAAGACCAGGGACTCCGAAATAGGACAGAGGCTGCTTCTCTACTCGGGAGAGGTGAAAGAGGAGTCGGAAGTGGGCGCTGCAAACGGAACGACCATTATAGTCAGAAATCTTTTCTACAATATACCGGTCAGAAAGAAGTTCCTGAAGTCCGACTCGTCCGAGAGCGGAGCTATTTCAGACCTTATATATAGGCTTTCACTCAGCAACCCGTCCATATCCTTTAAGTTTATAAAAGACGGGGCACTTGTGCTCAAGACTCCTGGAAAGGGCAGTTTGGAAAAAACGGCTTACAGCCTTCTGGGAAAGGAGTTTTCGGACTCTACAATACCGCTTGAGTTCGAGAAAAAGAGCTTTAAACTCTCTGGCTTTATATCCAAGCCAGCTTTTTCAAGGGGGAACAGGTCTCAGCAGTATATATTCGTAAACGGACGGAGTGTAAAGCATCTGCTGCTCTCAAGGAAAGTGGAGTCTGCATATAAGGGCGTGATACCTTCAAACAGATATCCTGTGCTGGTGCTTTTTATAGAACTGGACCCGAGAGAGATAGATGTGAACATACATCCGGCCAAGACAGAGATAAGGTTTCTGGCAGAATCGGAGATACTTATCTGGGTGGAGGAAGCTGTGAGAAAAGCACTGGACTCTGAGACAGAGATTTTAGAGACCTCTCTAGGCGAAGTCGAGCCACCTAAGGCAGTGAAACCCAGGGCTGTCAAGCTGCTTGAAAAGAGAGAGGAGACTCAGCCAAGTCTCTTGGATCCTGAGCTATTCTATCAAGCGCACAGCGAAAAACCTGAGAAACTCTTAGAAAAGCCTTTGAAAGCGAAGAAAAGTAACGAAGCTGTAAGTGAGAGCGGTCCTGCGCCATACAGGGCAAAGCCTTCCCCGAAACAGGAACAAGCCAAGCTTCCTACACTTGAGGTAAAAGGTGTTGTATTCAACACCTATATTCTGTGCGAAGACAGAGTGGCCGGAGAGTTCCTTATAATAGACCAGCATGCGGCGCATGAGAGGATAATGTACGAAAAGCTGAAGAGGGAGCTTCTAGAGGGCAGAGTGGATATGCAGGAGACTATGGCGCTTGAGCCTATAAGTTTGAGCCACTCCGACATGGAAAAGCTTTCAGAGTACAGAGACACTCTACTCAAGCTTGGCTTTGACTTTGAGGAGTTTGGACAGAACACAGTAGCCCTTAGAGGCGTTCCGCTTCTATTCGGAGTTCCTGACTTCAAGGACTTGTTTCTGGACATACTGGACAGTTTGGAGTTTGGCGTAAAGAGCGGGTACGAGCTGAAGCTGGAAAAGGTGATGAAGCTCGCCTGCACCTCGGCTGTAAAAGCTGGCGACAGCATGAAGCATATAGAGATAGAGAAACTGATAGAGGAACTTGGCAGATGTGAGAATCCGCTGACATGCCCTCACGGAAGACCTACGGTTATAAAGCTCACAAAGTCGGAAATAGAGCGAAAGTTTAAGAGAAGCTAGGAGGTATTTGTTTGAAAAATTTATTGGTGATAGTGGGTCCAACGGCTGTGGGAAAAACTTCCCTTTCTGTGGAGCTGGCGGAGCATTACGGCGGAGAAATCATCTCTGCCGATTCAATGCAGATATACAGAGGCATGGACATAGGGACTGCCAAGATAAAAGCTGACGAGATGAAAAGCATTCCGCACTATCTGCTGGACGTAGTGGCTCCGGACGAGGAGTTTTCAGTCTCAGATTTCAAGGAGATGACTTACGCCTGCTTGGGAGATGTATACTCAAGGGAGAAGCTACCGCTTATAGTAGGAGGAACGGGGCTCTATGTGAACTCCATAGTATACAAGCTGGACTTCGCAGACTCTGGCTCCGACATGGAGGTCAGAAAGAAGTACATGGACTGCGCCGAAGAGTTCGGAAATGAATATATATACGAAAAGCTCAAAGAGGTGGACCCTGAGACCGCCGAAAGACTGAATCTAAATGATACAAAGCGCATAGTCAGGGCGCTAGAGGTGTACGAGCTCACCGGGGAGCCTATGTCTAAAAGCTATACCAATTTCAGGGAAGAAAACGACGAGTTCAACCTAGTGTTTATAGGGCTAGATATGGAGAGAAGCCATCTCTACGAGAGGATAAACGAGAGGGTCGATATAATGCTTGAAAATGGCCTTGTGGAAGAGGTGAAGTCTCTGCTTGAAAATGGGTATAATTCAGATATGACCTCTATGAAGGCCATAGGCTACAAGGAGGTCGTAGAATATCTAAGAGGAGTTACTACCTACGACGAGATGGTGGAGATTTTAAAGAGAAACTCAAGGAGATTTGCCAAACGCCAGCTGACCTGGTTTAGGCGCGACAAGAGGATAGTGTGGATGCAGGTAGACGATTACGAATCTCTAGAGGAACTTAAAAGGGAAGCCATATCTATCTGCGACAAAAAACTGCGGGAGGGCTAAAAATGAAACAGTCTATAAATCTTCAAGATGCTTTTTTAAACAAGGTTAGAAAAGAGAATACACCTATAACGGTATATCTCTCTAATGGATATCAGCTTAAAGGGAATGTGAAGGGTTTCGACAGCTATGTAATACTTCTGGAAAACGAAGGCAAGCAACAGATAGTCTACAAGCATGCGATTCTCACAATACATCCAAGTTCCCCGGTGGAATTTATATAGGAAGGTGGCAGCAATTTAAATGATAAATGATACAGCTAAAATACTAAGCGAAGGCTTCGACATAGATCAATCGGTTGTGGAATATGTGCTGAAGCATCAAGAGATAGTGGAGAGCAAGTTTTTCAAGGAAATAGACTCTCTAAAGGAGTTCAACCAATACAAGGTGATAGAGGGAATGCAGCGAGCCAAGCTGAACTCCACACACTTTTCATGGACAACAGGATATGGCTATGACGACGTGGGCAGAGAGAAGGTGGAGGAAGTCTACTCCAATATATTTAGGACAGAAGATGCCCTTGTGAGGCCCACTATAGCTTCGGGCACGCATGCCATAAACCTGGTGCTTTCAGGGATACTGTTTCCGGGAGATGAGCTTGTCTACATAACGGGAGCCCCATACGACACTCTCCAAAAAGTGATAGGGTCGAAAGGCGGCATGAAGGGGACCCTTATAGACTATGGGGTGAAGTACAAGGAGCTGGAGCTTACAGAGAAAAAGAAGATAGACCTAAAGAGGATACCGGAGTTTGTTTCAAGCGACACCAAGATGGTGGCTCTTCAGAGGTCTACAGGCTACAGCGACAGGAATGCCTTTACCGTAGAGGAACTTGCGGAGGCTATGGCTGTGGTTAAATCCATAAATCCAGATATAATCTGCATGGTGGACAATTGCTACGGTGAGTTTATGGAGATCACCGAGCCCAGCGAACACGGCGCAGATATAATGGCAGGGTCTCTTATAAAGAACCCAGGAGGAGGCCTAGCCCTCACGGGAGGATATATAGTTGGAACTTCCGAGCTGATAGAGTATGTGGCCAACAGGGCCACAGCCCCTGGAATAGGGAAGGAATGCGGGCTCACTTTCGGAATGACCAGAAATGTGCTTCAGGGGCTTTTCTTGGCTCCACATATAGTCACTGAGTCCCTTAAAGGCTCTCTTCTCTTGGCCTCTATATATGAATCACTGGGATTCAAGACTGTTCCGAAGCTTGGAGACAAGAGAAGCGACATAATCCAGGGGATAGAGTTCAGGTCTGAGGAGAGGCTTGTAAAGTTCTGTCAAGGGATACAGTCGGCCTCGCCTGTGGACTCCTACTTCGCACCTATACCAGGGGAGATGCCTGGCTACGAGTCTGAGGTCATAATGGCTGCAGGAGCGTTTGTGCAGGGTTCCTCTATAGAGCTGAGCGCCGACGGGCCTGTAAGAGAGCCTTTCTACGCCTACTACCAGGGGGGACTTACCTACGAGCACTGCAAACTCGGCATAATGAAGAGTCTGAACAATCTCTATGTAAACAATCTGGTGGAGCTAGACTAGAACATATGTTTGATGTGGAGGTTTCTCTGTGGTATAATTGTTAAAACGATCCGTGAATAGGAGGGTTTACTATGTATGATGACCTCTCTGCAAAGCAGAGCGCAATACTTGAATTTATAAAGAGCGAGATATCCAAGAAGGGCTATCCACCTTCTGTAAGAGAGATATGTGTGGCGGTTGGGCTAAAGTCCACCTCTACAGTTCACTCTCATCTGGAGAAACTGGAGGGATTGGGATATATAAAGAGAGATGCCTCTAAGCCTCGCACCATAGAGGTGATGGACTCTGGAAACGAAGGCTTTGTCTACAAGAAAGAGACTATCGACATACCGGTGCTTGGAAGGGTGGCAGCAGGAGAGCCGCTGCTGGCCACGGAAAATATAGAGGATGTATTCCCTATGCCAGTGGACTTTGTACCTAAAGGAGAGTCTTTTATGCTGAAGGTCAAAGGTGACAGCATGATAAATGCCGGCATATACGACAAGGACTTTATACTTGTGAAGCACCAGAGCTCAGCCGAAAGTGGAGACATAGTTGTAGCGCTCTTAGGCAGCGAAGCCACCGTAAAAAGGTTTTTCAAAGAGAAAGACCATATAAGGCTTCAGCCTGAAAATGACTACATGGCCCCGATACTGGCAAAAGAAGTCACTATAGTCGGGAAAGTGGTTGGACTTTTCAGAAAAATATAAAACACAAAGAGACAGGTTAATTTCCCTGTCTCTTTGTGTTTTATAGCTATTCGCTTGATTTGGTGCTTTAGACTACAGGGACTCCGCTATATCGTATACGAGTCTCTCTGAGTCTTTCCACCCTAGGCAAGGGTCAGTTATGGACTTTCCGTATATGTCCTGGTTCTCCTGTCTACCCTCTTCTAAATAGCTCTCTATCATAAGTCCCTTTATAAGCGACTTGAGGTCTTTAGAGTAGTTTTTGCTGAAGATGACCTCTTTTGCAATCCTAGGCTGCTCCGAGTACTTCTTCATGGAGTTGGAGTGGTTTGTATCCACTATTATAGCTGGGTTTACATAGCCTCTCTTGGCATACTCTTCTGCAACTGCTGAAAGGTCTTCGTAGTGGTAATTAGGTATGCAGTCTCCATGGCGGTTTACAGAGCCTCTCAGGATTCCGTGAGCTAGAGGATTTCCTGAAGTCTCAACCTCACATCCATTGTAGATGAAAGTATGAGATATGTGAGCCGCTTTTATGGAGTTGAACATAACAGAGATGTCGCCACTAGTAGGGTTTTTCATTCCGCCCGGTATATCCATTCCGCTTACAGTCAGCCTGTGCTGCTGGTTCTCTACAGATCTAGCTCCTATGGCCACGTAAGAAAGCAGGTCCTCTACATACGGATAGTTCTCCGAGTAGAGCATCTCGTCGGCAGCTGTAAGGCCAGACTCCTGGATGGCCTTTATATGAAGTCTCCTTATTGACTTTATTCCCTCTGAGATATTCGGCTTTTCAGAGAGATTAGGCTGGTGCATCATGCCCTTGTATCCCTCGCCTGTAGTTCTAGGCTTGTTTGTGTATATACGTGGAACCATTATAATCTTGTCTTTAACCTCTTCTTGAAGCTTTGCAAGCCTTGTGACATAGTCATAAAGCGCGTCTTCTCTATCGGCAGAGCAAGGCCCTATTATAAGCAAAAACTTGTCGCTCTTGCCTTCGAACACGTCTCTTATCATCTTGTCTCTTTCGGCTTTCACCTTAAGCAGACTTTCACTTAGAGGAGTGGCTTCTTTAATCTCTTCTGGTGTAGGAACTCTATTGATATACTTAAAACTCATAATTATACCCCCCGTTTCATAAAATAACTGTATTGCGTTTCTACAATTATAATGGTTTTAGTCTAAAAAATCAACTCTATACAGAGCTATAAACTTTCGAGAGAGATGTTTTTACATAATTTTAGTGGGTAAAAAGGTATTAAACACTTACAAGGGGGCAAAACGATGAGAAAATACGAAAGCAGTGAAATTAGAAATATAGCGTTACTCGGACACAGCGGATCAGGAAAGAGCAGGCTTTGCCAGGCGATACTGTACAATTCAGGAAAAGGCGGAAAGCTGAATATGGAAAACGTTCCGAGTATAACTTCAGATATAAATCTCTTTTCTGTGGAGTGGAAGGACCACAAATACAATTTCATAGATACTCCGGGATACCTTGACTTCTACGGGGAGGCCATGGCAGGAGTGTCGGTGTCTTCGGGAGCTGTGGTTATAGTAGATGGGACTTCCGAGATAGAGGCTGGAACAGACAGGGCCCTAGAGCTTACAGATAAGTACAATATACCTAAGATAATATTCGTAAACAAGATAGACTCAGAGAAGGCCGACTACTACAAGATTCTCTCCCAGCTTAGAGAGAGGTACGGCAAGAAGATAGCTCCTTTCCACGTGCCTATAGGCAGTGAAGAAGAGTTCAAGGGATATGTCAATGTGGTGGAGGACTTTGCGAGGGAGTACAACCCTACTGAAGGTAGATGCTACACCGTTGAGGTTCCAGCCGACATGGGCGATGAGATAAGTAGCGTAAAAGAGATGCTGATGGAGTCTGTGGCGGAAACAGACGAGTCGCTGCTTGAAAAGTACTTTTCTGGAGAGAGCTTCAGCAGAGACGAGGTACACATGGGTCTTCGGAATGCAGTCATATCTGGCGAGGTAATACCTGTGCTCTGCGGCGCGTCTCTTAAGAATATCGGAGTGCATACGCTTATGTGGCTTGCCAAGGACTACTTCCCGTCACCTGTCGAGAGCGTCTCTTCTGGAAGCGACGTATTCAGCGGACACGTTTTCAAGACTTATTCAGACAAGTTCCAGGAGAAAATATCGCTTGTGAAGATCGAAAGTGGCGAGTTATCCAAGGGGTCTGAATTCTACAATGCAAGGACAGGTGATAAAGAGAAATGCGGAAGCGTCATGACTTATGCGCAAGATGTTCTTTCAGACATAGAGGGAGCGGGAGAAGGTGATATAGTTGCACTGGTGAAATGCGACTCGCTGAAGACTGGAGACACTATATCATCAGATAAGAACGCTCAGCCGGTTTCTAAGCTTGAATTTCCTAAGGCCCAGCTATTCGCGGCTATAGAGCCAAAATCTCAGTTTGACGAGGACAAGATCAGCGAAGGGCTTAGAAGGCTTTCAGAAGAAAATCCTTCACTTTCCTGGGAGAGAAGCAGCGAAACAGGACAGCTTGTACTAGGAGTTCAAGGCGAGATGCACCTTGACTCTGTCGTAAAGAAACTTTCAGAGCAGTTCGGAATAAGCGTAAGCAGGAAGAAGCTAGATATACCGTACAAAGAGACTATATCGGGCTCGGCAGACATCCACTACAAGCATAAGAAGCAGTCAGGAGGGCATGGGCAGTACGGGGATGTAAAGATGATATTCGGTCCTTCCGACAAGCAGTTTGAGTTTGAAGCGGAGATAACTGGCGGAGCCATCCCTAAACAGTACATCCCATCTGTAGAGCAGGGTGTTATAGACTCTATGGGGAATGGAGTGCTGGGAGGATATCCTGTTATAAATATAAAGGCCAAGCTCTACGATGGATCTTACCACAATGTGGACTCATCTGAAATGGCTTTCAGGCTTGCGGCCAACCAGGCGTTTAAAGAGGCCTTGAAAGAAGCTGGAGCTAAGCTATTAGAGCCTGTGATGTCTGTAAAACTCTACGTTCCAGAGGATTCAACCGGTGATGTAATGGGCGATGTGAGCAAAAAGAGAGGGCAGGTGCTTGGAATAGAACCTATTGAGGACAGCAAGCTGCAGCTTATACTGGCCGAAATACCACAGTCAGAAGCCGTGGAGTACTCCATAGACCTGAGAACACTTGCAAATGGAAGAGGTCATTTAGAGATGTCCCATCTGAGGTACCAAGAAGTTCCTGAAAAGATGGCTGAAGAAATAATGAGTGCTAAAAAGTAAAATGAACGGAGCTGGTCTTATTGGACCAGCTCTGCTTGAAAAGTTAAGTTTACATAATATTATTATGTGCATTGTGTATTGTTTATATTGAAAATATAAGCGTTATTTGCTACATTATAATTAAGACTATTACAAGGAGAGGATAAAATGACTAATAAAGACTTGATGTTGAAGTATATACAGAAGTTCAGGCTAGAGTGCCACTACAGGCTTGACATGACAGCTTCAGAGTACGACCAGATGCCTATTCACATATACAAGGGGGCTCACAAGGGGGCGTTCGATGAAATGATGTCTGAATTCGAACTGGACTCGGAGCTTCAGGAAAAGCTGAACAGCATATACGACTTTTTCGAAAGAATAGTGGTGGAAAAAGACAACTACAATATAGCCGACAGGCTTACTGTGAAGGCCATAGAAGGCGGAGAATTTTAAAGGGGGCAGGATTTTGAGCAAGGAAAGATATCTGAAAAACATAGAGGATAATTTGGGACGCAAGAGAACTTCTCTTAAGCTAGAGCTTGAAGAGGTGCTTGAGCTTAGATTCAGCCCGGAAGTGGACATCGTGGATTTTGTGCTTGTAGACACAGTGGATGGAACCGACATAATGGTATACTGCATGGACATAAACGGAGAGGAAGTCTACAGCGGATACGGTGAAAGCTGTTTTGCCGGAAGCGAAAAGGTTATGGAGAAGACGGGAATATTCAAAGTGGACGAAGACCTTGACCTTCAGGAGATTTTCTCGAATCATCCAGAGATAGAGCATGAGGAAATTGAGCTTGTATCGAATTGGTTCGCAGAGGCTTTTGAAAGAGCTGGCGGAAAAGATTTCAAGCTTCCGTGCTACTTCGGTCTAGAAAACGATATAAAATCGCTTGACCTTAAGAAAAATAAATGGGTCTTAAATGGAAGTGAGAAGTTCATATAACATAATAATATTATGTAAAGTAACCCTCTATCTTTTGGATAGAGGGTTACTGTTTACTGCTTTCCTTAGCCTATCATCGTCTAAGTGGGTGTAGATTTGAGTTGTAGATACATTTTCGTGCCCGAGTATCTGCTGAAGGGCCCGGATGTCTACGTTTCCGTATTTGTACATAAGAGTTGCAGCTGTATGTCTGAGCTTGTGCGTGGAGTATTTATCTTCGTCGAGCCCGGCTTTTTTTAGTTGTTTTTTAACTAGGTGCTGAACCGTCTTGTTGCTGAGCCTGGACCTGTGTCTGCTTATGAATAGCGCCTTGGGGTCTTTCAGGTCCTCGATAGGGCGGACTGCCATATAGAGTTCTATGGCCCTTAAGCAGGCTTCGTTCAAGTAGATGGTGCGCTCCTTGTCGCCTTTTCCCCTTACGGTGAGTATGTCGCCTTTTATCTTGTCTATATCTATGCTTACAAGCTCCGAAAGACGGAGGCCGCAGTTGAGGAAGAGGGTGAGTATTGCGTAGTCTCTTTCGCTGTTGTTACCCTCGACAGAGTCTAAGAGCCTCTGGGATTCCTCAAGTGTGAGGTAGACCGGGTGCCTGGTTCCTGTCTTCGGAGACTCTAGCTCTATAGCTGGGTTCTCGCTTATAATCCTCCGCTTGGAATGCAAATACCTAAAGAAAGAGCGTATGGAAGCGACCTTCCTGGCCTTGGTGTAGTTCTTGTTGTGCCGCTCTTTATCCACGTAGGAGATAAAGGCGTGAAGGTCTTCGAGTCTAACTTTTTGGAAAAACTCTTCACTTATATCCCATATCGTTATTTCGTCAAAAGGAGTGCTCTTGTCCACCAGGCGGTATCTTATCTTCAGGAACTTCATAAAGGTACGAAGGTCGAAGAGGTACTCCTTAGCTGTATTTTCCGACTTGCCCTTTATAGTCTCTATGTAGTTTAAAAAGTCTTCGAGCACAAGCGGTATATCGTATTCGTTCATAGAATCACCTTCCTTATACATATAATACCACAACTCCTCTCTGTTTCGCCACCAGTTATACAAAATATACATTTTGTATAACTCAGTTCCGCATTTTTTAACTGGTTTTCAAAGGTTATATCTTAAAAAGACAAGCCTCTAGGAGCTTTTTTCAATCATCTCCAGAGACTTGTCTTTTCTGCACTACTTTATCTATACTTATGTCTTACAAATCCGTCTATAAGCTCCACCAGCTTTCCAACTTCAGGCTTGCTCATCTGAGCGTCGGCCTGAACGGAGTCGCCTTTGTGCTTGAGATCGTCAGTTATAAGAGAAGAGAATATTATGACAGGAAGCTTTCTGAGTATAGGGTCTTCTTTGACCTTTCTAGTGAGAGTGTGGCCATCCATCTGAGGCATCTCGATATCTGTGATAAGTATATCCACATCATCCATAAAAGACTCTCCTTTTTGACTTGCAAGATTTGACAAGTGATCGAGAGCCTGTTTTCCGTCGTCAAAGAATCTCATGTTGACAAAGCCAGCTTCGGTCAGCACATCTCTAAGCAGCTGCCTTATAAGTGTCGAGTCGTCCGACAGTACCAGCTTGACCTTGCTTCTGTCCTTTGGGGCTATCTGACCTATCCTCTCGGCATTTATTCCAGTAGACGGAGATATGTCTGTAACGATTTTTTCGAAGTCTAAAAGCATCAATATCCTTTCGTTGAACGTTATATTCCCTATCACAAGGGAGCTGTTCACATCGTTTACGTAGGTAGGCTTCTTTATGGCATCCCATCCAATACGGTGTATCCCCAGCACCTGGTCCACCACGAATCCCACCTTAAGGTGATTGAATTCGCATAGCAGTATCTTGAACTTCTGGCTTCTGTCCTTGAACTCATCCTCTAGCACAACGCTCATGTCTATAAGGGGTATGACCTCGCCCCTTATAAGGGCCATGCCGAGCACAGCAGGATCCGACTTAGGCACTTTGCTGAAAGACTCAACCTCCAGTATCTCCTTAACCTTTATGACGTTTATGGCGTAGTGGGAGTCTTTAACAGTAAACTCCAGTATCTCCATTTCTCCAGTACCTGTTTCAAGTAGTATTCCTTTTTTGTCTTCCATATTTTCAAGCGCCGAAATTTCCGGCTCCTCCTTTAAAGTTAATTTATATAGCCTAGTACTTATACCCAGTTTTTTTGAATCAAATAAAAAAACCGGAAAGTAAATCGCTAGTATTTACTTTCCGGTTCATCTTTAGAGATGCTTCCGCTTACTATGTCTACAGAGGCGCTTGCCCCTATCCTAGTAGCTCCTGCATCTATCATTTTCAAAGCTGTCTCACTGTCTCTTACTCCTCCAGAAGCCTTGACACCTATACCGTCTCCGACTATGTTCTTCATCAAAGCCACATCTGCCACAGTGGCTCCCCCTGTACTAAATCCAGTTGAAGTCTTTACAAAGTCCACATAGCAGTCTCTGCATATCTCGCAAGCTTTGACTTTTTCCTCTTCGTTCAAAAGCGATGTCTCTATTATCACCTTAAGTATAGCTTTTCCTTTCGATACATTTACTACACTCATGATATCGCTTTGCACAATATCGTAGTCCTTGTTTTTAAGAGCACATATATTCATGACCATGTCAAGCTCGTCTGCACCATCCTCTATCGCCAAGCTAGCTTCCAGCGCTTTGACTTCACTCCTATTAGCTCCCAGTGGGAAGCCTATGACTGAAGTGGTCTTCACCTCTCCGCTTAGCCTGCCAGAGACATGTCTGACGTAATACGGATTCACACATACAGAGGCGAATCCATGCTCCAATGCTTCGTCACAGACCTTGTCTATTTCTTTCATGCTCGCATCGGCCTTCAGTATAGTGTGGTCTATATAGCTTGCTAGATTTTTCATATCAGTAAGCCCCCTATCGTATTATCTCTACCAGATCTCCATTAGATACTCCTGCAGCATTCCCCTCCTCTAGATCCACGTGCATCTCTAGAGAGTACTTCGGAGAAACCCTCACAGTCACATTTTCAAACACAAGAGATCTGTCGCCGCTTGTTTTGATCTTGACTTTCTCGCCGTCCGAAACGCCGAATTCCTCAGCATCCTTATCGCTGAAGTGTATATGCCTTGCGGCCACTATAGCACCTTGCTCCATATCCACTTCTCCGTTCGGACCCACAAGTTTAAGGCCAGGAGAGCCCTCTATATCGCCAGATTCTTTCACAGGAGCGTCTACACCGAGTTTTCTGGCATCTGCGAAAGATATCTCCACTTGAGTAATGTCTCTAGTTGGACCTAGAACTCTAACTCCTGGTATAGTTCCCCTCGGTCCAACCAAGTCCACCTTTTCTTCACATGCAAATTGTCCAGGCTGAGAAAGACTTTTCAGTTCGCAGAGGGAATGTCCTCCGCCAAAAAGCTTCTCCAGGTCACTCTCGCTTAAGTGCACATGTCTGTTTGAAAGCGCTATCGGTAACTTATTTTTCATAAAAAAACCCCTATCCTTAAGTGTATTTTAAAACAGTACTTATCTAAAAGCCTTCAAAGAAAGCCTTTCCCTTTTGATAGACATCTTCTAGAAGTTCTGCGTTTTCCCACGTCTTCTGCTCATCTGTGTTAGCTACATAAATAGCCTGATTTTGCTCGGTGTTGATGGACTTAAAGAAAACAGATGCGACTTGCTGGCTTCCTGTGAAATTAGAGTATTTCTCCGGAGCTCCAACTGTAGATATGAAGGCTCCAAATCTCTTCTTGCCTCTATCTATCGAAGACTCCCCAAGTACATACTTACTAGACCAGTATATCTGGCATCTATCTATCATTAGCTTTCCATAAGTAGTTATTCCGCCAAAGTAAATAGGGCTTCCCAGTATGATTCCATCGCTTGAATCAAAAGCTTCATAGAGCTCGTTCATATCGTCGTCCTGGAAGCAGTTCCCTGTTTTTTCGCAGTAATTGCACCCTATGCAAAATCCTATGTTCATATCCCTTATGACATATTTCTTTATCTCAACTTTTTCTCCAGAATCTGAAATCCCCTCTAGGAACTTATCTACCAGAGTATCCGTGTTCTTTCCCTTGTTTGGGCTTGCCATCAAAGCTATTACTTTTTTCATGTGAATTCCTCCTTTTAAAAGCAACTATATATTAATATTACCCTCTGCGGAGAAAAACAATCAGCTCGATTTAAACAATCTCCTGCCCAAGAGGCCAAGTCCCAGCACAGCGGAAACCTCTATCCCGAACAGAACCAGTATCCTGTAGGCCATCTTGTAAAAGAAGTCTAGCGGCAACATCTTAATGAGAAGATCGGTTCTAGGATCTAGAAGCCAGAGGTCGTTGTCAAACAGCATAAGGTGGAAAACGGTGAAAGTCTTTTCGAAGTCCAAAGCTATGAACATTCCTAGCGTAACTATGACGAGCAGAGTAAAGCAGAATGAAACTACAAGTGCGTTCCCAGCTTCACGTCTATCCACATACAGTATACATAAAAAAGCGAGAATAGACAACAACATAGATAAATTCCTGACAATGATTCCCACGTCAAAGAGGACCCTGACATCTTCCATATGAAGTTTTTCACGCTCTCCAAACAGTTCAATTCCATCTTCAAGTGTTATATCGAAGTTGTCTCGCTCTCCTTGTAAGTATTTGACTATTTCCTCAGAGACGCTCAAAAGCGCTTGTTCACTGAGCCCTGTTGTGTCTGAGATCTTGTTTTCTCTGAACCTGTCCCTATAGAAATCTAGATTAGAGGATACATAGCTGACTGTAGAGAGCAGCAGCGCTATAGGTAGCGCCACTGCAAATATAGTTTTACAAAATATCAAGGCTGCTTTTGATTTGAAAACGCTATTGATCATATCGGTAAACACCTTTTGTAAGTATGCTTAGAATTTCATCATAGCTAGAGCCTGACTTTATAGTATAAGTGCCTTGCCTGAAGCTTCTTCCAGCCTTTTTTTCAGACACAAACAAGACAAAGTCATTCTTATCCTCTATAAGCTTTGCGCTTAAGAGCTTGTCAGCCACTGCTTCGCTGCCCTCCCCTTGGGTCACAGCTATACTAGCTTCAATAGGCAGTGGCTGCTCATCTACCGCTTCGGCTTCCGACTCTTTCTGGGCCGAGCTTTTCTCTATATGCTCTTTCATCCCAACCATACCTAGGTCCTTAGCTCTCTCAATCACCTCTTGATCGGTTATCTCCACTTTAGGAACAGGATACATCTTAAGAGCCAGCCCTGATATCAAAGCGCCTATCCCAACTCCAAGAAGCATAAAGTAAATATTTATCTTTTTCATATTCACTCACCTCTTTTAAAGTAGATGAATATTGCTGGATTCACATACTTCAATCATTTCTTTCGGCCAAACAGAAGCTTGGACTTCCCCTATGTGGGCTTTTTGAAGGAAGAACATGCATATCCTAGACTGCCCTATCCCTCCACCTATAGTGAGCGGAAGCTTGTCTTCGGACAGAAGTCTATGGTATTCAAGCTCCAGTCTGTCTTCACATCCAGAAAGCGCAAGCTGTCTTTTAAGAGATTCAGAGTCGACCCTTATTCCCATAGAGGATAGTTCAAGCGCTCTTCCAAGTACAGGATTCCAGAGTATCAGGTCTCCATTCAGCTCCCAGTCATCGTAGTCAGGCGCTCTACCGTCGTGCTTTTCTCCAGAGAGCAAAGTCTTCCCTATCTGCATTATGAAGATAGCTCCCTTTTCTTTTGCAAGCTCGTTCTCCCTCTCGTCAGGTGTGAGAGAAGGATATCTGTCCTCTAGTTCCTGTGAAGTTATGAAGAAGATCTCCTTTGGAAGGAACTTGTCATACTCACTGTATATGCTGTATATAAAGTCCTCGGTCTTAAGGAACACTTCATATATGTCTTCGACTATGCTCTTGAGGTAGTCTAGTGTCCTGTCTTCCGCAGTTATGACTTTTTCCCAGTCCCACTGGTCTACGTAGATAGAGTGTGTATTGTCAAACTCCTCATCCGCCCTTATGGCGTTCATATCTGTGTATATTCCATTTGGAGCTTTGAAGCCATACTTCTCAAGGGCAAGTCTCTTCCACTTGGCAAGAGAGTGGACTATCTCTATCTGGGCATCGTTGTCGTTTTTTAATTTAAAGGAAACTGGCTTTTCAACTCCATTTAGATTGTCGTTCAGGCCTGAGTTAGTTCTTACAAAAAGGGGCGCTGAAACCCTTGTTAGCTTTAAAGCTACTGCCAGCTCTCTCTCGAAATAGTCCTTTATATTCTTTATGGCCACCTCTGTTTCTATCACATCTAGCCTAGACTTGTAGTTTTCAGGTATTGTAAATTTGCTCATATCCGTTCCTCCTTGTATTTTAGTACAAAAAAACCTTCCATCCTCTGTTAAGGACGAAAGGTCTATTTTCGCGGTACCACCTTAGTTAGCTTCAAGCTCAACTTAAACCAGTACAGAGCAACATCTCGATACTGTCCAAGTTATAACGGTCTGGCTCCGTCCGCCCCTACTGATCTCAGACTTTCAGGACAGAAGCTCCCGGACGTTCTTCAAAACGCATTTCATATCGGACTCACACCAGTTGCCGACTCTCTTGGATGAATTTAAACGTCTCTACTGTTCCGCTCAAAGCTTTTACTATTCATATTCTGAATAAATTATACATTACATATTCGAGATAGTCAATAGACTACACTAGAACTTTGGCCAGAAAGGACTTGGTCCTCTCGTGCTTTGGGTTTTCAAATAGCTCTTTAGGATTGCCTTCCTCTATTATCATTCCGTTGTCCATAAACAGGACTCTGTCTCCAACTTCTTTGGCAAAGCCCATCTCATGTGTAACTACCACCATGGTCATTCCCTCTTTGGCTAGGTCCTTCATTACCTCTAAAACTTCCCCCACCATCTCCGGGTCAAGAGCCGAAGTCGGCTCGTCAAACAGCATTACATCTGGAGACATGGCAAGTGCTCTAGCTATAGCTATCCTCTGCTTCTGCCCTCCTGATAGATTGTTAGGGTATACATCTGCCTTATCCTCAAGCCCTATTCGCTTAAGCAGCTTGAAAGCTATCTTGTCGGCTTCCTCTTTGCTAAGTCCTTTTAATTTTATTGGAGCCAGTGTTATGTTCTCAAGCACTGTTTTATGCGGGAACAAATTGAACTGCTGGAAAACCATCCCCATCTTCTGTCTTATCTTGTCGATATTTACCTTGTCGCCGGTGATGTTAGTCCCTTCAAACACTATGTCGCCTGAAGTGGGCTGTTCAAGAAGGTTAAGACATCTTAAGAAAGTGCTCTTCCCCGACCCACTAGGCCCTATTACAACAACAACTTCTCCCTTTTTTATATCCTCGCTCACATCTTTGAGCACATGCAAATCTCCGAATTTCTTGTTTAACTTATCTACCACTATCACTTACTTTCAGTCTCCTTTCCATAAGCTTGACCATCTTAGAGAGTATAGAGGTCAAGGCGAAGTAAAGCACAAAAGCCATCATAAGAGGCGTTATGGCATCGAAAGTAGCCCCTCTTATTACGTTTACATTGTACATAAGCTCTGTAACTCCCAGTACAGAAACTATAGAAGATTCCTTTAGTATAGCTATAAACTCATTGCCCAACACAGGTATTATATTCTTGACGGCCTGAGGAAGAACTATCAGTTTCATGGCCATAGCGTTGCTCATTCCAAGCGAACGTGCGGCTTCCATCTGCCCAGAGTCCACCGACTCTATTCCAGAACGTATTATCTCGGCCACATACGCCGCGCTGTTTATAGAGAGAGCCATAAGACCTGCCGAAAAAGGAGTTGTGTCCAATAGCACATACACAATCCATATCTGTATAAGTATAGGTGTTCCCCTTATAAGCTCTATATACCCTGTAGAAATAAGCTTCAATGGTTTTTTCTTAGACAATTTCATAAGAGCTAGAAACAGCCCAAGTATAACTCCGAAAAATACTCCTCCTATCGAAAGCAATACAGTGGTCTGAACTCCCTGTATGAAAAAGTCTTTGTATTCTGCAATCAAAGAAAAATTCAAATTTAACCCCCCTGTCAAAAAATTAGGACAGTGGTTTCCCACTATCCTATTTAGTTTTATTCATTTTCCGATGAAAGCCTAACAGCCTCGTCGAAAAACTCCTCTATTTTGTTTTCGTCTTGAAGTCTTTTTATAGTCTTGTTTATCTGCTCTACAAGCTCAGGACTGTCTTTTCTTACAGCCACTGCAACTCCACCCTCTTCGTCTTCATACTCTATTCCAGGAAGAACAAGGTCCTTGTTGCTGTTGACTGCATTCTTTGCAACAGCGTCTTCTGTTATGGCTGCATCTAGCTTATTTGTCTTAAGCTGAAGCAGTATGTCCTGTATGCTTCCAAGAGCGACTATCTCAGAGCCTGGAAATTTCTCTCTAGCAAGCTTCTCTTGAGTAGTTCCTATCTGTACTCCGATCTTTTTCCCGTTAAGGTCAGCCTCTTTCTTTATGCTGTCCGCTTTGTCGGCATTCACAACTACATAGTGCTTTGAAAGATAGTATATCTCCGAGAAGTCTACAGTCTTTCTTCTCTCTTCGTCTGGGTTCATTCCAGACAGAATCATATCTATCTTGTCAGTTTGAAGCGCAGTAAGCAGAGAGTTAAACTCCATGTTCTTTACCTCTAGCTCTTTTCCCATATCCTTAGCTATTTCTTCAGCTATCATAAGGTCAAACCCAAGTATGTTCTGCTCTGTGTCCATGAACTCAAACGGTGGATAGTCAGCGCTAGTTCCAAGCACTATCTTGTCATCGTCTTTGCTGCCGCAACCAGTGAAAGCGAATAGTCCCATCACTGCGACTAGAGAAAATGCAGCTATTTGCTTTATTCTTTTATTAAACATCAGATTACCTCCATTCTGTTATATATATTAATAAGAATACAGTCAGCAGTATATTATTGCAACTATTTTTTAGTTAACATTTCGTAATATATGCAGTTTCAATCCCTACTCTAAAAGTGAGTTAAACAGGTCCTCTATCTGCTTTTTTCGTTTCGCTGTAGCCTCATGGTCAACTACTATGCTGCCATCTTCCAGATGTACTACATCACCTTCCGACACCGTTAGCCCCTGAATTTCTATTTCGGCCATCTCGCCGCTTTCAAGCTCCACTACTGCTACATTTCCCTCTAGCCTGTCCACTATGCCTCTCACAAACACCCTCCTATCTTATGCACCTAGAGTCTGGCCTAAAGCCGCTTTGCTCTGCTTTCTCTATAGAGTCAAAGTAGACTCTGTTTTCCTCGTTAGGAAGTCCGCTACAGTCCTCTATGTGGTACACTTTGCTGTTTCTGTTTCCTATTATCCTTGATTTATTCTGACTCTCGCCTTGACTGGATTCCTGACTATCGGTGCTGTAGAACCTCACTGTTTCTCCATCCGTCTCAAGCTTTATATCCCCTGAAATGTCATTTCTCAAGAGCTCTATATTTCTAGCCCCGTATTTCTGGATAGTCTCTCTGTGGGGATGACCATAGGAGTTGTCCGCCCCAAGCTGGATTACGCCATAGGAAGGATTTACAGCGTCTAGAAACACATCTGAGCTAGAGCTGGAACTTCCATGGTGAGGAACTTTTAGCACGTCTGCCTTCAGGTCATATCCCTGCTTGACCAGGTCACTCTCTGCAAGAGACTCTATATCCCCCGTAAAGAGAACCGACACCTTGCCATGTGAAAGCTTGTTGACCACTGAGTGGTTGTTTGTTCCCTCATAGGAATCAGATAGAGGACCTAGTATTGAAAACAGAGTTCCGTCACTTTCTAATATGCTTTGCTCTCCTGATGCAACACTTATTTTCAGACCCTTGTCTTTTATAACAGAGAGCAGTTCTTCAAATATCTTGGTGTTGGCGGTGCGCCTCGGCATATACACCTTCCCGATCTCAAAGTTTCTTACCACCTCGGGGAGCCCTCCTATATGATCTTCATGAGGATGAGTGGCAATAATGTAGTCTATTTTCTCAATACCCTGGCTTTTCAGATAAGAGACCACTTTGCTAGAGGCATCCCTTCCGCCTCCGTCAATAAGCGATGTTTCTCCACTAGGGAAAATTATGAGCGAAGAATCACCTTGTCCTACATCTATAAAGTGGACCGCCAGTTTTCCAGAGGACTCTCCAGCTTGGCCTGACACTTCGGAAACGCTTTGATCTTGAACTTCACACCCTGAAATCACAAAGAGCGAAAGCACGATCACCAAAATAAAAAGCATCTTCTTTTTAAACAGCTTGAACATATACTCGCCTCCTCTAGAAAAATTCGCCTATGCGTTCAGTAGTCTTGAAATGCAGTTTTGCGACTTCGGAAAGCCTCTGTATGCCGTACTTGTTTGCGAACTCATTCCCGGCGGCTATTGTCTTATTAGAGGCTCCTTTTGGGAACTCTATGCCGTAGCTTTTAGACATTTTCTCCATGCACTCCACAAACTCGTGCCTTGCCAGTATGCTGGCCGCAGCAACAACTACGTTTTCCTCTGCTCTGTGTCTTTGTTCTAGATTCAGCTTTTTGCCTTTCTCCATAAGAGCGTTCTCTATAAGGTCTGGGCTTCCGAACTGATCAGAGAGAGCTGTGTCGCAGTCTACATTTTCAAGTATGTTCTCTATCACTCGGGCGTGCCCCCAGGCTAAGAGCTTGTTGAGGTTGTTGAACTTCGAATAAAGCTCATTGTACTTAGAGTTTCCGATGGCAACTACGTCGTATATGCAGATTTCTTTTATCTGCTTAGCTATTTCAGATATCTGGCTGTCTTTTAACTTCTTGCTGTCATCCACTCCGATTTCTTTAAGTATAGACTTAATCCTTTCATCTGCGTATACGCCAGCTATGACTAGAGGGCCAAAGTAGTCTCCCTTTCCAGACTCGTCGGTGCCTATAAGGGCTACGCTGTCAGAGTCGGATTTAAGAGCTAGGGGTCTTCCCGAGGCTTTAGGGCTTCCAGTTGACTTATCCACTTTACAATCTTTTTCTCCCAGTAGCTTTAAAATTCCACTGTCTTTTAACTGAGAAAAATCAGGGTTAACTCCTCTCTTGGCGCTTTCATATATCCTTATGGTGTGAGTCTGATTGCATATATTGGCTTTAAACTGAAGGCCGTAGTTTATCTCTTTGTACTCGAGGGCCTCTCCGCCGACTTTCTCTATCAAATGCTTGTAGTATCTGTAACATTCGAACTTATCCTTGAACATATATGTTTAAACCTCCAATTTCTTATGACTACATTATATCGCATAATACGACATAAACTACTATTTTTATTTGGTTCTTTACCCATTTTTATTGAAATGGTGTATAATCGTATTTGGAAGTTTAGTTGATGATTCTTTAAAATTAAAATGATAGGAGCTGATTAAGCGTGAATATAAAGGAAAGACTAAATTCAATAGGCAATGGCACAATCAGTAAAAAGAAGAAGACAATCATAGGAATCAGTGTAGCTTCGGTCTTCCTGATAGGTTTGTACTCAGGAATATCCCTAAGCTATTCAGACAAGTTTATACCGGGAACTTCTGTTGGACAGGAAGATGTGTCAGGAAAGACAGTAGAAGAGGCAAACGAGGCTCTTCAAAAGATCTATGGCAGCAAAGACTATGTTGTAAAGGAAAACGACCAAGAGGTAGCTGTATTCTCGGGAAGCGAAATAGGCATGGAAAGTGACTTTACATCTTATCTAGAAGAGGTGAACGAAAGTCAGAATAAATGGTCTTGGATAACGAGCAGGATCTCAAAATCCGAAAAGAAAGAGCTTCCGGAGGGAATAGCTTTTGATGAAGATAAATACAGGGCGAAGTTCAATGAAGTGGAATTCAACAAAGGTGAGAGAAAGCCTTCAGAGGATGCAAGAGTAGAGCTGTCTGGCTCTGAATTTGTAATAGTGAAGGAAGTCTACGGAAATACTCTTGATGTCGAAAAGGTGGACGCCAAGATACAGGACGAGCTGAAGAGAGGAAATGCCAGCATAGAGATAAGTGACTGCTATATCCAGCCTGCTCTGAAGTCTGATGACCCTGGGCTTGTGGCAGGGCTTGAGAGGATAAACGAATTAAAAGATGTGAATGTGACATATACGCTCTCAGGCAACAGGATAGAGGTTCCCAAAGAGAAGATATTGAGCTGGCTGACGTATGATCTAGAGGACGGAGTTACACTCGACCAAGATTTAGTGAAAGCCTATCTTTCAGAGCTCAGCAGCGAATACAGCACTTTAGAGAAAGCGAGAAGCTTCAACAGCACTCTTAAGGGGAATATAAGCATAGGTGGCGGAGTGTACGGATGGGTTATAGCTGTGAACTCAGAGGCCGAAGCTCTCACAGAGGAGTTTTTGAAAGGCCAAGACATCGAGAGAAGGCCTAAGATAAGCGGTACAGGCTATTATTCTGACGGTACAGATATAGGAGATACCTATATAGAGGTTGATCTTTCAGCCCAGCACATGTGGCTTTACAAAAATGGACAGCTTGCAATAGAGACGGCTATAGTCTCGGGAAATCCAAACAAGGGTCATGCTACTCCTAGAGGTGTTTTCTACGTATGGAAAAAGGAAAGGAACAGGACTCTTAGAGGAGAGAACTACGCAACACCGGTTAGCTACTGGATGCCTATAGACTGGACAGGTGTCGGAATACATGATGCCAACTGGCAAAGCTCTTTCGGTGGAGATGCATTCCTTACACGCGGATCTCACGGCTGCATAAATACACCTATGAATATAGTTTCCCAGATATACAACACGGTAGAGGTAGGTATACCGGTTATCGTACATTGATTTTATAGGCTGACTTTTATATGGTATAATTTAAAAAACGAACTAAATCGAGGAGGTTTTTCATTATGATATGCTTGACAGTTATTGTAGATGAAAACTTAGCAATTGGATATGAAAACAGGCTTCTTGCCCATATACCTGAAGACCTTAAGCACTTCAAGGAAGTTACTTCTGGAAAGGTAGTTGTGATGGGATACAACACGTATCTTTCTCTTCCGCCTAAGTCAAGGCCGCTTCCCAACAGGACAAATGTAGTTTTGACTAGGAAAGACATAGCTATAGATGGGGTCACAGTGAAGCATAGCGTTGAAGAAGTCCTAGATATGATCAAAGAAGATTATGCGGGGCAGGAAGTGATAATAATGGGCGGACAGTCCATATACACTCAATTTATGCCTTATGCAGACAAGCTCTATATAACTCACGTATTTAGAAAGTTTAAAGCAGACGCTTACTTTCCGGAGATATCTCCTGAATGGGAGATCACCGAGCTGAAAGGCAAGAGAATAAATGTCAGCAGCGAATATCCTCATGTATTCGCCACTTATGAGAAAAAGTAAGGAGATGATTTCACTTGTACAGAGTAACTGAAAAGAAAAAAAGGGTTCTGGCGTATGTTATGGCAGGGACTATGATTGCAACTGCTTTTCTAGGACTGTTTTCAGCTGTTTTCTCCATTTAGAACTGAATAGAAACTGAGTAGAAATAAAAGAGCTCGTATCAATTTCGATACGAGCTCTTTTAGCGGGAAACCTTAGTAGTAATAGCCCCCCATTTCCTGGAACATCGCGACTCCAAGTATGGCAAATATGATTGCAAAAACTATCCATATAGCTATTCCTATAAGCATCATTACGAACTGAGCCTTAGCCCAGTTTTTTCTGTTCGGATTGTTGCTCGGGTCGTTTGAAGTTGCCCATATTATAAGGAATACTATGTTTGCTATCGGGATTATCAGAAGGAGCATTGTCTTGATCCAGTCTCCCATAGACATGACCGGAGCCATCTCTCCGCCCCCACCCATATTGCTTTGATAGTTCTGATACTGAGGCTGATATGATTGCTGATTGTTTTCATTGTACTGATTGTTTGGTTCCAATTTTATCACCACCTTATAAGAATTTTACCCCTCAGGATTGATTTGAAACAGTTTCGTAAAAAATCTATAGACCTAGGGATTTTTGACCCGACATATAGAGGTCTGAAACAACGACTCCTCCACTAGATGTGAGGAATGCTTCTAGCGTTTCTAGGGGATTTCTTTTACTGTTGGAGTCCTCTAGTACAATTGCATCAAATTCATAGCCCTCCTCGAAGGCTCCCACTTTCCCAAAGAATGCGCCACCTCCCTTAGTGGCCAGGTAAAGCACTTCCCCTAGTTCAAATCCCTGGTTTAAAAGAGAAGAGATTGTACTGCAAAGGGAAGTTCCACTAGAGGAGAGTCCGAAAGAGAGTCCATCTCTTATTCCAGACTTTACCTCAGAGGGTTTAAGCCCAGACCTTTCAGATATGGATACAAAGCTTGATTCGCTAAGATTGTACATACTGCACTTAGACTCAAAACTCACCAGCACTCTTTCAGAATGTACAGCTGGGATTTCACCTAGTCCGGAACTTGAAATATTCAGCTTCAACTTAGAGTTATGTCTCTGAGACAAGCTGAGTATGAGCTCTATTAAATCTTTTGAACAGCACTCTGAAAGAGATACAGAGAGCATGGGCTTTACATTTTCATATCTACGGGAAGTCATTATCAAGAGCTCTTCTGCATCGCTTTTCAACTTTTTCAAGCTATATGCGTATTCGCCATTGTTGTCTGACACGGAATTGCTGACAAAAGCCCCAAGTCCAGATTTGGCTATCACGTCCATGAGTCGTATATTCGACTCCATGTAGATAGTGCCCTCCAAGACGGTTCTAGTCATCCCTGAGCGTCTAAGTTCTCTTGAAAGCTCTATATACCTCTCTTCAGCGTAAGTTGCATCTGAAAGCTCATTTGTGTCCGCTTTATGATTATGCCCCAGCCCAAACTCTGGTGCTATCAGGTCAAGCGTTACCAGGCCGGGCACTATAAGTCTGTCTCCATAGTCAAACACCCTAGCATCGCTGTATATCGAAGGAAGCTCGCTATATACTCCAACTACCTTGTTGTCGGCTACAACTATATAGCCGCTCTCGATCACTTCTAGTTTCCCGAATTCATTTGTAAAAACTATATTGCCCTTAAAAACTCTTTCACACATATTCATGCTCCTGTCGTTCTAATTTTCTCTGAATCTATCTATTTCATTTTTTAGTTCTTTTATGAGTTTGCCAAACCTGTTCTTTTTAAAGTCAGGAAAAGACTCTAAAAGACGCCGGTGGTTAAACCTCAGCTTTATCTCTAAATCTGCGTACGACTCTAGGAACTCCTTTATCTTGACTATTCTTTCGAATTTAGATCCTGTAAAGCTCTTAGCTCTCTGCGCTATATCCTGGAATCTCATCATATGGCTTCTAAGGCCTGCAAGGGAAACTAGAGTAAATGCCATGTCAGCAGTGAAAATAGCCAGACCTATATACGCCATGTTTATGGCGGCACTCTCTGGTAGAGCGTATATAATGCTCAAGACTTTAGGATGCACAAGTTTGTACATAATTGTTCCAGCTAGTCCCCATAAAAGAGAAAAGGAAAGGCATATCCTTCCCTTTAAGTTGAACTTCTTATTTGAGTAGTCCCACCACTTAGAGTCAAAGAACTTCTCCAAAATAGAGGATGTGATATACTCCGCCAGTGTTGTGATTACAACTGAACCCATAAATATCATAAAGACGTTTTGCGCTAAAGGTTCCAGTGCCGTCACTATGGCAGTTATGGATACGCCGTATATAGGACAAAGCGGCCCGTACAAAAAACCTCTATTTACAAAGTGACCTCTTCTGTAATAAGCATAGAGAACTTCTCCGACCCAGCCCAGGAATGAATAGATTAGAATTAAAATTACAGTTATATATACGGGTCTGTCCCAGAGAATATATTCCATTTCAGTCCTCCTAACTCTTATTCAAGCATGTCGTTGTACTCTTCGACTAGCTCGTATATTTGATTTAGCCTCTTCAACAGTATAAAGTCTATTACGATATTTCCCTCTCTAGTCTCTATAAACACCTCTGAATTAGAGAGATCTAGCACCACGTCTACATGGTTGTTTCTGAATATAGGGATGCTCCTTGTTATATAGCAATATCCATTTAAGTTGTTGATTAGACAATCAGTGTCGATTTGATTGAAGCCTACTTGCGTGTTTAGTTCCTCACACAATCTTGACACTCTTTCTACATTGACTTCTGCCATTGTTCAATCCCCCTCTAGTCTATTTCTATATATTATAATACTAATGGGATATATACTCAACTTTTTTTGATTTGTCTTGTTTTTTTATAGTTCAATATATCATTTATGATAATATCTATTAAGATAATTTAAATACCCTAGGTATTCATAGGTATTCAAATGTCTTTTGTATAGACTTAAGTAAACTATTGATTTTTTTATTTAATAAAATCCATGATCTCTCTCACAGTAACATCTTGTTGCTCTTTCCATCCTATAGTTGCTGGCAAGTCACCCTTCTGTTCTCCATAGTTTCCAAATTGAGCATGGTTTCCTCCCTCTATTATCACCACATTTTCTTTATAGTCTATCTTTTCCCCTACGCTTGGGTTAAGAGAGCCGTAAATAGTCAAGGCCTTTTCTGGTGGATAGTTCCCATACATATATGCACCCAATAAAATCAATCCTTCAACCTTATCCTTGTTTTCAGAAGCATATTTACTGGCCATAGCTCCTCCCATGGAATGTCCTCCTATATACCAATCTTCCACATAGGGAACTCTTTCAAATACCTCATCTGCTGCATCATAGTTGAAAATAGCCATATTAAATGGCATTTCAACCAAAACACAAGTTATTCCTTCTTCGCTTAGCTTAGACAGTATAGGTGCATACGCAGTATGCTCAACCTTGGCTCCGGGATAAAATATCAGCGCTTTATCGCTTGGCTCATCAGAAGAGAAGATAGTCAATTTATCTTCTCTTCTTATATTTTTATTATTGCTAATAATTTCAACAGCATCCTCATCAGTTTCATAGTAATCGGAAGCATATATAAAAAAGCCTAAAACCAGCAGCAAAAACATTCCTACACCGATTTTGAAAAACTTCTTGAATTTTTTGCTTGCTTTCCCCATTTTCTTATCCCCTTCGTTCTAGCTATTCTGTTTACTTAGTTTTTCTGTTTGTTTTTTTAGCATCCTGGCCATTCTGGGCCTATTGTACCTCTGCGCAATTATGCATGGAACGTTGACAGCCAAAGCGTATAAAAACATGTAGACAATCACCTTTGGCGGGGCAAATAGTCCGAATACCCAGAATGGAGGTATCGCAAGCCAGTGGGTGAGCTCAGCCCGGCACGACTCCACTAAATATCGTTCAAGATAATCGCTTGAAAAAGATGTCATATGCTTCTTTTTAAACCCGGACTTCCCAATCGAAGCTCCATCTGGCAAAAATCGCTTCCACTTGTGAACCTTTGTAATTCGCTCATATACTCTCCCGTGATCTTCCCACCCTCTCGTTTTGTATATAGAGCGATCATACTGAAAGTGACTGTCGCTCATCTTGCGACATATAAAAGAGGCCATGTATTGGAGTAGAGCCCATAGTATAAAAAACAGCGCAATCGTAGCTTGCCTTGAAAGATAGAATATCTGCATATCATTACCGCCTTAGATTTATTTTTCTTCCCTTCCATTCGGTCTTTCCCAGAAATATTTTCTTGAAAGTTGAAATTGAAAAAATAGCTAGAAAAGCCGCAAGTGGCACGGGATATATAAGTGATGCCCACTTCTTGAAACTGCCTATTCGCCTTGATACCCTGAGAAGCTGAAACGCCAATACAGTGTACATGGCAGAGTATACCGCCGTATGTCCTAAGTCAAGTTTTATCGCTGAGTTCAATAACTTTAAAGGTACAGATATATAAGTGCCTATCCATATTATCAACAATAAAAGCATAATTGGAGACGTCTTTATGGCGCCTGTAGCGTAGTTCTTGCTCCACCCCTCTACAAGATGGTTGATGCCGCCTCCATACATTCTAAGGGCCATAGCTTCTCCGCCTAAAAAAAGCGTATACTCTATATTCTTTTTGGCCAAAGCCTCACCTAGTGCAAGGTCGTCTGTTATGCTTGTCCTGACAGAGTAGTGTCCACCTACAGCTTCATAGCTCTCTCTGCTTATCATTATTACAGGTCCGAAGAGCCCTACGCTCTTGCTCTTAAAAGGCAGGCTTATGCCGTTTGCACCAATCCCCACTATGTTGAAAAAAAGGGACATCTGCTCGTAGAGCTTTTCAACTATGTGATACGGCTGAACTGAAACGGCACATCTCTTCTTGCCATAAGCTCCCGCAAGACTGGCAAGAGCATTGGGGCTTAGTCTCACATCTGCATCTAGGAACAGCAGCAGATCTCCAGAGGCCTTTTCAGCTCCTAGCTGACATGCCCACGACTTGCCCGTCCAGCCCTCAGGTTTATCCTCCACGGCTATGAGATTTACTCCGAATGACTTTGCAACCTCAGAAGTTTTGTCTTCAGACTGGTCGTCGACGCATATAACTTCGTACGGATTCATGCTTTGGGCTTGCAGGTCTTCTAGCAGCAAAGCTAGATTTCTTTCTTCATCTCTGGCTGGAATTATCACAGAGATCTTTTCTTGCAACAAGCCCACTCTAAAATCCGCTTTTAGGAGTATCGGAAGAGCTGGATTTTTCCAGAATATCATAACTCCAATCAGTATACCTACTATTATAAATGCTATATCAGACATTCCCACACCTCCATCATTTAAGCTCCTCGAGCACTTTATCAGCTGCAAGCTTCCCTGTGAGGATGGACACTGGCAGCCCTGAGGGGCTGAAAGACCACTGTCCGGCCTGAAGCACATCTGGAACATCGGTGTTTACCGACTTGGCTATCTCCCTGAAGCTGTTTTCGGCTGGCATTTCAGGGTTTGTAAAAGCCCAACCTGTAATGGCGCCGTCCGAGTTACCGGTGAGTCGCTCTATAGTAAGAGGCGTGGAGCAGAACCTGTCCATTATCTTTGAGTTCATCTTAGGGAAAAGCGTATCCGCCATAACCTTGGCTATGTAGTCCTCGCTGTAGCGCTTAAAGTCCTCATAAAATCCAATATCTTTAATATGCTTTACTAGTCCATAGTCCATAAGAGTGCTGACTATAAGTCCAGTCTGACCTCTAGGCGCAAGCTCACTGTCTCTTACGGCAGGGCACGAGATCTCATAGGTTGTAAGGCTGTAGTATTTCTCAATCCAGCTGTAAATAGCCTCTTTGTCCATTGAGCTCAGTTCGTAATGCTCCAAGCTATTCAGTCCCTTTCTAGAGGGCGTGTAGAACATATGCGCTCCGCATATCTTTTCAAAGTACTCAGGCTCTACGTCTGAAGTTATGTAGACCGTTAGCACCGAGTCTCCTCCACCTTTATCCGCTATAGCTTCCTTTTTAGATTTGACTGTGCTTCGGACCCTTATATCACGGATCGAGTCTATATCGACTGCTGAGTAGAATCGTTTTGAGTCTGCCGCCCATATAAGCTTGCTGTAGCTATGTACCTCTCCTGACTTTGTTTCAACGGTTTTTCTATCCACGTCTATTCTAGATATCTCTGTCCCGAGCGATATATGCCCCCCTGCCCTCTTTATAAATTCGCCTAGCTTTTCTGAGACAACTCCAGTCCCTCCCATTGGGTAGCTGTAGTCCAGATAGAGGCTGAAATAGCTGAGCGCAAAGAAAGCCGGCGTTTCCTTGAAGAAATGCTGTGATATTATGCTGATCAGAGACATGTTGTCCGTAAACTTTCTTAAGTATGCTTCAATAGGGTCGCTCAATTTTGAAATCTTTTTTATATTCAGCCTGTACCTGACAAGCCATGGCAACACTGTTTTAAAGAGATACTCTCTGTCTGACTTCAAGTCTCGAAACAGAGGATTGTCTATTCCGTAAAGCACATCCATATACCTCATAACCTTTGAGATTTCCGACATAATCTTCTCTATGTCTGCTCTGCTCTCTGGGAACATTTCAATTAGGATTTCCGCGTAGTCTGAAAGGCTTTCCTCTGAAACAAGCTTGACTGTGATGTCCTCTATCCCTATGGACACTGTGTTCTTTAAAAACTCCATATCTATACCCAACTGCTTAAGCATCGGAAACACTATTCCAGAGTTTTCAATAGCCCTTATCCCTCCATCGAAAGTGAATCCTTTGAATTCAAACGAATTCAGAAGACCCCCTACTCGCTCTTCCTTTTCGCACAATAGTACTTTAAGCCCGGCTTTGCTGAGATACGCCGCACTTGACAGTCCTGCGATTCCAGCTCCCACCACTATTACATCGTATTTCATTGTCGCACCTCTCAGTTTTTTTCAGTTTTTTTTATTGTTGTTTTTATTATACCCATTTATGTAATTTTTATTATCATTTATGATAAGATTTATTAAGATACTATCTTTCTGTCTCAGTTTTTCGAGAACTTTTCTCTGAAATGTTGTATAATATTATATATTTGACTAAAGGAGATGTTTTAATGAGCTTAGGAATTATAGTTGCGATGGAAGAAGAACTGGAAATAGTCTTGAAGGAACTAGACCTTAAAAGTGAAGAGGTATACGCTGGAATGAAGTTTTTCAGGGGGGATCTACACGGCAAAGACGTAGTCGCCGTAGTATGCGGTATAGGCAAGGTGAACTCTGCTGTCTGCACCCAAATACTCGTATCTGTATTTGGAGCCAAGAAGATAATAAACATAGGTGTAGCCGGCGGAGTGGGCGTGGACATAGTTCCAGGAGACATAGTAGTTGCAGACTCACTTGTGCAACATGACGTAGATGCCACTGCATTCGGCGACATAGTGGGTCAGATACCTAGGATGGATACAAGGTATTTCGAGTCAGACAAGTCGCTTTTAAATGCGGCTGTGGCGGCCTGCAAGCACGTTGAAGGCCATAACTGCTTTGTGGGAAGGATAGCTACAGGAGACCAGTTTATAGCCGATGTGGCGAAGATAAAGTGGCTTGAATCGACTTTCAACGCTCTAGCTTGCGAAATGGAGGGTGGAAGTATAGCTCAGGCCTGCCATGTAAACAAGGTACCTTTTATAGTCATCAGGTCTATCTCAGACAACGCCAACAGCGGAGCCCATATGGACTTCGAGAAGTTCAAAGGCATAGCCGTAGAAAACTCAAGCGTTATACTCAAGTATATGCTTAGCCATCTTTAAAGCAAAAGACACCGAAAATTTTCGGTGTCTTTTTGAATTCCTAGATTCTATTTATTTATAGCTGTTTAAAAACTTCTCCGCGTACTCAATCGCCTCTTCTAGCGAATGCTCTCTGTAGTTTCCACACTGGATCTCATTTGCAGCCGGAATCTCCTCTGTAGTGAGCACTTTCTTCAGTGAGTTAAGGAGCATCTCCTCTATCTCTGAAGACTCCCTGTCTCCCCATATAGTCAGATAAAAACCTGTTCTGCATCCCATAGGAGATAGGTCTATTACCTCGTCTCCTAGCGCTTCTTCTCTAAGGTAAACAGCTAGAAGGTGCTCTAGCGTGTGTATCCCTGGCATGTTCATGGCCTCCAGATTGGGCTGCATAAACCTTAGGTCGAACTTGGTCAAAGAATCTCCCTTTGCTCCAGTGTAAACTGTGACTTTTCTTATAAAAGGCGCCACCACCTTAGTGTGGTCAAGCTCAAAGCTCTCTACCTTGTTTGCCAAATAAATCTCTCCTCTCTTCCCTATACCGTAAGCTCCGTCTCAAGCCCAAGCTCGTCCGAGAACTCTTCAAGTATAGGCGCTATATAATCCGATATAAACTCTTCTACCTGCTCAGGCGCCCTTCCTATATAGTCTGAAGGGTTCATAAGCCTCTCTATATCCTCTCGCTCTAATGCTATGCTCTTGTCTTCTACTATTCTCTCCACCAAGTCGTTCGCCCTTCCAAACTCCTTGACTTCCCTTCCAGCCTGCATCGAGAGCTGTCTTATGGTCTCGTGAAGCTCCTGACGGTCTCCGCCTTTCTTTACGGCCTCCATTATTATGTTCTCTGTTATCATAAATGGAAGCTCTGACTCTATATGTTTGGCTATGACGTTTTCGTATACGACCATATTGCTTGTGACATTTATTGCTATGTCCAGTATCCCGTCACATGCCAGGAACGACTGTGGAAGCACTATCCTTCTGTTCGCCGAGTCGTCAAGCGTCCTCTCGAACCACTGGGACGACTCTGTCATAGCAGGGTTTATGGTGTTTGAAATTATATACCTTGCAAGAGAAGCTATCCTCTCGCTTCTCATAGGGTTCCTCTTGTAGGCCATCGCCGAAGATCCTATCTGGCTCTTCTCGAAAGGCTCCTCTATTTCTTTTAAGTTTTGAAGCAATCTTATGTCATTCGTCATCTTGTGAAGAGACTGAGCCACTCCGCTTAAGAAGTTCAGGACATCTGAATCTAGCTTCCTGGAGTATGTCTGCCCTGTAACAGGGTATACACTGTCGAATCCCATCTTGGAAGCCACTATCTTGTCAAGCTCTTTTACCTTCTCATGGTCGCCTTCAAAGAGATTCAGGAAGCTAGCCTGAGTTCCAGTAGTTCCCTTAACACCTCTCATCTTGACTCTAGGCTTAAGGCTCTGAAGAATCTCGTAGTCCATATAGAGATCGTGAAGCCAGAGTGCAGCTCTCTTTCCCACTGTGGTGAGCTGCGCAGCCTGAAAATGCGTAAATCCAAGCGTAGGCATGGACTTGTACTCCAGTGCAAACTTCGAGAGCTTGTCCATAAGGTTTACAAGCTTCTTTTCCAAAAGCTCTAGAGCCTCTTTCATGACTATTATATCCGTGTTGTCCTGCACAAACGCCGAAGTTGCACCTAGATGTATTATACCTCTGGCGCTAGGACATTGCTCCCCAAAAGCATGTATATGCGCCATTACATCGTGTCTGAACTCCCTTTCCTTTTCGCTTGCCAGCTCGTAATTTATTTCATCTTGAAAAGACTTCATCTCTGCTATCTGCTCTTCTGTTATGTTGAGTCCTAGCTCTTTTTCGCTTTCAGCCAGAGCGATCCAAAGCCTTCTCCAAGTCCCAAACTTCTTGTCTGAAGAAAACAGAGAGCTCATCTCACGACTTGCATACCTTGTTATAAGCGGATTTTCATAGAATTCTTTCAACACTACCACTCCCCCTGTGCAGTTTTATTTTTTCAACACCACTTCTATCCTCTTAAGCCCCTCCTCTATGTTCTCCAGTGAAGTTGCGTAAGACAGCCTTATAAAGTCATCCGCCCCGAAAGCCACTCCTGGAACTATGGCCACATTGGCCTTTTCCAAGAACAATGCAGCCACGTCTAGAGAAGTCTCAAGCTTCATCCCATCTACAGTCTTCCCTTTAAGCGCAGAGATATTGGCCATTATATAGAAAGCTCCTTTAGGCGCTATGCATGAAAGCCCTTCTATGCTGTTTATCTTCTCCACCATGTAGTTTCTTCTCTGCTCGAAACTCTGTCTCATCTTCTCTATCTCGTCTTGGCTTCCGTTTAAAGCCTCTACACTTGCATACTGCGCTATAGAGTTAGGATTGGAAGTGGCATGGCTCTGTACGTTTGTCATGACCTTTATTATGTCCTCATGTGCCGCAGCATAACCTATTCTCCATCCTGTCATGGCGTATGCCTTGCTCATGCCGTTTATGACTATTGTAAGGTCCTTTATATCGTCTCCAAATGAAGCTATGCTCCTATGTTCTCCCTCGTATATCAGCTTTTCGTATATCTCGTCTGAGACCACGAAAATTCCTTTTTCTACCGCGAGCTTCGCTATGGCCGCTAGATCTTCTGCGTCATATACGGCTCCAGTCGGATTGCTAGGGCTGTTCAGTATTATCGCTTTTGTCTTTGGAGTTATTGCCTTTTTCAGCTCCTCTATGTCGTACTTGAATCCATTCGACTCTTTTGTCTCTAGGAATACAGGTACTCCGTCAGCCAGCTTTACAAACTCAGGGTAGCTCACCCAGTAAGGAACCGGCACTATTACCTCGTCTCCAGGGTTCAGTATAGCCGAGAAAGCGTTGAATAGAGAGTGCTTTGCCCCGTTAGACACAAGTATGTTCTTAGGCTCATACGAGAGGCTGTTGTCCTCTAAGAGCTTTCTGCATATAGCAGCTTTAAGCTCAGGAATACCTGAAGTCGCAGTGTACCTAGTCTGCCCTTCTTTTATGGCCTTTATGGCCTCGCAAGATATATTCTCTGGAGTGTTGTAGTCTGGCTCTCCTGCTCCAAATCCTATTATGTCCACTCCCTGACGCTTGAGCTCTTGTGCCTTGGCTGTTATCTCCAGTGTAAGTGAAGGCGATATGCCAAGCGCCTTTTTAGATAGATTGTATTTCATTTTTATTCCTCCTCATATCTACTTTTCTTTATATATATCCGCCATAATACTCCTGAGCATGACTAGAGAGTCCTCTATATTGCTCTTGTACAACAGCTTTATTTTCTTGTAGTGTTCATACCCTTCAGGTGTGAGCTTGTAGTGTCTTATGGACCTCTTGTCCGGCTCTTGCCACCATCCGCTTATATAGCCTTCCGACTCGAATTCCCTTAAAAGCGGATATATCATGCCTGGACTAGGCTCCCACTTTCCATTCAACCTTACTCTTATCTCGTCTATTATTTCATTTCCATAGTGCGGCCTTTCGTTCAAAAGATGCATTATATAGAGCTTTACGAAAGAAGTGGTGCTTATCTTGCTTGGGAACTGCCTGTTCCTCTCCTGACTCTTAGCCATTCGCATTCGCCTCCATTTCTCTTTTTGCTCTGGCCTCTTTCAGCCTCTCTACAGCTTCAATGCTAGCGGTATAGTCTCCAATCATTGGAATCCCGCCTTTCATCACTCCATGGCAGTCAGAGCCTCCCGTAGCTATAAGCTTCATCTTCAGAGCCAGCTTTTCGTATTCATCGACTGTATCCTCGCTGTGTGAGGAGTGGACAACCTCTATTCCGTCGAAGCCGTATCTGAGTATCTCTTTGGGGTAGCCTTTTTTCGAGACTATTCCCGGATGGGCCATAACTGCCACTCCATTGGCGCTCTTTATAAGCGATATGCCCTCTTCAACTGTGAGCTTGTACCTCTCCACATAGCCCGGCTTTCCCTTTACAAGGTAGAAGTTGAATGCATCTTCAACTGACCCCACTATGCCTCTGTCCACCATGGTCCTGGCTATATGGGGTCTCCCGAAAGATCCTTCCCCGACTTTCTCCATCACTGCTTCCACTGTGATGTCCAAGCCGTACTCTATGAGCTTCTCCACCATCTTATGACCCCTGCTGTCTCTGGCCTCTTTAAGCTCTTTTAGCTTCTCTACGAGAGGCCCATTTTCCCAGTCTATAAAATACCCCAGCACGTGTATCTCCTCGCCTCTGTAGGTGCAGCTGAGCTCTATTCCAGGTATGACTTCTATTCCAGCTTCTTCTCCAGCTCTTAGAGCCTCCTCTATCCCGTCCACCGTGTCGTGGTCGGTTACGGCAACTGCATTTATCCCTTTTCTAACTGCCCAGTCCACAACCTCTGAAGGACTCAATAGTCCGTCGGAGCTAGTCGTATGGATGTGCAAATCTGCTTTATACATATAAATCACCCAACTATATTTTATCACAAATGAGTGCATCTTAAATAGACTATTCTAATTAAAATGCAAGTAAGTTCATTTTTTATACAAAAAAATAAAAAACCTGCCGTGCTGGCAGGTAAAAGCTGTATCTCTCTACTTATCTAGGCTCAACTATAAGCTTTATAGCTGTCCTTTCCTCTCCGTCTATCTCTATATCCGTAAAAGCCGGTATGCATATAAGGTCAACTCCACTTGGGGCTACAAAACCTCTGGCTATGGCAACCGCCTTTACAGCCTGGTTCAGCGCTCCAGCACCTACAGCCTGTATTTCCGCTGCCCCTTTCTCTCTAAGTACACCTGCTAGCGCTCCTGCTACAGAATTTGGATTGGATTTTGCCGATACTTTTAAAACGTCCATTGTAAGTCCTCCTTTAACATTTGTTGTTTCGATTAATTGTTATATACCCTTCTTAGGAGCTTTATACCCTTTTTTTATTTAAAACACACTCTTAAATACAAATAAAAAAAGAGAAGACTTCTGTCTTCTCTTTGCTTTCAATTTCACGCCTACTTTGCGTACTCCACTGCCCTTGTCTCTCTTATGAGATTCACTTTTATCTGCCCTGGGTACTCAAGTTCGTTTTCTATACGCTTCACGATTTCCCTGGCTGTGGCTACAGTCTGGCTGTCGTTTACAATTTCAGGTTTAACCATTATCCTGACTTCTCTTCCTGCCTGTATAGCAAACGACTTTTCCACTCCCTCAAATGAGTTCGCTATCTCCTCTAGCTTTTCAAGCCTCTTTATATAGGCCTCTAGCGTCTCTCTTCTAGCTCCAGGTCTTGCAGCTGATATGGCATCCGCAGCCTGCACCAGCACGGCCTCTACAGTTTGAGGTTCCACATCTCCGTGATGCGCCTCTATGCCGTGTATTACCTCTTTAGACTCCCTGTACCTCTTCGCCAAGTCCACACCGATGTCTACGTGCGGACCTTCCATCTCGTGGTCTACAGCTTTTCCTAGGTCATGAAGAAGACCTGCTCTCTTGGCTATCCTCACGTCTGCCCCAAGTTCTGCCGCCATAAGTCCAGCAAGATGCGATACCTCTATAGAGTGCTTTAGGATATTCTGTCCATAACTTGTCCTGTAGGTCAGTCTTCCTAGCAGCCTTATTATCTCTGAGTGAAGGCCATGTATTCCGGTTTCGAATGCGGCCTGCTCTCCCTGCTCTCTGATGTAGTTTTCCACTTCTTTCTTGGCTTTCTCCACCATCTCCTCTATCCTTGCAGGGTGTATTCTGCCGTCTACAATCAGCTTCTCAAGTGCTATTCTAGCCACTTCTCTTCTTATAGGGTCGAATCCTGATAGTATTACAGCTTCCGGAGTGTCGTCTATTATAAGGTCTATCCCTGTTAGTGTCTCAAGTGTCCTTATATTTCTACCTTCCCTACCTATTATCCTTCCCTTCATCTCGTCATTAGGAAGTGATACAACCGATACAGTTGTCTCCGCCACATGGTCTGCAGCGCATTTCTGTATCGCATAGGTTATTATCTCTCTGGCCTTCTTGTCAGCTTCCTCTTTAGCCTGAGACTCCTTCTCTTTGATCATAAGCGCAGTCTCCTGAGCTATGTCCCTCTTGACCTCGTCTAAGAGTATGTTCTTGGCCTCTTCGGAAGTAAGTCCAGAGACTTTCTCAAGCTCCAGCTTTCTAGCCTCTAGGGCTTCGCTTACAGCTTCCTCTTTTGTCTCTAGTTCTTTAATTCTCCTTGAGAGATATTCATCTTTCTTTTCTATGGCCTCGCCCTTCTTGTCGATGCTCTCTTCTTTGTTTTGAAGCCTTCTCTCCAGTTTCTGGATCTCTGATCTTCTCTCTTTGTTCTCCTTGTCAACCTCTGCTCTTAGCTTGTGGATCTCCTCTTTAGCCTCCAGCAGCGACTCTTTTTTAAGCGTCTCCGCTTCTTTCTTGGAATCATCTATCAATTTAGCCGCAACCTCTTCAGCGCTTCCTATTTTACCTTCGCCTATGGTCTTTCTGACTATATATCCTATGATAGCTCCTACTCCTGCTCCAGCTATTGCTATGATTATAGTTATTCCTGTAGATATGACAATGCACCTCCCTATTTAGTTTTCAAGTTTCATATTTGTCATTTGCCTTGTTATAATTCTACTTACCTAAAATAATTCTATTACTTTTCAATTTGAATGTCAAGCTAACAGAAAAAGACTAGCGTCTGCTAGTCTCCTTTTTTTTCCTCTGAGCCATCTTGGCTTTTCTTCTCTTCTGAAGGCTTCTTTTCATTTTTGACTTCTCCGTAACCTATATTGCCCATAAGCCCGTGTTTTTCTCTGATTCTGCGCTCTATTTCTTCTGCCACTTCTGGGTTCTCTCTCAAGAATTCCTTGGCATTCTCTCTACCCTGTCCAAGCCTTATATCTCCGTAGCTGAACCAAGATCCAGCCTTGTCCACTATGCCGTCGTTAACTCCAACGTCTACAAGGCTTCCGTACTTAGAGATGCCCTCGCCGTACATTATGTCGAACTCTGCCTGCTTGAAAGGCGGTGCCACCTTGTTTTTTACGACTTTCACCCTTGTCCTGTTACCTATCATCTCGTCGCCTTGCTTTAGAGTCTCAATCCTTCGCACGTCAAGCCTTACAGACGCGTAGAACTTAAGCGCCCTACCTCCAGTTGTGGTCTCAGGATTTCCGAACATAACCCCTATCTTCTCTCTAAGCTGGTTTATAAAGATAGCTATAGTATTGGATTTCTTTATAGCTCCTGCCAGCTTTCTAAGAGCTTGTGACATAAGCCTTGCCTGAAGGCCCATATGGCTGTCTCCCATATCCCCCTCTATCTCGGCCTTAGGCACAAGCGCCGCAACCGAGTCTACAACTATTATGTCCACAGCTCCGCTTCGTACAAGCGCCTCTGCTATTTCAAGGCCCTGTTCTCCAGTGTCCGGCTGCGAGACTATCAGGTTTTCCGTGTCAACTCCAAGCTTTCTGGCGTAGGCAGGGTCGAGCGCATGCTCAGCATCTATAAAGGCCGCTATCCCGCCGAGCTTCTGTACTTCTGCTATGGAATGAAGCGCAACAGTAGTCTTTCCTGAAGACTCAGGTCCGTAAACCTCTATTATTCTTCCCTTTGGAAGACCTCCTATTCCAAGTGCTATATCCAGATCAAGGCAGCCTGTGGAGACAGCTTCTATGTTCAGCTTTGAGTCCTCTCCTAGCTTCATTATCGAACCTTTACCAAACTGCTTCTCTATCTGTGAAAGTGCCATGTCCAACGCTTTTTTCTTCTCTATCATAATGTTCCCTGTTAAGGGTTCACCACCTTTTGTGTTTTTTGTTATATCGAACATCTGTTCTATAATGATTATATCTCAAATTACAGCTTCAGTCAACCGCAAGTTAGAACACCTTGAACATATCTCTCTCTATGAGGTACTCCCTTATCATGTTGTATGCCTCTTTCGCGGCTCTTCTCTGTATAGACTTCCTATCTCCTGCAAATATATTTCGCTTGGCCTTTTTATGGTTCTTTGTGCATATGGCTATATACACAAGCCCTACAGGCTTTTCCTCGCTTCCGCCGCCAGGCCCTGCTATTCCAGTTATAGATACGGCTATATCTATGTCAGACTTTCTGAAAAGCCCCTCCGCCATCTCAAGCGCCACTTCCTCGCTTACAGCTCCGTGCTTCTCTATTGTGCTGTATTTCACATCGGCCTCTGCCATCTTGGATTTGTTGCTGTAGGTTATGACGCTTCTATCCAGTATCTCTGAGGCCCCGTCTAGCTCTGTCAGCTTGCTTGTCACAAGTCCTCCTGTGCAGGATTCGCAGAATCCTATCTTCAGCTTGCTCGACTTCAAATTGTCCGATATGGCTTCCTCTATGCTTATGTCGGAAAGTGCGAATATATTCTGCTCGGCTAATTTAACTACCTTTTTAAAAGCTCTCTCCAGCGCTTTCTGCTTTCCTGAGATAAGCTTTATCTTGACTTCCCCAACCTTTGCATATGTCGCTATATAGACGTCTTCCGACTCGTCTATGACATGTTTTATGCTCTGCTCTAGCTGGGATTCCCCTATGCCTATGCATTTTATGACTCTTGTATATATCTCGGAGCTGTTCTCCATCTTGAGTATAGGCATGACCTCTAGCTCAAACATGGACTTCATCTCTGAAGGAGGTCCTGGAAGCAGTACGACTATTTTTCCGCTGTGCTTGAACATGTATCCAGGAGCTGTGCCTACACGGTTTCTAAGTGCTATGCTGTCCTCTACTACGTATGCCTGTTTGACGTTGTTTTCGCTCATAACTATATCCCTTTTCTGGAAGTACTCCTCTATCTCCCTGAGCACCTTTTCGTCCAGCACAAGCTTTCTAGAGACTACGTCTGCCACAACCTCTTTTGTAAAGTCGTCCTCTGTAGGACCAAGCCCGCCTGTAAATATTATGACGTCTGACCTGCCTATGGAATCTCTCGCCACAGATTTTAAGAGCTCTACGTCGTCTTTTACGGATATGTGAAGACTCACGTCTATCCCAAGCTCAAAGAGCAGTGACGCTATATACTTGGAATTAGTGTTTAAACTGTCTCCCGATGTCAGCTCAGTCCCTACGCTCACTATTTCAGCTTTCATTTCCATTCCCCCCAAAGTATCTACATGTTCATAAATACAGATCTGTTTTTATAAAGATAGTCAGCGCCTGAAATTATAGTAAATACAACTGCTGCTCCCACCATTATGCTGTCAAACGGGAACCCCAAGTAGCTAAACGGGAAGTTGTCGAGCAGCAGTACAACTATGGCTATCATCTGGGTTATGGTCTTGACCTTCCCCCACCAGCTGGCCGCTATAGTTATGTTCTCGGACGCCGCAAGCACCCTTAGTCCAGTTATGGCAAACTCTCTAGCGACTATAAGAAACGTGACCCAAGCTGAAAGCTTCCCCATCTCCACAAGCGAGATAAGGGCCGCAGTGACCAGAAGCTTGTCCGCTAGAGGGTCCATAAACTTCCCGAACTTGGTTACCTGGTTTCTGTTTCTAGCTATATACCCGTCTAAACTGTCTGTTAAAGCAGCCAGTATAAATATCGCAACCGACAAGTACTCTCCATATGGCATTTGCACCAAGAGAAAGAACATGAACACAGGCACCAGGAATATCCTGAGCAGTGTCAGTTTGTTAGCTAAGTTCATCTGCAACATCTCCTATCAAATCGTATTCTAGCGCGTCTTTTACTATGACTGTTTGGAATTCTCCTATTTCAAGTTCTCTATCTGAATGCACGTATAAAAGCCCGTCTATTTCAGGACTGTCCATATAAGTCCTGCCCAGGTATACTCCGTCCTCTACCTTCTCTTCTACAAGTACTCTGAATTTCCTTCCTATATTGGACCTGCTCTTTTCCTCGGATATGTCCTTCTGTACTTTCATGACTTCAAGCTGCCTCTGCTCTTTGACTTCTTCGTCTACCTGGTCTTTCATCTTGGCTGCTGGGGTATCCTCTTCCTGAGAGTAGGCGAATACGCCCAGTCTGTCGAACTTCATCTCCTCTACGTAGTCTTTCAGCTCTCTAAACTCGTCCTCTCCCTCTCCTGGGAATCCCACTATAAGCGTAGTCCTTATGACTATGCCCTCGACTTTGCTGCGGAGCTTCTCCACAAGAGCGGTTATTGAACTCTTGTCTGTCTTTCTGTTCATCAACTTCAGCACTCTGTCGTTTATATGCTGTATAGGTATGTCCACATACTTTGCAACTTTGCTGTTTCTGGCTATGGCGTCTACAAGCTCATCTGTGAAAGTCTCTGGGTATATATAGAGTATCCTTATCCACTCTATCCCCTCTAGCTTCTGAAGCTCGTCCAAGAGCTCTGGAAGCCTGTACTCGCCGTAGAGGTCCATCCCATACTTGCTTGTGTCCTGGGCTATGAGTATCAGCTCTTTTGTGCCAGACTCTGCAAGCTCTCTCGCCTCATCGAGTATTGACTCTATTTTTCTGCTTCTGTACTTTCCCCTTAACTTCGGAATTATACAGTAGGTGCAGAGATTGTCGCAGCCTTCCGATATCTTGATATATGCAGAGTGTGACGGCGTGCTTATGACCCTCTTAGAGTCTTCAAAGTAGTCTGCATCCACGTCACCGAACTTGGAGACCCTCTCTCCTGCAAGCGACTTCTCCACTATCTCAGCTATCTCAACTATATTGCCAGTGCCTAATACTCCATCCACCTCCGGAATCTCGTCCAAAAGCTCTTCCCTATACCTCTCACTTAAGCAACCCGCCACTATAAGGCATTTGCATTTTCCATGCACTTTCTGCTCTGCCGCCTCTAGTATAGTGTCTATAGACTCCTCTTTGGCCTTGTCTATAAATCCGCATGTGTTCACAACTATTATGTCCGCCTCGCTGTGATCTTCCGTGACTTCGTAGTCTTTGCCTTTAAGCACTCCTATCATCTGTTCTGAATCTATGAGGTTCTTGGAACATCCAAGTGAAACCATTGAAATTTTATACGTCATATTCTTCTTCCTTTCAGCTTTATTTAATTAGTCCTCTAGTTCTTCCGGCTCTACAAGCACTTTTCTAGGCTTGCTTCCCTCGTATCCACCTATTATACCACGTTCCTCCATCTGGTCCACTATCCTGGCAGCCCTTGCATATCCTATCTTGAGCCTTCTCTGCAAGAGGGATATAGAAGCCTGCCCGTCCGCAACCACTATCTCTATGGCCTTCGGGAGCAGTTCGTCGCAGTCTCCGCTCATATCTATCTCTCTGTCCACCTCTTCCATCAGCTTTTCCTCGTACTCGAGTTCCGAGCTGGACTTTACAAATCCGACTATGCGTTCCACCTCTTCGTCGTCTATAAAGGCTCCTTGCACCCTGAGCGGCTTTGAAGCCCCTACAGGGTAGTAGAGCATGTCTCCTCTTCCCAGCAGCTTCTCTGCTCCGCCCATGTCCAGTATAGTCCTGGAATCAGTCTGTGAAGACACTGCAAACGAAATCCTGGATGGTATATTGGCCTTTATAGTCCCTGTTATTACATCTACAGACGGCCTCTGTGTAGCGAGTATAAGGTGTATTCCAGCCGCCCTCGCCATCTGGGCTATCCTGCATATGAGGTCTTCCACATCTGAAGAAGAGACCATCATAAGGTCTGCTAGCTCGTCTATTATCATAACTATCTTGGGCAGCTTTTTATCAGTCAGCTTCTTGTTGTACCCTGTGATATCCCTGACACTGTTCTCTGCGAAAAGCTCGTACCTCCTGTTCATCTCCTGAACTGCCCAGTTTAGGGCTCCAGATGCCTTCTTGGCGTCTGTCACAACAGGTATAAGCAGATGCGGTATCCCGTTGTATATGCTGAGCTCTACGACCTTAGGGTCGACAAGTATGAGCCTCACCTCTTCGGGACTTGATTTATATAGTATACTCGTTATTATGGTGTTTATGCAAACGCTTTTGCCCGAACCTGTGGCTCCTGCTATTAGCAGGTGGGGCATCTTCTCTATGCTCGCAACTATAGACTCACCTTCTACGCTCTTTCCAAGCGCTATAGGCACGGCGCTGTCTGAATCCAGAAACTCCTTAGAGGAGAGTATTTCCCTAAGCTTCACCCCGGTCTTGTACTTGTTTGGAACTTCTATCCCTATGGCTGACTTACCCGGTATAGGGGCCTCTATCCTTATGTCTGAAGATGCAAGGCTCAAGGCCAAGTCGTTTGAAAGGCTGAGTATCCTGCTGACTTTCACCCCTGCTGCTATCTGAAGCTCGTACTTCGTTATGGATGGCCCTATGCTGACCTGGTCTACTCTGGCCTCTATTCCGAAGTTGGAAAGCGTCTCCACCAGCTTTTCTGCATTCTCTCTCACAACCGACTTCTCGTCGTTTTTTTGCTCCTCTTTCTCGCTCAAGAAGCCTAAGTGGGGATACTTGTACGGTGCTCTCTCTCCGCCTGCAACTGTATCTATTTCAAGCTTTTCTTTTTCAGGCTCAGGCCTTGATTCTTCGACCTTTGAAGCTTCGCTTCTTTCCATCTTCTCAGCCTTGTTGTGGTCTAGTATCCTGAGCTCTCTTTCTGTGATCTCAGGTGCTGGCCTCTTCACCTTCGCAGTCGCTCCGGCTTTACTTGAAGGCGACTTCGGGCTTTCACTTAAATCTTTTATAACATGTCTAGACCTTGCATATACACCTCTTACAAAGAGAAAGAAGCTCCTTATGACGCTGCTTAAGTTCCTATTGCTCACTACAAGCACTGCTCCAGCTATCATAAACAGCTGCAAGAAGACTGTGCCTGTTGGGCCTAGAAGCTTTCTGCCTATGAAAGACACTACAGCTCCCGCCACTCCTCCTCCAAATCCGGTCCTACCTATCTCTGAAGCGGATTTAACTACCTCTACAAGTCCTCTCATATCGCCTCTGTACTGAAAAAGCATTATATCCATTATTCCAAGCACTGACACGTAGATAACCGAAAGCGCTATGCAGTTCTTCTTGAACTCGTCTTTTTTCAGAAAATAGAAAAGCGCTATCGTTATCAGGAAGTATGGAAACACATAACCCCCTATCCCGAAAAGCGAAAGCGTTGCCGCTTTTAACATCTCCCCTATTATCCCGGCTGAATCTGTATGGAGGCTTATTATCATTATGACTATGAAAAGTATCCCAGCTCCTATGTATATCTCTTGTCTTGTCTTGTCTTTTGCACCCCCTCTCTTTGGTGCGTTGCTCTTTCTTGTCTTTTTTCTTTGAACCAAGTGTTTCACCTCATTTACCTTTATACTGAATATTATATAACTATTATCTAAATTACTCTAGATGAATATACCGTTTATTTGTTATAATTAGCGAGACTTGTGCAAATAATAGAGGAGTGAACGTATGAAAAAAATAGAACTAATAGCAACTTCGGCCTTCGGGCTTGAGAGTGTACTGAAGTCAGAGATACTAGACCTAGGCTTCGATATAGTTTCAGTCGAAAATGGAAAAGTCACCTTTGAAAGCGACATAAGGGGAATAGCCATAGCAAATCTTCACCTCAGAACTGCCGACAGAGTACTTCTGAAGATGGGAGAGTTTAAGGCGCTCTCTTTCGAAGAGCTCTTCGAGCAGACAAAAGCTCTACCTTGGGGCGACTGGATTCCTGAAGACGGAAAGTTCACTGTGGACGGCAAATCTGTAAAGTCGAAGCTATTCAGCATCTCGGACTGTCAGGCCATAGTCAAGAAAGCCGTCGTAAACAAGCTTGCAGAAAAATACAATGTAGAGTGGTTTAAAGAGACGGGGGCCGACTACAAGATACAGGTCTCGCTTCTTAAAGATATAGCCACTCTTACAATAGATACCTCTGGCGCTGGACTTCACAAGAGAGGCTACAGAGCCAAGGCATCAGAGGCTCCTATAAAAGAGACTCTAGCCGCTGCCATGGTCATCTTAAGCTACTGGGACAAGGACAGATTCCTGCTAGACCCTTTCTGCGGCTCCGGAACCATCCCTATAGAGGCTGCCATGATAGGGCGGAATATAGCCCCTGGACTCAACAGGCATTTCGCCTCAGAGGGCTGGGACATCATAGGCAAGGAAATATGGAAAGAGGAGAGAGTCAGGGCTCTCAAAGCCATCGACCAGACTTCTGAAATCAAGATAGAGGCCTACGATATAGACCCCGAGTCTATCAGAATTGCCAAGGAAAACGCCATAGAGGCCGGAGTAGACGACTGCATAGAGTTCAGTGTGCAGAACTTCTACAACATAAGTGTAAAGGAGCCGTACGGCGTGCTTATATGCAACCCTCCTTACGGAGAGAGGCTTAGCTACAGCAGTGAAATAAAGCGTCTATACACGCATATGGGAGCCATCTTCAAGGATTTAGACGATTGGTCTAAGTATGTAATAACTTCTTTCGAGCACTTCGAAAAGTACTACGGCAAAAAAGCCGACAAGAAGCGAAAGCTCTACAACGGAACTATAAAAGTAGACTACTACCAGTACTACGGTAAAAAACCGCCTTCAAATTCTTAGATAATTAGATAAAAAAATAAAAGGAAATTCAGAGATGAATTTTCCTTTTTTCTTTTTTTGCTATTTATCGCTTTTTTCTTTTTCGTCCTCTAAAAGCACTTTTCTAGAGATATTTATTCTGCCCTGCTTGTCTATCTCTATTACTTTTACAAGCACTTCGTCTCCTATAGCCAGCACGTCTTCAACTTTGTTGATTCTCTCTTTAGCTATGTTGGAGATATGAAGCAATCCTTCTCTTCCGTTGAATATGTCTACAAAAGCTCCGAATGAAACTATTCTAGTCACTTTTCCAAGGTATATCTCTCCAACTTCTATTTCTTTGACTATGTCGGCTATCATCTGCATAACTTGCTCTCCGGCTTCGCCGTTGTCTGCAGCTATAGTCACGCTTCCGCTGTCATCTATATCTATCTTCGCTCCTGTAGCGTCTATTATCTTGTTTATTACTTTTCCTCCAGGCCCGATTATATCCCTTATCTTGTCAGGGTTTACCTGCATCTTGAATATTCTAGGTGCGTAGTCTGAAAGCTCCGGTCTAGGGCTTGAGATAGTCTCGTTCATCTTGTCGAGTATGAAGAATCTTCCCTTCTTGGCTTTTGCAAGCGCCTCTTCAAGTATGGCTCTGTCTATTCCAGCTATCTTTATGTCCATCTGTATTGCAGTTATACCGTCAGGCGTCCCTGCAACTTTGAAGTCCATATCTCCAAGGAAGTCTTCCATTCCCTGTATATCTGTAAGTATGGCTACTCTGTCGCCTTCTTTCATAAGTCCCATTGCAACTCCAGCTACTGGAGACTTTATAGGCACTCCTGCATCTAGAAGGGCTAGTGTAGATCCACATACGCTGGCCTGAGATGAAGATCCATTAGAGCTTAGAACTTCTGATACAAGTCTTATAGTGTAAGGGAACTCCTCTTCAGAAGGTATCACAGGCTCAAGTGCTCTCTCAGCAAGGGCTCCGTGTCCGATCTCTCTTCTTCCAGGTCCTCTTAGGAATCTAGCCTCTCCAACAGAATAAGGTGGGAAGTTGTAGTGGTGCATATATCTCTTCGACTCGTCGTCTCCAAGTCCATCTATTATCTGAACGTCGCTTGCAGCTCCAAGAGTCGCCACAGTCAGCACCTGAGTCTGTCCTCTAGTGAACAGTCCCGATCCATGAGTCCTAGGCAGAAGTCCAACTTCTGAAGTTATCTTCCTTATTTCGTCTAGCTCTCTTCCGTCAGGTCTTACACCTTCTTCAAGTATAAGTCTTCTGACTTCAGACTTCACCACTCCTTGAAGCACTTCCTTTATGTCCTTTATGCTGTCAGGGTATTTCTCTTCAAAGTGAAGCACAGCTTCTTCTTTGACTTTAGCTATGTTGGCTTCTCTCTCCTGCTTGTCCACAGTCTGAACAGCTTCTACAAGCTTTTCTCTAGAGTACTCTAGCACTTCTGCAGCCATTTCCTCGTTCGGAGCCTTTGAAGTGTACTCTGATTTTTCAAGCCCTACTTCTGAAACTATTTCGTCTATAAAGCCGCATATGCTCTTTATCTCGTCATGAGCCTTTAGTATCGCCTCTAGCATAAGCTCCTCTGGAAGCTCGTTCGCTCCTGCCTCAACCATCATAACCGCCTCTGCAGTTCCTGCAACTACAAGGTTTAGGTCCGTCTTCTCTCTCTGCTTAGAGTCAGGGTTTACCACAAGCTCTCCGTCTACAAGCCCAACTGCAACTGCAGCTGTAGGTCCCTTGAAAGGTATGTCTGATATAGACAGCGCTATAGAAGATCCGATCATAGCTACTATATCAGGAGTGCAGTCTTGATCTACAGAAAGCGCTGTAGCTATTATCTGAACGTCGTTTCTGTAGTCTTTAGGGAATAGAGGTCTTATAGGTCTGTCTATAAGTCTAGATGTAAGTATAGCCTTTTCGCTAGGTCTTCCCTCTCTCTTTATGAATCCTCCTGGTATCTTTCCTACCGAGTAAAGCTTCTCTTCATAGTCGACACTTAGTGGAAAGAAGTCTATCCCTTCCTTTGGCTCTTTCGACGCTACGGCAGTAACTAGAACCGAAGTATCCCCATATCTAAGAAGGCAAGCTCCATTGGCTTGCTCCGCTAGTTTACCTATGTTTACAGAAAGTTCTCTTCCGGCCAAGCTGTATTTGAAATTCTTTTCCATATTGTTCCTCCTTCATTATAACTTCGTATAAATTAATAGAGCGGGATTCCCCCGCTCCAATTAACGTCTTAAGCCTAGTTTTTCTATCAATGCACGATATCTAACTAAGTCTTTGTTCTGTAGATATCTTTGAAGATTTCTTCTCTGTCCAACCATCTTAAGTAGACCTCTTCTTGAGTGATGATCTTTCTTATGCTCTTTAAGGTGATCATTTAGCTTGTTTATTCTGTGAGTAAGTATAGCTATCTGTACCTCTGGCGATCCAGTATCTCCCTCTTTAGTCTTGTACTCACTGATGATTTGCATTTTTTCTTCTTTACTTAAGTTCATTATATTTCCTCCTCTGTATTTTTTACACCTCAATCCAAGTATGAAGCTGAGGACACATCGTACTTAGAATAAGGACTCTTACCTTTAAAGTTTATCACAGAGACAGCGCTTTGTAAACTGTCAATCTTGCCTTTCCACCTCTGCTATATCGGACTTCACCTGGCTTATGAGATTTTCAACTGTAGAGAATTTGACCTCTTCTCTTATGAACTTCACAAAGCTGACCTCTATGACTTCCTCATATATATCCTCTTCAAAGCCCAGTATATGCGTCTCTATGCTGAAGGAGATATCTCCAAACGTCGGGTTTCTGCCTACGTTTGTAAGGCTGCTGTAGCTCTTTCCTCGCCACTTTGTCTCTGTCTTGTAGACGCCGTACTTAGGCGGCAGGTACTCTATTTCAGGCTTCAGATTGGCGGTGGCAAAGCCCATCACCTTTCCTCTGCCCTTCCCTCTAACTACCTTTCCCCTTATCTCGTACGGCCTTCCGAGGAGACTATTGGCCTTTTCTATATCTCCAGACCTTATATACTCCCTTATGGCGGAGCTGCTTATTACCTCCCCGCTCTTCTGAACCGGCGCCACTATATTGGTCTTGAATCCATAGCGTTCTCCTTTTTCAAGCAGAAGCGCGGAGTCTCCGCTGGCGTTTCTGCCAAACCTGAAGTTGAATCCCACAAAGACCTCTGAAGCGTTCAGCTTTTCTCTCAGTATCTTCTCCATAAAAAGCTCCGGCTCCATACTCTTCAGCTTTTCGTCAAACTCCACTATGTAGAGCAGTTCTACTCCAAGCTCCTTGAACACCGCTTCCTTCTGTGTTCTGCTTGTAAGGCACGACAAGTTGCCACCTTGCTTTAGCTCTGTAAGCTTCTTGTCGAAAGTGAGTATGGCAAATTCAAGCCCTCTTGACTCAGCCGCATTCCTGCAAGCTTTCAAAAGCTCTATATGGCCCAGATGTATGCCGTCAAAGTTGCCAAGAGCCACTGCAGTGCTGCGCTCTGTTCTTTTTCCATCTTCTATTATTCTCATAGGCTTCACCTTTGAAAAAGTACCTTTTCCATTTTTAGATTTCCAGTCTCTCTTTCCACATGACCAACTCCGATAAAAGCTCCCTTGCAGTACACTTTGTATCTTTTCGAAGGCTCGTATTCGCCCTCTACTCTTATCTTCACACCGTTTAGGATCTTTTCAAAGTATGCTCCGTCGAGTTCTAGCACGCTATAGTGTGAAAGGGCTGTCTCCAAAGAGAGCAGTATGCTAGAAGCTTCTCCTCTCGACACAGTGTTCTCTATCTCCTCTAGCGTATAGGCGTCTTCGATGCTGTACGCGCCCACTCTAGTTCTAAGCAGAAATGACATATGTCCCAGGTTCCCTAGCTCGCATGCCATGTCTTCACAAAGAGTTCGAACGTACGTTCCACTTGAACACTCCACGTCGAAGAGTATCTCTCTATTATCCTTGTTCTTAACCAGTTCAAGCGAGTATATCTCTATCTCTCTGCTCTTTCGCTCTACCTCTATGCCAGCTCTTGCCAGCTGGTAGAGTTTCTTGCCGTCTTGCTTTTTGGCTGAGTACATAGGGGGGATTTGCTCTATCTTTCCAGTAAAGTCCTGGACTACTCTTCTCAAATCCTCTTCTGTGAAGTTAGAAAACTCTCTTTCCTCTACCACTTCTCCATAGCTGTCCTGAGTGTCTGTCCTGGCTCCTAGCGAAAGCTCTCCTCTGTAGCTCTTGGTCACCTCCGGGTCGTTGAAGTACTCTGCAACTCTGGTGGCTTTTCCAAGGCATACAGGGAGCACTCCTGCGGCCCCAGGGTCAAGCGTGCCTGTGTGGCCGACTTTCTTCATCCCGAATGTCCTTCTCACAAAGCTCACCACATCGTGAGAAGTCATGCCTGGCGGTTTAAGTATGTTAAGTATCCCGTCAGCCATGTTAAACACCCTCGCCAATAGCTTCTAGGATAAGCTTTCTGGCCTGCTGCATATCCCCGTCTATCTTGCACCCTGCAGCCCGCATATGTCCGCCGCCGCCGAAATTCTGAGCAATCTCTGAAGAATCGTACTTCTCCTTGGATCTTATGCTGACCTTGGTCTTGTCCTCAAATGGCTTCAAGACGAATACAAGCTCCACTGTGTCGATGTCGCGTATTATCTCCACTATCGAGTCCACTTCTTTTATGTCCATGCCTGAATTTTCGAGTATCTCCTCTGTTATAAGGAGCATGGCTATGCTGTTGTCTCTTAAAAACTCTATCCTCTCCATGCTCTCTTTTATAAGCAGCATCTCGCTGAGCGTGTTGCTCTGATAGAGCTTTCTGACTACCTTTTCTTTGTCAAACCCAGTTCTTATAAGCTCCGCCGCTATCTCATGGGTCCTGGCTCCCGTGCTCTGGTATTTAAAACTTCCGCTGTCCATGCTTATCCCTGTGTATATGGGCTCTGCAATCTCAGGGTCTATTTCAACTCCAAGCCCGTGAAGTATGTCGTACACTATCTCCGAAGTTGAAGAAGCGTCGCTCAGCACTATGTTCAAGTCGCCGAAATTCGGGTTTGTCATATGGTGGTCTATGTTCACCAGCGTCTCTATATTCTCAAGCCCGTCTATTCCAATTCTGCTCTTGTCTCCGCAGTCCAGCGCCAGAAGGATTCCTTTCTCCTCGTAAACGTCAGTCTGCTTTACAAGAGATACATCTAGAAAGCCCAAGTAACTTGGAACTTCGTCTTTTAGCCTGAGCATTATCTTTTTTTCAGGATACTGCTTTAGAAGCCCCTTGCCCAGCCCGAGCAGAGACCCTATGCTGTCTCCGTCCGGCCTTACATGAGAGCTTATATATATGACTTCGCTCTTTTCAACAAGGGCTTTTAACTCTTCAATTTTTTCTCTCATAATAGAGTCCATTCAATCACCCTACTCTTTATTTATATCTCTCAGCATCTCTGAGATTCTGATTCCATGGTCTATGGAACTGTCTAGCTCAAATATAGGCTCTGGAGTATACCTCATATTTATCTTCTGCCCTATTTCCTTTCGGATAAACCCTTTTGAAGAGTTAAGGCCTGCTAGAGTATCCTGCTTCTCTTTTTCAGTACCCATAACGCTTATATATATCTTGGCGTACCTTAGATCCCTTGTCACCTCGACCTGTATAACGCTAGTCATAGGAGATACTCTGGGATCTTTAACCTCGTTCATTATCAAATTGCTTACAAGCTTTTTGATTTCTTCTCCCATTCTGCTAAGCCTTCTGCTGCTCATAGTAGCACCTCTATTCCTATCTTTTTATTTCTTCCATAATGAAGGCCTCTACTACGTCGCCTTCTTTCATATCCTTAAATCCTTCTATCGCAAGTCCACCTTCGTAGTTGACTGCAAGCTCTTTTACATCGTCTTTAAATCTTCTAAGTGAAGACAGCTCGCCTTCGTATATAACTATATTATCTCTCAGTATTCTGATCTGAGAAGCCCTAGTGATCTTTCCAGTCTGAACATAGATTCCAGCTGCCACTCCACCAGGTATCTTGAATATCTCTCTTACTTCGGCTCTTCCCTGGAAGACCTCTTTATACTCAGGCTCTAGCATACCATCTATAGCGGCCTTTATGTCCTCTATGGCGTTGTATATTACCCTGTAAGTTCTAACGTCCACTTCCTCGCTGCTTGCAATCTCCATGGCGTTGTTTGTAGGTCTTACGTTGAAGCCTATTACTATGGCGTTCGATGCAGAAGCCAGCATTATATCACTTTCAGTTATAGCTCCTACTCCACCGTGTATAGGGTTTACCCTTACTTCTTCATTGCTCAGCTTAAGAAGCGACTGCTTTATGGCCTCTATAGTTCCCCTAACGTCAGCCTTCACGATTATGTTAAGCTCTTTTACCTGTCCGTCCTGGATAGTGTCGAAAAGGTTGTCTAGAGATACTTTCTGTCCTTCTTTCATCTTGGCGTCTCTGTGCTTGCCTTTCATCTTCTCTCCAAGATATCTGGCCTTCTTGTCGTCTTCCACCATGTACATTCTGTCTCCAGACTCTGGCACTTCAGAAAGACCTATTATCTCTACAGGAGTAGAAGGGCCTGCCTTCTTTATCTTCTTGCCCTTGTCGTCTATCATGGCTCTTACACGACCGTAAGTCTTACCTGTGATGATGGCATCTCCTACTGAAAGCGTTCCTTTCTGCACAAGCACTGTAGCTACAGCTCCTCTTCCCTTGTCCAGCTTCGCCTCTATTATAGTTCCGACTGCTCTTCTGTTCGGGTTGGCCTTAAGCTCCTGCACTTCAGCAACTAGAAGTATCATCTCCAATATGTCCTCTATTCCTTCACCAGTCTTGGCAGATACGTTTACGAATATAGTGTCTCCACCCCAGTCCTCTGGAACAAGTCCATACTCTGTAAGCTCCTGCTTAACCTTGTCTGGGTTTGCAGCCGGCTTGTCTATCTTGTTTACTGCAACTATTATAGGCACTCCTGCAGCCTTCGAGTGGTTTATAGCTTCCACTGTCTGAGGCATTACCCCGTCATCTGCTGCAACTACAAGTATAGCTACGTCTGTTATCTGCGCTCCCCTGGCTCTCATAGAAGTAAACGCCTCGTGACCTGGAGTATCCAGGAAAACTATCTTCTCGTTGTTTATTTTTACAGTTGAAGCTCCTATATGCTGAGTTATCCCTCCTGCTTCCTTGTTTGTTACGTTTGTGTTTCTGATCGCATCCAGAAGTGAAGTCTTACCGTGGTCTACGTGTCCCATAACAGTTACTACAGGAGGTCTAGACTTTAGGTCTGCTTCATCATCTACATAGTTGTAAGTCTGCTCTAGAAGCTCTTCCATATTCTCTATGTCTGATACTTCTCCCTCTACAGCGTACTCGTACTCTGCTGCTATTATGCTGGCAGTGTCATAGTCTATCTCCTGGTTCAGTGTAGCCATAACACCAAGACCTATAAGCTTAGTTATTACGTCTGATACCTGTACTCCTAGCTTTTCTGCCAGCTCTTTTACCTGTACTGACTCCCCAATCTTTATAACTGGTAGATCGCTTTTGTTTTCAACTTCTTGGTCTATATTATCGGTTTTCTCCATAGTATCCTCTTTTCTTTTAATTTCTTTTTTGTCTTCTACTTGATTCTCAGGCTCTGATTTCTCTTCCACTTGAGCCTCTTTAGCCTGTTCGATTCCCTCTGCTGCTCCGGTAAAGAGCTCTTTTAGTATTTCCACCGTCTCTTCGTCAAGCGTGCTCATGTGGTTTCCCACTTTTATATCAAGTTCCTTAAGCTTTTCTATAAGGTCCTTAGATGTAAGACCTAAGTCCTTGGCTAATTCATATACCCTAATTTTCATAAAAATAACACCTCCATATTTTTCAGGCGACTATTTATCGTTCAGCTTTTGAACTAAGGCTTTTCCAAATTCACCGTCATTTACAGAGATCACCGCCACTATGCCTTTTCCCAGAATCTGTCCTAGCTCTTCCTTTGTAGAGACAATGAGCATTTCCACTCCCCTGCTATTGCACATATTCCCAAACTTCTTTTTTGTGTTTTCAGAAGCGTCGCCAGCGACTACTATAAGACTCGACTTCATCTTTTTAAGATTCAGTTCGCATCCTGTCTCTCCTGTAGTCAAATATCCCGCTCTTTTGCCAAGCCCTAAAAGGGCTAGAAATTTACTTTTCACTTTCAATCTCCTCTAAGAGTCTGTCGTATACTTCGTCAGGAATCTGAGTCTCTAGAGCTCTTTCTACACGCTTGCTTTTCATCGCCTTTTTCAAGCATTCTGAGTCTCTGCATATATAAGCGCCTCTTCCGTTTGCCTTTCCTGTAAGGTCTACTGCTATTTCGCCTTCCTTGCTTTTAACTATCCTTACTAGCTCTTTCTTGGGCTTGCTTTCATTGCACCCAACACATCTTCTAAGTGGTATCTTCTTTGTTTTCACAGACTTCACCTTCCCTAAAGAATCGAATCCATCTCATCGGACTTAGAATAGTTTAGCTCATCTTTACTGCCGCCTTCGCCTATATACTGTGTTTCACTCTTTATGTCTATTTTCCATCCTGTAAGCTTGGCTGCCAGTCTTGCGTTCTGCCCCTCTTTACCTATAGCCAGCGAAAGCTGGTAGTCCGGAACCACTACTAGCGCAGATTTCTGGTCCTCGTTTACACTTACCTTCAGCACCTTAGATGGGCTTAAGCTGTTCTCTATAAATACAGCCGGATCTTTATCCCATACTATTATATCTATCTTCTCTCCGTTTAGCTCGTCTACTATTGCCCTTACCCTGTTGCCCTTGAAGCCTACGCAAGCTCCTACTGGATCTACTTCCGGGTCGTTAGAGTAGACAGCTATCTTAGTTCTAGACCCTGCTTCTCTCGATATGCTGAATATCTCCACAGTTCCGTCCTGTATCTCAGGCACCTCTAGCTCGAAAAGCCTCTTTACAAGACCTGGGTGAGTCCTTGAGAGAAGTATCTGCGGCCCTTTTGAAGTCTTCTTGACTTCCACCACAAACACCTTGATTCTGTCTCCCTGCTGGAAGCTTTCCCCTGGTATCTGCTCTGTCACAGAAAGCGAACCCTCCAGCTTTCCAAGGTCTATAAGCGTGCTCGCTGAGCCTGCCCTTTGAACTATTCCAGTCAGTATTTCGTTTTCCCTGTCTATATACTCACCGTATATTATCTCTCTCTCGGCTTCCTTTATCTTCTGAGTAACCACCTGCTTCGAAGTCTGGGCAGCTATTCTTCCAAAGTTTCTAGGTGTTATCTCTATCTGTACGATATCTCCTAGTTCAAAAGAAGGGTCTATTTCCTTTGCCTCTTCAAGGCTTATCTCTAGAAGGTCGTCGTATACCTCTTCTGACACTTCCTTTTTGGCAAACACCCTTACCTCGCCTGTAACTCTGTCTATCAGTACCTCCACGTTTTGAGAAGACCCGAAGTTCTTCTTGTATCCCGATATAAGCGCTGCCTCTAGCGCATCGAATATAATATCCTTAGATATGCCCTTGTCTTTTTCAATTTCCTGAAGAGCCTCTATAAATTCGGCATTCATTATTGTTTTTCCTCCTTGAATTAAAACTCCACAGTCAAGTTTATCTTGGCTATGGCTTTTCTCTCTATTTCAACTCTGTTTGAACTTTCGTCCTCTATAACTATCATATCACCATCGTACTCTAAAAGCACTCCCGAGTAGCTCTTCGAGCCGTCTATCGGAGCGTATAGTCCTATTTCAACCTGGCTTCCTATGCTTCTCTCAAAGTCCTTGTCTTTTTTAAGCGGCCTGTTTAGCCCTGGAGATGAAACCTCTAAGAAGTAGTACTCTTTTATAGGGTCCTTCTCGTCTAGAATTGGATTTAGCTTTTGGCTGAAAAGCTGACAGTCGTCTATGTTTATCCCTCCTGGCTTGTCTATGTAGACCTTGAGGTACATATCTGCTCCTTCTTTAACATACTCCACATCCACTATTTCGAATCCCAGGTCTTCTGCTATCTCGTTCGACATCGACTCGACCAGTTTTTCTATATCTGCTCTTTTCATAAAAACACCTCCCGATAAAATTTGCTGTATAAAATAAATTAAGAGTGGGTATAACTTTTCCCACTCCTTTCAAACTCCAGATGTATTTTATCAGTATAAGTGTATCACAGTTTCCTATAAAAATCAAATAGTAAAAAGATTTAGCTGGTTTGTCTCAGGCATTCCGTCTAGACAGCCATGAAGCCTCAGCGCTTCCACCACCGTCTTGCTGACTTTCGCCCGAATCACCATGTCCTCTATTGAGATAAAGTCTCCGTCTGATCTCTCTTTCACTATGCTCCTAGCCGCATTCTCGCCTACACCCTCTAGCGATTTAAGCGGTGGAAGTATTCCCTTTTCTCCAAGGGTGAACTTGTCGCTATCCGACTTGTACAAGTTGACCCTTTCGAATGTGAATCCCCTTGCGTACATTTCAAGCGCAACTTCAAGCACTGTGAGCAGGTTCTTCTCCTTTGCAGACTTTTCAAGCCCAAGCTTCTCAAGCTCCGATATCTTCTGCTCTACCACTTCTCTTCCCTTGAGTATAAGCTCTGCGTCGAAGTCTGCCGCCTTGGTAGTAAAGTAGGTGGCATAGAAAGCCTCTGGGTAATGCACCTTGAAATAGGCTATCCTGAAAGACATCATAACGTAGGCAACCGCATGGGCCTTGGGGAACATGTACTTTATCTTCTGGCAAGACTCTATATACCACTCCGGCACGTTGTTCTCCCTCATGTATGCCTCTTCCTCGTCTGTAAGCCCTTTTCCCTTCCTGACCTTCTCCATCATCTTAAAGGACTTCTTCTTGTCTAGTCCGCTGTATATAAGGTAGTTCATTATATCGTCTCTTGTACATATGACTTCGTTCAGCTTCGCTATCCCAGCCTTTACGAGCTCGTGCGCATTGTTTATCCAAACGTCTGTCCCGTGCGAAAGTCCACTTATCCTGACTAGCTCCGAGAAGGTGGTGGGCCTTGTATCAACTAGCATCTGTCTTACGAACTTGGTTCCGAACTCCGGTATTCCAAGAGTTCCAACCTCTGACTTTATCTCCTCGGGCTCCACCCCCAGCGACTCCGTGCTCAGAAACAGCTTTTTTGTCTCTGGGTCATCTAGAGGGGCCTTCTCGGGCTTTACCCCTGTTATGTCCTCTAGCATCCTTATAATACTCGGCACGTCGTGCCCCAGTATGTCGAGCTTCAGTATTCTTCCGCTTATGGCGTTGTAGTCGAAATGCGTAGTCACGACTCCGGAGCTGTCGTCGTCTGCCGGGTACTGTATAGGCGTGAAGTCGAACACGTCTTTGTAGGACGGCACTACCATTACTCCCCCTGGGTGCTGTCCCGAAGTCCTCTTTATTCCGGTACACCCTTTCACAAGCCTGCTTATCTCTGCTCCAGACACATCTTCGCCCTTGGATTCGTAGTACTTTCTGACAAAGCCGTAGGCCGTCTTCTCGGCCACGGTGCCTATTGTACCTGCCCTGAATACATAGCCTCTTCCGAAAAGCTCCTCTGTGTACTTGTGGGCTACAGGCTGATACTCTCCTGCGAAGTTCAGGTCTATATCAGGCTCTTTGTCTCCTTCGAAGCCTAGAAACACCTCGAAAGGTATATCGTGTCCCTCTTTCACTAGCTCTATACCGCATTTTGGGCAGGTCTTGTCCTCTAAGTCCACTCCTGATCCTACAGACCCGTCCAAGACGAATTCGCTGTACTTGCACTCTGTGCATATATAGTGCGGCGGAAGAGGGTTTACCTCTGTTATGTCGCTCATGGTGGCCACAAGTGAGGACCCTACAGACCCCCTAGAGCCTACAAGGTATCCGTCCCTGAGCGACTTTGTAACCAGCTTCTGCGAGATTATATAGAGCACGGCGTAGCCGTTGCTTATTATGGAGTTCAGCTCTCGGTCCAGCCTGTCTTTTACGATCTCCGGCAGAGGATCTCCGTATATGCCTATGGCCTTCTTGTAGTTCATCTCCCGGAGCTCCTCGTCCGCTCCTTCTATCTCTGGTGGATAAGTGCCATCCGGTATTGGCTTTAAGTCCTCCACCATGTCGGCTAACCTGTTGGTGTTTTCCACCACAACCTCTTTGCACTTTTCGGGGCCAAGGTATTCAAACTCGGCCATCATCTCCTCGGTCGTCCTGAAGTAGAGCGGAGCCTGGTCGTCCGCATCTGAGAACCCTTGCCCCGCCATGAGTATCCTCCTGTAGACCTCGTCTTCAGGCTCCAGGAAGTGTACGTCCCCAGTTGCCACAACAAGCTTTCCAGATTTCTCTCCAAGCTCCACTATCTTTCTGTTTATGTCCATAAGCTCCTCTTCGCCGGAAACGTCTCCGTTTCTAGCTAGGAACATATTGTTCCCTATGGGCTGTATCTCCAGGAAGTCGTAGAAATCTACTATCCTCTCTATCTCTTCTTCCGGCCTGTTCTTGAGTATCGCCCCGTAGAGCTCACCGCTCTCGCAGGCAGTCCCGAGTATCAGCCCTTCCCTGAACTTGCACAGTGTAGACCTCGGTATCCTGGGCTTTCTGTAGAAGTGGTCCATATGGGATGATGAGACTATCTTGTAGAGGTTCTTTAGCCCCGTATAGTCTTTTGCATAGATTATTATGTGGTTACTCCGCTCTTTCCTCAGGTCCCTGTGCTTAAGCGAATACTCGTTCAGACCTTCTAGCGTTTCGACTCCTGACTCCGTGGCAGGCTCCAGAAGCTTGAGAAGTATCTGCGCTGTAGCCCTTGAGTCGTCTACAGCCCTGTGGTGGTTTTCAAGCGAAGCTCCTACATGCTTTGCCACTGTGTTCAGCTTGTGGTTTTTGAGCCTTGGATATACTGCCCTTGCAAGCGAAAGCGTGTCCAGTACAGTGTTTTTGACCTCTGCACCGAGCAGCTCCCTGGCCTTTGTCCTTATAAAAGACATGTCAAACTGGGCGTTGTGCGCCACCAGCACCGAGTCTCCAGCGAACTCCAGAAACTTCGGAAGCACCTGATCTATTTCCATCTTGCCAGCTAGCATCTGGTCTGTTATACCTGTAAGCTCCACTATCTTGTCTGGGAGCGAACGCTTTGGATCTATCAGCTCGCTGAACTCCGACACCACGTTCCCCTGCTCTATCTTGACAGCCCCTATCTCTATTATGCTGTCGTTTCTAGGGGAGAAGCCAGTTGTCTCTATGTCGAACACCACATAGTCTGTATTTAGATTTCTATTCCCTGGGCTTTCCACTACGCCTTTTCCATCGTCTACAAGGTATCCTTCCAGCCCGTATATCACCTTTATGTCCTTTCCGCCGCTCTCGTACATGGCCTCCGGGAAGCCCTGTACGACTCCGTGGTCTGTTATGGCTATCGCCTTATGCCCCCACTCTATAGCCCGCTTTACAAGAGATGAAGCGCTGGCCACTCCGTCCATAGAGCTCATCTTGGTGTGGCAGTGAAGCTCCACCCTCTTCTCGGTGGACTCGTCTTTTCTGACAGCTCTCGCCAGCTTCTCTGCGCTCTTGAGCATCACAGAAAGCTGTCTTGAAAAAGTGTCGTACATGGCATCTCCCTGAACTCTTATGTAGTTCCCGTTAGATATCACGCTGCCGACCTCTTCTTCTTGACTTTCGCTTACAAACATCTTCATGTTTACAGAACTCTTGAAGTCGGTGAGGTTGAATATATATATCTTCTTGTTTCCCTTTATCTCTTTTTTTTCAAGGTCGAAGACCTCTCCCTCTGTAATTACAGCTCCAGAGTGTATATTTATATCCGAGATGGCTGTCCTCTCTCCGCTTATCTTCTTTACAAGCGCCCTGCTCTTCTTTCTGTTGTCAGCTTGTGTGAATCCTGACTTTTTCCCAGTTTCCCCTGTCGCAGACGACTGCTTCTCAGACTTTGGAGAAGCGTCTATCCCTCTAGATATGCGCTCCAAGATGCTCTGCTCTTCCGCCTCTTTCCTCTTGTTGTAGTCTTCCGGATTCTCTTCCTGATCTACTTTGCCAAATTCGACTAGAACATCTATTCCAAACTCCGACTGCACCTTCTCCTTTATCTTGCACGATATCTCCGCCAATTTCATCCTGGCTATAGCCAGCTCGTTAGGAGTCTTAAGAGTAATCTTACTCCCACAGAGCGATATCACAAGTCCCTCTATCCATCCGCAACTAGACGGAATCTCCGCCTTTATAAGGCTGCATAGGTTTTTTATGTAGCCTTCAAAGTGATCTTCTAGCGGAAAGTCATAGCTTATCTCTGCACTCAAAAAATCGAACTTAGACAGCTTCCTCTTAAGTGCAGAGGTCAAGCGATCTAAGTCCTCGTCTAAAACCAGTTTTCCAGAGTTTAGTTTAACCCTAAGTGTTTTGCTCTCTTTGTGTATATTGACGCTTTCTATCTCAACTTCCAGAATATCCTCGCTTATTCCGTCAAGACCTACTGTTTCTTTTAAATCTCTGACATATCTAATCGACGAAGCCATCTAATTCACTACCTTTCCTTTACGCTTACAATCCCAGGAAGCTTCGAAAGTTCCTTTACAAGGAGCTTTCTGTTGAGCGTCCTGTTCAAATCCCTGTTCACGCTCATAAGTATCTCTATGACTACAAGCTCCTCTTCATCTTCGCCAGCATATGAGTCTATCTTCACTATCTTGATCCCCATGGCCCCTATCTTGTTGGAGATTATGCCTATCTGCCCGGCCCTGTTTTTAGAAACTATCTCTATCTCTATATACTTGTCATCCCCAAGGTATTTCTCTATTCTGCCAAAGGCTATAAGGGTGAAAAGCACAAGCAGCGAACTTGCAATGGCCCCTACATAGAAACCCGCCCCCACGGCGAGTCCTATGCAGGCTACGGCCCAAAGTCCAGCAGCTGTAGTGAGTCCTTTTACATTGTTTCCGTCCCTTATTATAGTTCCAGCTCCCAAAAATCCTATCCCGCTTATGACCTGGGCCCCTAACCTGTCTGGCTGCATGTTGGCCGTGTCCTTGAATATCTCAAAGAGATAGAGCGATGTGAGCATCACAAGCGTAGACCCTACACATACGAGTATGTGGGTTCTGAGCCCCGCAGGTCTTCTGAGGGACTCTCTCTCTATGCCTATCGCCCCAGAAAGTATTATAGAGAGTATCAACTTGAATACTATGCTTTCTGTGCTCAGCATAAGATCACCTACTCCTCATTACATATTCTCTATTTCTTTTATCAGCTCTTCTAAAAGGTCTTCTTCTCTGACTTTTTTGACTATCTTGCCTTTTTTGAATATGAGCCCCTCGCCTTTTCCGCCAGCAATCCCTATGTCGGCCTCCTTGGCTTCCCCAGGGCCATTTACAACACATCCCATTATGGCCAGCTTTATAGGCTTCTCTATATGTGAGATTCTCTTTTCTACTTCGTTTGCCAGCTTTATAAGGTCTATCTGGGTCCTGCCACAAGTCGGACACGAGACTATCTCTATCCTGTCCTTTAAAAGCCCTACTGTCCTGAGTATCTGCTTTCCTACTCTTATCTCCTCTACAGGGTCTCCTGTCAGCGAAACCCTCAAGGTGTCACCTATGCCCTCTAGGAGCATCGCCCCTATTCCGACAGCCGACTTTATAGTTCCAGCCCAGACAGTCCCAGCCTCTGTTATGCCAAGGTGAAGCGGATAGTCCACCATCTTCGCTATCTTCTTGTAGGCCCTGAAAGTTAAGTCCACGTCTGTGGTTTTCAGAGAGAGCTTTATATTCCTGTAGTCCAGCTCTTCTAGTATCTTCACATGCTCCATAGCGCTGTAGACAAGGGAGTCTTCGTTTACGCCCCCGAATCTGTCCAGTATGTCCTGCCTTATTGAGCCAGAGTTCACCCCTATCCTGATTGGGATATTTCTCTCTCTGCAAACTTCTACCACTTTTTCAACCCTATCTCTGCCACCTATGTTGCCAGGGTTTATCCTAAGCCCATCTACACCGCTTTCGACCGACTCTATCGCAAGTCTGTAGTCGAAATGTATATCAGCTATAAGCGGTATACTCACGGATTTCTTGATTTCACCTATGGCACGGGCCGCATCCATATCCAGCACAGCCAGCCTTACTATGTCACACCCTTCAGCTTCCATGGCCTTTATCTGAGACACTGTAGCTTCAACGTCTCTTGTATCTGTATTTGTCATAGATTGAACTGTAACCTGCGATCCGCCACCTATCGGAACGTCACCACAGTATATGCGCCTGCTCTCTCTTCTCATATCTTCACCTACTTAAAATAGATTGTATTTTATTATATCCTTATACGTTATAAACACCGTAAACATCATAAGCAGCAGAAACCCAACTATGTGGACTCTGCCTTCCTTCTCTGGATCTATAGGCTTGCCTCTCAGAGCTTCCAAGAGCAGAAACATAAATCTGCTTCCGTCCAGAGCCGGTATAGGCAGTAAATTGAAAAAGCCCAGGTTCACACTTATCAATCCAGCTATATAGAACACGTATAGGAAGCCTGTCTTAGCCGCTTCTCCAACTATATAGATTATTCCTACCGGCCCTGAGACATCGTCTGTTCCAACTCCCCCTGTAAAGAGCCTGCCTATGAAATCGAACATAAGCCCTATGACTTCTACTAGCGTCTTTCCAGACATAGAGAGGGAGTCGCCTATCGAGCTCTCCATCTCAGGCGATATGCCTATCAGCAGTCTGTTTTCATCTGCATTAAGCTCCGGAGTCATCTTGAACGACTCGACGGCATCCCCTCTTTCAACCTCAACGTTTAGCTCCTTCTCTCCAAGCTTTCCTATAGTCTCGCTCACGTCTCCCCAGGAGTCTATGGCTATGCCGTCTATCTCTGTGATCCTGTCTCCAGGAGCAAGCCCCGCTTCGTATGCTGGTGAACCGCTTGAAACTTCAGATATCTCTGTGGTAGGGCTTCCCACCCCGTAGAAGTATATCCCGAAAACCACAAAGGCAAGCACGAAGTTCATAATTGCCCCTGCCAGTATTATGGCCATTCTGGCTTTTACGCTTTTCTTGTTGAAGCTTCTGCCGTCTTCGGAGTCCTCGTCCTCACCCTCCATCTTGACAAATCCGCCTATCGGAATCAATCTAAGAGAGTACTCTGTTTCTCCGAACTTCTTTCCAAAAATCCTCGGTCCCATTCCCACCGAAAACTCATTCACCTTTACGTCTGACAACTTTGCAACTGCAAAATGCCCGAATTCATGTACCACCACTACAAGACAAAATACAAATATTGTCGCCAATGCTGTCTGCATATATTCACCCCTTAAATACGTCTAGAGACTACAAACTCCCTTGTCCATCTATCCGCTTCTAGTATATCCTCTAAAGACGGCTTGCTCTTCACAGTGTGGGCTTCCATTGCCGCTTCCACGCTGTCAGCTATATCCAGAAACCCTATCTTCTCTTTCAGAAAAAGTTCCACAGCCACTTCGTTTGCCGCGTTCAGCACAGAAGGCATAGTGCCTCCTACATTTGCCGAATCCACTGCAAGCCTTATAGCCTTGAAAGTGTCTCTGTCCGGCTCTTCGAAAGTGAGCGATTTCAGCTTCAAGAAATCCAGTTTCTCCACATTGTTCCTGGCTCTATATGGATATGTCAGCGCATACTGTATTGGTATCCTCATGTCTGGAGTCCCCATATGTGCCATTATGCTACCATCTACGAACTCCACCATAGAGTGTATTATGCTCTGAGGATGCACTATAGGGCATACATATTCCATATCTATGTCGAAAAGCCATTTAGCCTCTATCATCTCAAGTCCCTTGTTCATAAGTGTGGCCGAGTCTATACTTATCTTGGACCCCATGCTCCAGTTAGGGTGATTAAGCGCTTCTCTCACACTTATGTTTTTGAGCTCATCTAGCTTTCTGCCCCTGAAAGGCCCCCCTGAAGCCGTGAGTATTATGCGCTCCACCTCGGACCTTCTCTCGCCGTTTAGGCACTGGAATATAGCGGAGTGTTCGCTGTCCACCGGTATTATTTCAGACCCCTTTTCCTCTGCGGCCTTCATAACTATTTCCCCTGCTGTGACAAGCGTCTCCTTATTTGCAAGTGCTATCTTTTTGCCTTTTTCTATCGCGGCGAGCGTAGGTAGAAGTCCAACCATACCCACAACCGAAGTTATAAGTATCTCGCTTTCGTCGCGTGCTATCTCAAGCAGCCCTGACTCTCCGGAGTAGACTTCCACATCTTTAATCCCGCCGTCTTTTAGCTTTCTCAAAAGCTCGTACTTCGCCTCCTCTGTTCCAACTGATACGTGGCGAGGCCCGAACTCTTCAATCTGCTCATAGAGCTTGTCTATACTGCTGTTTGTAGAAAGCCCCTCAACTTTAAATCCAGGGTTATTTCTAACTACGTCAAGCGACTGTGTTCCTATAGAGCCTGTAGATCCGAGTATGCTTATCTTTTTCAAATTCTCACTCCCAATGAAAACTGTATTTAATACAATCATAACCCATCTACTTTATATAATCAATTTATAAGTTCTTACAAATAGCCTACATAAGCCCAAAGAGCTTCAAGCTGTAGTATATGAAGGGTGATGCGAATATTATGCTGTCAAACCTATCTAGCACCCCGCCGTGGCCCGGCATGAGATTTCCGTAGTCCTTTATCCCCGCTATCCTCTTTATCCTAGAGGCCGTAAGGTCTCCTACCTGCGAGATTACCGAGCCGAATACAGCCATAATCCCTATGAGGAACACCCCGTTTACCTTAAAGTACAGCGAAAACACGACAGCCGATACTGCAGCTCCTACTACTCCGCCTAAAGCTCCTTCCACTGTCTTTTTAGGGCTTAGGTGAGGGCAGAGCTTGTGCTTTCCGAAAAACATGCCTGTGAAATACGCAAAAGTGTCTGTCATCCACGCCACTATGAATATAAGCCATATCAGCATGCTCCCCTCGAAGCTGTATAGATGCGAAAGGAAGAAAGCCACGTATATCCCCCCGAACATAGAGTAGCTGACGTCTTTAAGCGTAGTGTCTCTTTTGAGAACCATATGCATAGCTACAGCTATGGCGTAGAGAAAGAGAATCTCCCCCAGATAATCCTCCATCCCAAGTATATCTTTGAAGAAAAGTGCAATCGCGAACAAATAGTTCATATACGACACTATGTACTTGTCTTTTAAGCCTTCAATCGCCCTGTGGTACTCATAGAGCCCCACAAGCGTGATTGCCAGTATTGTGCCTTTGAAAACCATTCCTCCGCTATAAAGCACCACAAGCAGTATTGCCAATCCAATAAGTCCTGAAATTATCCTAGTCTTCATAGCGTTAAATTCCTCCAAATCTTCTTTTTCTTTTTTGGAACTCTGCTATGGCCTCGTGCAGATTCTCTTTCTTGAAGTCGGGCCAGAGCGTGTCTGTGAAAATAAGTTCGCTATAAGCTATCTGGTAGAGCAGAAAATTGCTTATCCTCTCTTCCCCACTTGTCCTTATAACCATATCAGGGTCCGGCTGGCTTCCAGTGTAGAGGTAGTCCTTAAAGCTCTCTTCGTCGAGGCTGTCTAAATCTCTCTTTCCCTCTAGCACCTCACTTGCGAACTCTCTTATGCCGCGTACAATCTCCTGCCTCGACCCGTAGTTAAGAGCTATGTTCAAGACTATATTGTCGTTGTCTTTTGTCTTCTCCATGGAATTCAGGATTTCAGTTCTCACCTTCTCAGGTATTTCATCCAGGCTCCCCAACACTCTTATTCTGACTCCGTTTCTATGAAGCTCGTCTAGCTCTTTCTTCAGGTATTCTGCCAAGAGCTTCATAAGCATTTGGACTTCATCTTGTGGCCTCTTCCAGTTTTCAGTCGAAAAAGCGTAAAGCGTGAGGTATTTTATCCCAAGTTCATCAACTGCCTTTATAGCGTCTCTGACCCTTTCAACTCCTACTTTATGCCCCGCTGTCCTGGGAAGAAACCTCTTTTTTGCCCATCTTCCGTTTCCATCCATTATAATAGCTATATGCTCGGGCAGTTTTTCCGTGTCTATCTTTATAGAGGGTTTTGCCAAAACACCCACCTCCTGTTGAAATAAAAGAACCCCTTCTGGAGGAAGGGGTTAAAAGTAACCTACAGTCAATTCTATGCTTTTATCACTCTCCAAAACCCTCAGTATTCTGGGCTCTCCAGAGTTTTCTTCCCTATGCTTTGGAGAGAATGTTTCCACTATTTTAATATCCTTGGGCGTACTCCCGCCGATAACTTCAAGCCCTTCATCTAGGCGGAACCCAAGCACGTCAAATCCATGAAGTCTCAAACTACACCTCTAGAAGTTCCTTCTCTTTTTCTTCAGTTAGCTTATCTATTTCAGACACTTTCTTGTCTGTTATCTCCTGGACTTTGGCTTCTGCAGCCTTCACATCGTCCTCAGTAAGCTCTCCGTCTTTGAGCATCTTCTTTATGGCGTCGTTTGCATCTCTTCTCTGGTTTCTGATGACTACCTTGGCATTTTCAGCCGCTTTCTTTACAACCTTTATAAGCTCTTTCCTTCTCTCCTCTGTAAGCTGAGGGATGGCAAGCCTTATTATCTTTCCGTCGTTTGACGGGTTAAGCCCTAGGTCTGAAGCCTGTATTACCTTCTCGATTGCAGCTATAGTGCTTGCATCATAAGGCTGTATCACAAGCAGTCTAGGCTCTGGTGCAGATACGTTCGCCAGCTGGTTAAGCGGCGTAATCGCTCCATAGTAGTCTATAGATATTCTGTCTAGCAGTGAAGGGTTCGCCCTTCCAGCTCTTATGCTGCCTAACTCTTCTTTGTAAGCCGATATAGTCTTGCTCATTTTATCTTCTGTGTTTTGATGTATCTCTAAGTTCATATTTAAACCCCCTTGACATCTGTTCCTATTTGTTCTCCAGTCACAACTCTCACTATGTTTTCAGGATCGTCTATGCCGAATACTATCAGTGGTATGCTGTTGTCCATACATAGAGATGTAGCTGTAGAGTCCATTATACCAAGTCCTCTGTTCAATATGTCTATATATCTCAAACTTTCGAATTTTTTTGCAGAAGGATTTATCTTTGGATCTGAATCGTAAACTCCGTCCACTCCTTTTTTCGCTAGAAGTATCACTTCAGCCTCTATCTCAGCGGCTCTAAGCGCGGCAGTGGTATCTGTAGAGAAGTAAGGATTTCCAGATCCTGCGGCAAATATAACAACTCTGCCTTTTTGCAGATGTCTTATGGCTTTTCTCCTTATATAAGGCTCCGCCACTTCCTGCATCCCTATCGCAGTCTGCACTCTAGTGTCCACTCCTATGTTTTCAAGTGCGTCTTGAAGCGCAAGTGCATTTATAGTAGTTCCTAGCATCCCTATGTAGTCAGATGTAGCTCTGTCCATTCTCTGAGCACTTCTTCCTCTCCAGAAATTTCCTCCCCCTACTACTATAGCTACCTGAACATCCATCTCGCCTATTTTAGATATCTCTTTCGCTATATTGTCTACCGTCTCTTCGTCTATTCCAAATCCTTTATCCCCCGCTAATGCTTCCCCACTTAACTTCAGTATTACTCTCTTAAATTTAGGTTTATCCATGAAAACAACTCCTGTGATTTTTTTATTGACCTATCTATTAAAATGGAGAACATAAAAATGCCCTCCATTCACAGTGCTATAACTAAGCGTTCATTTGCTTTGCAACTTCTTCAGCAAAGTTCTCTTCTTTTTTCTCTATTCCTTCACCAACTTCGTATCTAGTGAATCTTCTTATCTTGATATTTTCTCCTATCTTAGCTATCTTCTCAGCTAGAAGCTTTTCTACAGTAGTGTCTGGATCCTTTATGAAAGGCTGCTCTAGAAGGCATATCTCTTTGTAGAACTTGTCTATTCTTCCCTCTACCATTTTCTCCACTATGTTAGCTGGCTTTCCTTCGTTTAGAGCTTGTTGAGTAAGAACTTCTCTTTCTCTCTCTATATCGTCTTGCTGAACTTCTTCTCTTGAAACATACTTAGGGTTTGCAGCAGCTATCTGCATAGCCACGTCTTTTACGAAAGCTCTGAAGTCTTCGTTCTTAGCTACGAAGTCAGTCTCTGTGTTGACTTCAACTATAACTCCTATTCTTCCACCGTGGATGTAAGCCTCTACAACTCCCTCAGAAGCTATTCTTCCAGACTTCTTAGCCGCTTGAGAAAGTCCTTTTTCTCTAAGTAGGTCTATTGCTTTTTCTATATCTCCGTTAGTCTCGTCTAGAGCTTTTTTACAGTCAAGCATTCCAGCTCCCGATACTTCTCTTAGTTCTTTGATTAAAGCAGATGATATTGCCATTCTAATTCCTCCTAGTAGTCTTTATCTTTATTTTAACTGATCTTTAAACTAAATAAAAGGGTAAGAGTAGCAAGGGAATATTCCCTACAGCCCCTTACCCGAATTTACTTACTCTTGTATTTGCTCTTCTTCTACTTCTTCTTCAACGCTCTGCTTTCCTTCTAGAACAGCATTAGCTATTGTCTCAGTTAGAAGCTTAACGGCTCTTATAGCGTCGTCGTTTCCTGGAATTACAAGATCTACTTCGTCTGGATCACAGTTAGTGTCTACAACTCCTACAACTGGTATTCCAAGTATTTTAGCTTCTCTTACAGCTATCTTCTCTTTTCTAGGGTCTACAACGAACATAACTTGAGGTACGCCCTTCATTTCCTTTATTCCGCCTAGGAATTTCTCAAGCTTGTCTCTCTCGTGCTTAAGCTTTATAACTTCTTTCTTTGGAAGTACGTCGAAAGTTCCGTCTTCTTCCATCTTGTTAAGCTCTTCTAGTCTGTCTATTCTCTTCTTTATAGTGTTGTAGTTTGTAAGCATTCCTCCAAGCCATCTTTGGTTAACGAAGTGCATTCCACATCTCTTTGCTTCGTTTTCGATAGACTCTTGAGCTTGCTTCTTAGTTCCTACGAAAAGAACTTCTCCTCCGTCAAGAACTGCATCTCTTACGAAATTATAAGCTTCTTCTACTTTTACAACAGTCTTCTGAAGATCTATTATATAGATTCCGTTTCTCTCTGTAAAAATATACTCTGCCATCTTTGGGTTCCATCTTCTAGTTTGGTGTCCAAAGTGTACTCCTGCCTCTAGTAGGCCTTTCATTGATATTACTGCCATTTTAACAGCACCTCCATTTGTTTTTCCTCCACCCTCATCCTCTCCTCAAGGAACCTTTCGGCACCTCCTCGAGAATTAAAGAGTGTGTGTAGTTTCACCTTAAGTAGTATAACATAGCGCAATTATATAATCAATAAATTATTTCACAAGACCCTTCACTTTTAGTATTATCTCTACTTCCCGCTTTCCCATCTCGAGCTTCTTGGCTATCTCGTTTGGTGAAATCCCGGCCTTGTACATTATGGCAACTGTGTCCCTGTGGTCAAGAGTTCCCCTTTCAAGCTCGGGCTTTACAGGAGTCTCCTCTGCTTCTTCTTCATACTCAACTTCGTATTCGCTCTCCGCAATCTCGTCTATAAACCTAAGCTCTTCATCGTCTAAGTCCACATCTAGCTCTAAGTCCATGTCCTCTCTCAAAACCTGCTCAAAAGTCTCAGCCTCAGAGCTTCCGGACTTTGCTTTGGCGATCAGTATTACCGAGATCAAAACGAGAACCGCCCCTATGATCAAGAAAAGAGTGTCCAAAATACCTCACCTACACTTTCATATCTATTTTTCTTCCAACCGATATTCTATCGCTCTTGACTGAAACGTTCAAGCCTTCGAGGCTATTTTTCTCAGGTGCTTTTTGAGCTCCGTCTTCGCATTTCTCTTCGCCGTCTCCACGACTGCCCGGCTTTCCATCCGGCTCTTTGCGAATCCTGGCCTTCTCTGCATTTTCAGAGTCGTTGACCTGCCTTATATCTCGCTCCACTTTCTTTTCCTGTTCGCTCTGCTGTACTACAAGCTGGCTCTTGTCTCTTATATTTCTTTGATTTTCAGCCTCGGAAAGCTCCTGGGTCTTCGGTATAAACCCTTTCATGTCTATTGGACTAAGTCCCATCCCGATCCCTCCTATTTATCTATAAAAGGTCCTATCTTTATCTCACCGTCGAATTGGTCTTTGTATATTGTGCTGTGGGCTATGTCTTCGTCGATTTGGTATATGCTTGTGCCAATAGTTATCCTGACGCCTGGGTGTATAATGTCCTCGAATACAACTCTTCCCCTTATGACCTGCTTTTCATAGTTATTTCTGTCCGCCATGGCTACGGCTTCTTCTAGCCTCTTTTCCAGATCTATCTTTGTATCTATGGCGCTTAGATACATACCTCTCTTTTTCTCGTCTAGTATGCCCCTGTCGTAACTTCCCTTGAGATGTGATATCACCTGTTCAAGCTTGTATATATCAGCCTCTAAGCTGTCTATGCCTTTCTTCAGCAAGTCGGTCTCTTGCTTTATATACGGGTCCACCCCTACCTCTATAAAAGTTGGCGTCGCCATGACCGTACCTATGCTCTTGGCTCTGACTTCGTTCTTGGCCCTTGTCCTTCCGCCCATTATAACGCCTTTCTTGCCGCTTGCAATTACATCTCCTCTGCTCACTATCTCGCTGTGGAGCATCATCTCTGACTCAACCAGCTTTTCAGAAAACACATAGGCGCTCTCTATGTACCTAGAGTAGATATTCCCCTTCGCCTTGACCTCGCATCTGTCGCTTCCGAGTATGCCCTTCTTTATAAATATGTTCCCTTCGCTCTCTACATTTGCGCTCTCTATTACACCTTCCACTTCGAGATCGCCCTTGCACTTTACGGTGAACCCAGTGAGTATATTTCCCTTTATCTTGACGCTTCCCTTGAAGTCTATATTCCCTACAGAGTTGTCTACATTACCTCTGACTTCGTACACCTCGTATATATTTATCTTTCCGTCTTCTAGCTTTATCTGCCCGTCAGTTCTAGATACAAGCAGTTTGCCGCCTTCTATCTCTTCTACGTTTTTTCCGTATTTGAAGCTGGCGAATTTCCCTGCTTTAAAAGTCACAACGTTTCCAAAGACGTCTTTGCCGTCTTCCCCCTCTTCAGGAGGTATCAGCTCCGCTATCACAGTGTTGGCCTCTATATTGTTGAAAAGCTCAAGCTCCTTGAAGTCCACAGTTCCGTCCTCTTTGACTCTCGGATTGGTCATAGACTCTGTTTTGAACTTGTAGTCTACATACCCGTCTTTTCCGTCCACGGCCCTAATCCCTTCGGCTACAAGCACCGGCCTGTTGTACATCTTTTCTGATACAGCTTCTTCAAGCTTGCTGTAGTCAACGCCTATCTTGAACACCTCTTTGATCTCTTCAAGTATCTCGCTTGGACTTTTTTCACTGTTCTCGAACAGTATTATGAAGCCGTTCATCTTGTCCGCACTTGCATATGTCAAAAAACCGTTCTCAGGCACTTCCCTCTCTTGGGCAGGCGCTATTTTGAACGGTATGCTCCCATATTCAGAAAATCCCTTCTTTACATCGGAAAATATGATGTCTTTGATTCCATATTTGCTTATTATTTCAAATATGGTCATAAGGTCCAGCTTTTTCCCCTGCTCTAGAAAGCTCATATAAACCCCGTCATCCAAGTAGTCTATGTAAAAAGACGGCTCCGAGTCCAAGGACTCTCTGCTGCTCTCCTCTTCCTGCTCTACTTCTGCTTGCTCAGAATAGCTTATCTTCACTTGGTATGACTTCACCTTGCCAAAGAAGCTCTTTTCCTTTTCAATTACCTCTATTTCGACTTCTTCTCTAGACTTAGAAATCTGAAGCAGCCCTCTGTCTATTATTTCATCTATTTCTTTTCCTTCTAGTACGATCTCTTTTATATCCAATCCCAACGCCTCCACTTCTGTCTCTAGTATTTGTCAACTCCAGCTTTGTTCAGGCTGTTCTTCAGACTCAGTATAGCTTTGCTGTGTATCTGAGATATTCTAGACTCAGAAAGTTCTAAAACCCTTCCTATCTCCTTGTATGTGAGTTCATCAAAATAGTACATCGATATAACTAGCTTTTCCTTCTCTCTAAGCTTGTCTATGTTCTGAGCAAGTATTTTCTTCACTTCAGTTGCCTCTAGGACCTGCTCCGGCGTCTTTTCCTCGCTGCTGAAGCTCATGTCCTCCCTTTGGGAAATCGTATCCTCTAGAGACACAACCGATGAAACCGATATTTCGGAAAGAGTGTTTTCCACTTCCCTCAAATCCAGTCCCAACTCTTTTGCAATCTCTTCGTTTGTCACGGACCTTCCATACTTGTTCTCTAGCCTGCTTATCGTGACTTCCATGTCCTTTGCTTTCTTTCTTATTCTCCTTGGAATCCAGTCTAGCTTTCTGAGATTATCTATCATGGCCCCTCTTATCCTTATCTGCGCATATGTCTCGAACTTGAGGTCCCGCTTAAGTTCAAACTTGTCTATGGCATCTATAAGCCCAAACACTCCATACCCTAAGAGGTCGTCATATTCTATATTCCCCCCATAGAAATTGTACATTCTCCCTGAAATTATCTTAACAAGCGGAAGGTATTCAACTATAAGCTCTTTTTTGAGTTCTTCGTCTTTTGTCTTCTTGTATCTTATCCAAACTTCATCGAGTTTCATATCTCAACCCTCCTCAAAGGAGATGGGCTGCAGCTTTTAAACGACCTTTATTCCATGTCCTATAGTCTTTATTTGCAGCTCCCCTGTTTCAGTGTTTAGTTCAATAGTTCTTCCAAAGTTCCCACCTGTGTCTTCTGCAAGGATTCTGATTCTGTGATCTTTAAGCTTCTCCTTAGACGCTATTGCATTCCGCTCTCCAATCCTGAGCATGTCGTTCTGAGACGAGAACGAAAACATCTGAGCTCCTCCTGCTATCTTGGCCACTATGTTGCTCTTGCGAGCCCCTAGCTTGACCATCTCGTCTATAAGTGCGTCTATTCCGGTATCCGCAAACTTAGCCTTATTGGAATTGTTCTTTATTTCCTTGCTAGAAGGCAACATCACATGTGCGAGCCCAGACACTTTTGTGGACTTGTCATAGAGAGCTATCCCCACGCAAGAGCCCAGCCCAAATGTTATAAGGACACCTGGTGATTTGGTGGCCTTGTAGTCCGCCATTCCAACTTTTATCATTTCCATTACATATCTACTCCTAATGTCCTAAGTAATTTTTCAAAAGAGTCCACTTCCGGTATCAGGAAGATATCCCCCTTTATCTCGTTCTCGTCCTGCAAAAACTGCGTCTCTATAAATATGGCGTGATCGCCTGTGATTCCGAACTGTATGGCCGGAACGCTTATTACAGCCCCTGCCATGTCTACGCATATGGACGGGACTGTTACCTTCAGTGCAAGTCCTGTCATCATACTGAGCGAATTTGCATATGAAGCTGAGAGGATGTTGCCCACCTCTGAAAGAGCAGACATGTCCATTTCGTTCAGCTCAAGCTCTCCTCCATCCATCCTTCCGAACAGCATGTTGACCAGATTCTTAGAGGAATCCATGTCAAGCACGAACATTATATTTCCCTCGAGGTCTCCCTCCAGTCCGAAGTATATGCCTACAACAGGCTCTTCAGCGTCTCCAAGCACATCTAGCACGTCCTTGAACTCGAGTACCTTTATCTGTGGTACATTCATGTCCACTTTTTTGTTTATCATAGTGGACAGGGCCGTGGCTGCATTCCCCGACCCTATATTCCCGACTTCCTGTAAAACATCTATAAGCACGTCATTCAGCTTGTCTATGACCACTTTTCACGCCCCCTATACTGTCTCTTCTTCTACTTCATATCCTACTACTTTCATAAGGTCTATGAGTATTATGAGCCTGTCGTTCTTCTTCCCTATATACTTCACAAAGTCGTCAGCTATCGAATCCTTCATAGTCTGCGCACTGTCCAGCTCGTCTTCTGCAAATGTTATGACTTCAGAAGAACTGTCCACTAGAAGCCCTACCTGCATATCATGAACCTGGACTATTATTATCCTGGAGTTTCCGTCTTCTTCTTTTTCATGAAATCCAAGTCTCTTTCTGAGGTCTATTACAGGTACAACTTCACCTCTTAGGTTTATTACTCCCTTTATATAGTAGTTAGCATTTGGAACTCTGGTGAAGTCCTGTGCCTTCTCTATTCCCTTTACATTGTTTATGTCTATCCCGTAGTACTCTTCTTCCAGTCTAAACACTACGTACTTTCTTTCATCCTCTATGCTTCTTTCCTGTTCCATTTCTTCGTTATTCAAGTTTACCATGTCTATCGCTCCTTAAAAAAGAGAATTTACGTCGAGTATAAGTGATATTCTACCATTTCCTAATATTGTAGCCCCTGCAAGGTATGGAGTGTCTAGAAGGAATTTTCCAAGAGACTTTATGACTATCTCCTGCTGTCCTATAAGCCCGTCTATTATAAGCCCAGCCTCTTTCTCCCCTTTTCTGACTATAACTATAGTCAAGTCTTCCGCTTCTAGCTCTCTGCTAAGCCCGAGTACATTGCTCAGGTCTATTATAGGAAGCGTCTTGTTTCTGAAAAGTATCACTTCTTGCTCCTGAACTTTTCTTATCGATTCTCTCTTTATAGTGCTTATCTCACTTATGGAGCTCAGCGGTATGGCATATATCTCGTCGCTCAGCTTTATGAGAAGCGCCTGTATTATTGCAAGCGTAAGAGGTAGTCTTATTATGAACTTGCTTCCTTGGCCTTCCTCTGTCTTAACCTCTATGTTTCCGCTTATAGACTCTATCTTGGTCTTCACTACGTCTAGCCCAACCCCTCTACCAGATACGTCTGATATGACATCGGCTGTGCTGAACCCTGGCCTGAACAGCAGGTCTATTGCGTCTTCTTTTGGAAGGGTGTTCGCCTCTTCCTGAGTTATAACTCCCCTCTCCACAGCCTTGGCCTTTATCTTAGGAAGGTTAAGCCCCGCTCCGTCGTCGTCTAGCTCTATAACAACGCTGTTTCCATCAGGGTAGGCCTTAAGGTCTACTATCCCCTTCTCCGGCTTGCCGGCTGCCCTTCTTTCTTCTGGCTTCTCTATTCCGTGGTCTATTGAGTTTCTGATAAGGTGGATAAGAGGATCTCCTATTTCATCTATTATAGTTCTGTCAACTTCTGTTTCCTCTCCAGACATCCTAAGATCTATGTTCTTTCCTAGGTCTTTGGTGAGGTCTCTTACCATTCTAGGGAATCTGTTGAATACCCTCTCTATAGGCACCATTCGAACCTTCATAACTGCATCGTGCAGGCTGGTCGTTATCCTCTCCAGATACTCTACGGCCTCTGTCATATTTCCCTTGTCTGCGCTTCCAGTGTCTTCTAGCCTTGTCTTTATTATTATAAGCTCTGAAACCAGGTTCATCAGGTTGTCCAGTCTGTCTATGTCTACCCTTACTGTCTTTCCGATTTTGGCGTTGTTGTTTTTCGCAACAGCTTTTTTCTCCGGCTTTTCAACCTCTTTTTTAGGGGAGGCAGCCATATCTGTTTGCTCTGCAAAAGCTGCCTGCTCTGCTTCAACAGCCAATTCTTCGGCTTTTTCTTCTTTCAGCTCTTCTACAGTCTCTTGAGAGCTGTCAGTTCCGCTTAAGTCTATGCTCTCTACAGCTACAGACTTAAGGTCCGAAATATTCGCTATTTCCTTCTGTAGCTCTTCTCCGCTCTTTTCAGATACGACTAGCACTGAAAACTTGTTGTCAAATTTCTCATCTTCTATGTCTTCAGCAGATGGGTCCGATTGCAGTATCTCTCCGTGCTCTTCTATTGTGGTGAAGACTATAAAAGCTCTTGCCGCTTTCAGCATGCAGTCCTCGCTCACCTCTACAGTTATTCTATAAGGGTTCATTCCCTTTTCCTTAGATTCCTGCATTGCGTGCTTTACATATTCGTCGATTTCTGCTCCCTGTTGCAGTCCTGAAGACTCAGAAGCTTTAACTTCCGGCTCCGCATCGCCTTTTAGAGTCTTGTCTATTTCGTTTACAAGCTCCGTGCTGTCAAGCTCTCCCTCTACCCCAGTCTCGACTATGTTGTTTATGTACTCGTCCAAACTGTCAAAGCATCTGAATAGTATATCTATTATCTCTGGAGTCGTCTTTATTTCACTGTTCCTCATGGCATCCAGCATGTTCTCCATAGTGTGTGTCAAGCTTGCTATCTTTGTAAAGCCCATAGTTCCAGACATTCCCTTTAGCGTATGTGCCACCCTGAATATCTCGTTTAAAAGCCCTATCTCGTCGTAATTGTTCTCAAGCTCCAATAGCTTGTCATTCATATGCTGAAGATGCTCTTTCGACTCCTCTATAAATATATCTAAATATTGATTCATATCCATACCATTACACCCCCATAAAGTTTGATTTCTGGATTTTAAAGCCTGTCTTTTACAGCGACTATCTCGGACGTTGATCTAAGGTCTGGATATATATCTGTAAAAAGTTTCTGCTTTCTCATCGAGTCTTTTACTTCTTTTTCTCTGCATATATACCCGATTTTCTCTACTTTAATTCCCAAAAATTTATCAGCTGTCTTTCCTAGCTTGTCTATTATCCTGTCTGACAACTCTACGCTATCGCTTTTATTGACTATGATTCGCGCGCTGTCTAAGTCCATGTTTGTACTCAAGTATTTTATACCGTAGTAAGTTTCCTGTATAGATTCAGAATCTGTATCGGTCACAAAAATCGACTCTGCATCTTTCAAGAAGAACATAAGCTTGCCTAGGTTTTCAACACCCTCTATATCTGCAAATATCAAGTCTGCATCTTTCCTCAGAATATCCACTTTTGCTCTAAAGAGCTCTTTCTCCTCTTTGGAAAGGTCCAGCACCTTGTTGGCGTAGACTATATATACGTTGTCTCTAGCCCTTAGAAGCATCTCTTTCTCGCTTCTGTCCCCGTCTATTATGTCCTTCATGTTCCTGTTCGGAATCACGTTGAAGAAGATGTCTGTAGTCAAAATCCCTGAGTTGAAGTCTATTATTATGATTTTCTTTCCCTCTTTAGCCATGAGGTTTGAGATATTGGACACTATTGTCGTATTGCCCGACCCTTCACGTCCCACAAAGGCGTACAGCTTGCCGTCTGTGCTCTCCTCTTCCTCTGGCTTCGTCTTGTTCATAAGCTCTCTTAGGTTTGCCGCTTGATCGTTACTCATCCGCTTCACCGACCAGTATCCTGCTTATCTTATCTGTGTCTATGAGCTCTATGTCGTCAGGCACATTCTGACCAGTCGTTATATAAGAGAGCTTCTTGTTGGAGTAGTACCTCGTGTTCAGTATATTGCCTAAAATGTCTGTCTCATCTTTTTTCGTGAATATTATGCTGTAGTCTTCTATAAAGTCGTATTCCTTTATTATGGAGTTTATGTTCTTCATCTCTGTCCCTATGTTCAGCAGCAGGTATATCTCCTTGCTCTTTACAGTGTTTATAAGCTCTTTTAGCTCTTCCACCTGGGGCTTGTTTTTATGGCTTCTGCCCGCTGTATCTATAAAGACTACGTCCTTGTCGCGAAGGCCTGAAAGAGCCTCGTAAACCTCGTTTGTCTCGTATATGGTCTTTACAGGTATGTCTAAGATCTCCCCGTATATCTTGAGCTGATCTACTGCTCCTATCCTGTAGGTGTCCGCAGTTATAAGCCCTATGCTGCACTTTTCGTTCAGCACAAAGTGGGAAGCGAGCTTTGCAAGTGTAGTCGTCTTTCCGACGCCAGTAGGCCCTATGAAGAATATGACCTTCTTTTCCCCGTCGTATTTAAGAGACGATACCTCGCCTAGGTAGGACTTTATATTCAGCCTCACGATCTCTCTTATCTCGTCTTTTGTCTTGTTTTCAAGCACCACCTGCTTTGACACATTTTCCACTATGTCTCTGGCCACTTCCTCTTCGACTCCATTTTCCACCATTACCTTTATGAAATCCCTGAACTCCGAAAGCGTGTCGCCCAGATCCCTGAGCTTCAGCTTTTCAGCTATATACTCTATGGACTGCTTTATATCCGAAAGCTCATCTGTCGTTCCCATGTCCACCTTTTTAGGCGGAATGATCTCATCCCTGTACTGAGGTGTCGCTTGGCTTCTGGCCCTCTCCACAAACTGGATTTCCTCTCTCTCGGCTCTAGGCGCAGGTGCCTTGGGACTCGGAGCTTTCTTTTTCACCTTGGCGTCGAGGGCTGCAAGTATTTCCACTTCCTCTTTCCCAAACATGCCCAAGAACCCTGGCTTCTTCCTCTTCTTGGTGTGGAGTATGACAGCCTCGTCTCCTAGCTCCCGTCTGACTTTATCCATAGCTTCTTTTGTGCTTTTCCCAACAAACTTTCTCACTTTCATTATATTGCCACCGTCCCTACTGATTGAACTTCAACATTTGGTTCCACTTCATTGTAAGACAAGACCACCAAATCCTTTAATGACTGTTCTGTAAGCTTCTTAAAGTAGATCCTGACCAGTGGCGCCGTAAGCACTATAGGCTGAAGCCCCACAGATGCCAGTTTCTCAACCTTAGAAAAAGTATCTTCCAGTATTCTCTGTATTGTGTTAGGGTCAAGCGATATATAAGACCCTGTATCTGTCTTGTTGACAGACCCCATTATCATCTGCTCTAGTTGGCTGTCAAGCGTTATTACCTTGAGCTCCCCCTGATCTGCAAACTTCTTGGTTATATATCTAGACAAGCTCTGTCTAGCGTACTCTGTCAGCATATCTATGTCTCTAGTCGTAACAGAGTAGTCTGCAAGCGTCTCAAGTATAGTCTCCATATCCCTTATAGAGATGCCCTCGTCTAGCAGATTCGAAAGCACTTTCTGCACCTCTCCTATAGACAGCTGATTAGGTATAAGCTCGTCTATGAGGGCTGGATTGTCTTCCCTTATGTTGTCCACTAGCGCTTTCACATCCTGTCTGCTCAAGAGCTTGCTTGAATTTGACTTTATGACTTCAGTCAGATGGGTTGAGATAACGGAAGGCGGGTCTACAACTGTGTAGCCCAGTATCTCTGCCTTCTCCCTGTCCTGCTCCAGTATCCACTTTGCCGGAAGACCGAATGCCGGCTCTCTTGTGTCTATGCCCTTTAGCGAGTCGTCAGCCATTCCAGGGTTCATAGCCATAAGGTGGTCAAAGAGAAGCTCTGCCCTAGAGACCTCAACACCTTTTATCTTTATGATGTATTCGTTAGGATTCAGCTGTATATTGTCTCTAAGCCTGACCATTGGAACTACAACTCCAAGCTCCAGAGCCAGCTGACGCCTTATCATGACTATCCTGTCTAGCAAGTCTCCTCCCTGGCTTACGTCTGCAAGCGGGATTACACCGTACCCGAACTCCAGCTCTATGTCCTCGACTTTTAATAGGTTCATTACATTTTCAGGCTTCTTGATCTCCTCTACCTCTTCTATGTCAGCTATTTCCTGCTCTTCCTCCATAGACTTCTGAGTGGCGTTTTTCATGGTGAATCCTATAAAGAAAAACATTCCAGCCAGCATGACGTAAGGTAATACTGGCAGCGGAGTAGCCAGTCCAAGCATAAGTAGGAATCCTCCTACTATGAACATGATAGTAGGGTTATTTCCGAAGAGCTGCCCTAGTAGGTCTCCTCCAAGGTTAGACTCCGAAGCCGCTCTAGTAACTATAAGTCCCGTCGCCGTCGAAATCAGAAGCGTCGGTATCTGGCTTACAAGCCCGTCGCCTACAGTCAGCAGCACATAAAGCCCAGCTGCTTCTCCGGCAGGCAATCCTCTCATTATGACTCCTGTCCCTATTCCAGCTGTTATATTTATTATCGTGATTATGATTCCGGCTATTGCGTCTCCCTTTACGAACTTGGTAGCTCCGTCCATCGCCCCGTAAAAGTCCGAGTAGCTCTGAACGTCTTTTCTTCTCTGTTTGGCCTCTACTTCAGTTATAAGTCCTGAGTTAAGGTCGGCGTCTATCGCCATCTGCTTTCCAGGCATAGCGTCTAGAGTAAATCTAGCAGCAACCTCGGCAACCCTCTCAGCTCCCTTTGTGATTACCATGAAGTTTATAAGCACTATGATCAGGAAGATAACAAGTCCTACAAATATATTCCCCCTGACAACGAAGTTTCCAAATGCCTCTATAACCTGTCCAGCGTATCCGTCGCTCAGTATATACCTTGTAGTAGATATATTGAGCGCCAGCCTGAAAAGCGTGGTTATCAGGAGCAGTGAAGGAAATATGGAGAACTGAAGCGCATCTTTTGTATACATAGATATAAGCAGTATCAAGAGCGCAAGCGCTATGTTCACGCTCAGCAGCGCATCTAGCATGATCAGCGGAACCGGTATTATTATTATTATTATTATAGCTATTATGGCAACAGCTACACCTACATCTCCGAATTTCATCGCCTTACTCCTTTTTTATTCAAACTATAAACGTAAGCGAGCACCTCTGCCACGGACTGGAAAAGCTCTTCCGGTATCATCTGTCCGATTTCAGCGTTAGCGTAAAGGCTCCTGGCCAGTGGCTTGTTCTCCACTACAGGGATTTTATGCTCTTTCGCTATTTCCTTTATCTTCTGAGCCAGATTGTCCTGTCCTTTAGCTATTATGTAAGGTGCGTCGTATAGATCTTTGTCGTATTTTATCCCTACGGCGTAGTGCGTGGGGTTTGTTATTATTACATCTGCAGAAGGGATCTCCTGCATCATCCTCTGCATGGCCATCTGCCTCTGCTTTTCCTTTATCTTGGACTTTATCTGAGGATTACCGTCTGACTGCTTGTGCTCCTCTTTTATCTCCTGCTTGCTCATCATCAATTTCTTGTTGTGGTCGTACCTCTGGTAGAAATAGTCTATTGCAGCCATTATAAAGAGCGCAAGCCCTATCCTCATGGCTATCGCAAACACAAGATCTCCGAGATATGCAGCCAGCTGGCCTATCTCGAGTTCTACAGAGGTTAGAATATTTGGAATTTCATCCAGTATATAAGAGTAGACTATGTAGCCAAGCACTCCTATCTTGAAAAGTGACTTTATAAGCTCCACGACTGAACGCTTGGAGAACATCCTCTTGAAACCCTCTATGGGGTTTAGCCTGCTGAGCTTCCAGGCAAGTGTCTTGGTAGTAAAAAGGACTCCCACCTGGAGGTAGGAAGTCACAAGCCCTATGGCCATCGATATGATCGCCACCGGTGCAACCACCAACCCAAGCGTCATAAGGCTGCTCATAGCAAGGCTGACTATCCCCTCCTGGTTGAAAATCTCAGGATTAAGGCTGTGGTTCTTTATGGTATTTATCGTGAATCCCATTATATTGTCGAGCATCCACTTTCCAAATACTCTAAGCCCTGCAAAAGTTGCTATTATAGCAGCGGCAAGCCCAATCTCCTTGCTCTGAGGGATCTGGCCCTCTTTTCTCGCTTCGCTCTTTTTCTTGGGTGTGGCTTCCTCTGTCTTCTCCTGCGAAAAGAGCTGGAGGTCCAGCTTCAAGTACATATCCATATCCTGCATCACCCGCTTCCCATTATCTCAAACATATAGTTCATATCGGTCTTTATGAGGTCAAATACCCTGTAGAGAGCCCCTCCGAACATCGGAAGCGTTATGATTATGATCGCAAGCCCTACGAATATCTTCAGAGGCATTCCGACTATGAACACGTTCATCTGAGGCATAGTCTTTGCCAGTATCCCCAAGAATACGTCTGCCAAAAATATGGCTATCATCACAGGTGCGCTTATCTTGAAGGCCCATATGAACATCTTGCCCATTATGTCGGTATACTGCGTCAGCAGCTCCTGGTGAAACGGACTGCTTCCTATCTTTACCATGTCGTACGAGTTCAAAAGCCCCTCTATCAGTATGTGGTCCCCGTTTAGAGTGAGGAATATAGTCGTCGCCAGCAGATTGTAGAAGCTTCCCATGATGGGAACCTGCGTATTACTCTGAGGGTCAAATACGCTCACCATACTGAACCCTATGTTGAAGTCTATTATCTGCCCCGCCAAGAAGAATATGTTGAAGTAAAGGTAGCTTATAAGCCCTATCATAAGCCCTATAAGCACTTCCGCCATGGCCAGCATCAGAAACGGCTTGGTCTCTATGAGCGAATCAGGTATATCTATTACGCCCACAAGCGTTATGGAGAGCAGGACCGAGAAGCCTATACGCAGTGTATTCGGAATCCCATTTCTGCTGAATACAGGCGACAGTATGAAAAGCCCTGTAACCCTTAAAAATATAAGTATTAATGCCTGATACTTAAGAGAAAGTATCTCTAGTATGTTTGTCTCCATCACGGCCTCATCCTATAAAGTTATTCATGCTCTGAAATAGATTTTGAGTGAACTCTGTTATCATCTTGAGCATCCACGGGCCAAAAATCAGCATAGTTACAAATACGGCCACTATTTTCGGCACAAATGCCAGTGTGGCCTCCTGTATCTGGGTAACAGACTGAAATATACTTATGGTTATTCCCACCACCAGGGCTATTCCAAGCATTGGGGCAGATGTTATAAGTATAAGCATAAGAGCGTCCTTGGCTATAAAAAGTACATCCCCTTGAGTCATCTCTACATCTCCTTTAGTTAAAGCTGGTTATAAGCTGTCCCATCACAAGATGCCAGCCGTCTACAAGTATAAACAGCAGTATCTTGAAAGGAAGAGAGATCATAACCGGCGGCAGCATCATCATACCCATTGACATAAGTGTAGACGCCACTATCATGTCTATGACGAGGAAGGGAACGTAGATGATGAACCCTATCTGGAATGCCGTCTTTATTTCAGATATCACAAATGCTGGCACCAGTGCCGTAGTAGGTATCTCTTCTAAGCTCTCCACTGCACCTTTGTCAGCTGCCTTTAAAAACAGTGCCATGTCCTTCTCTCTGGTCTGCTTGAACATAAACTCCCTTATAGGCACAAGCCCCTTTTCTATGGCCACTTCCTGAGTGATTTCGCCCTTTACATAGGGCTGTATAGATTCTGTGTTCACCTCTGAAAATACGGGTGCCATTATGAAAAGCGTAAGGAATATAGCAAGCCCCACCAGCACTTGGTTCGGAGGCATCTGCTGTGTTCCAAGTGCGTTCCTAGTAAAGGAAAGCACTATTATAGTCCTTGTGAAGGAAGTCATCATTATTATTATGGAAGGCGCCAAGGTCAGTATAGTCAAGAGTATGACTATCTGTATGCTGGCAACCATGCCGGTTGGGTCTTCTTCGCTTGATATGCTTATGTTGTTCCCGAAGATAGATAGGTCTGCTTCGGCGTTTACGGAGCTGGCCAATAGCAGTATAGCCATCGCAACAAGCGCTGTTCTGAGAATTGAGCTTTTTCTTTTTTTATCTGTCATGCTATCTATCATCTCTTTTTTTCGAAAATTTATCTCTCAGCTCTGAAAGCTTTTCAGAGTTTATGAGCTTCTTGAGCTGCTGGTCGAAGTCACCTGCGTAAAAGTTTCTCTCCTCTATGTCGAGATCGTCATACTCCAGCCTGTCTATTGAGGTTATGTTGTTTCCGCTTACAGCGAGCACATATACATACCTCTCCACCTTTACCATCATTATCTTGCTTGCAGTTCCCAGACTCATAAAGTCCAGTACCTCCATGTTTTCACTTCTCATACCTTGATTCGACTTGCTGGCTATCAGCCTAGTCGTGTAGTACGCCAAGAATATTATGACTCCAAATATGACCAAGAACCCTATGAATTTCATAAGGCTCGAAAAAAAAGATACTCCGTCATTTGAACTCTCAACGTCTGCATATCCATATACAATATTTGTACTGAAGGCCGCCATCAGAATCGAGCTAAAAATGAGAGTGAGTCTGTTCTTCATCACTAGCTTACCCTAGTACTTTTTTTATGGCTTCAACAACTCTGTCTGCCTGGAAAGGCTTTACTATGAAGTCTCTAGCTCCGGCCTGTATGGCCTCTATTACCATGGCCTGCTGTCCCATCGCAGAGCACATAACCACTTTCGCGTTTCCATCCACCTCTTTTATGGCTTTTACTGCCTGTATGCCATCCATCTCTGGCATAGTTATGTCCATTATAACTAGGTCTGGATTAAGTTCTTTGTACTTCTCCACAGCCTTAGCTCCGTTTTCCGCTTCCCCAACTACATCAAACCCATTCTTAGTAAGGATCTCCTTGATCATCATTCTCATAAAAGCTGCATCGTCTACTACAAGTATACTGTTTGACATTTTTTCTATTCCTCCTCATCAGTGAAAATTATCTGTTTTTTATTCTCTTCGACGGATGAACTATTTCAGTTACCCTGACTCCAAAATTGTCTTCTATTACCACGACTTCTCCTTTAGCTATCATCTTGCCGTTTGCGTATATGTCAAGCGGCTCTCCCAAGAGCTTCTCCAGCTCTATTATAGTTCCAGGACCGTAGTCGAGTATCTCTCCTATGGTTCTCATAGTCCTTCCAAGTTCCACGCTCACCTCTACAGGTATTTCGTTCACTAGGTCTATGCTTTCATGGTATACATATTCTTCTTCAGGTTCAAACTCTTCAAAGTCCAAAGTCTTTACAGTAACAGGCTCTCTCCTTGAAGGCCTCTCTATTTCTTCATTATACCTTCTAGGCTCTCTTTTTTCTACAGTTTTTTGAACTGGCTCAGGAGCAGGCGCTTGTCTAGGCTCTGGCTTTGCCTGTTCTACTACAGGTTCTGGAGCAGGTATTTCAGGCTCTGCTTGTACCGGTGTCTCCTCTACAGGAGCTTCCGCCTCGCCTGTGGCTGAACCTAGAAGCCTCGAGACTATCTCTCTTGCAAATTCTATAGGAAGCAGCTGCATTATCTCGCTGTCTATTAAATCCCCTACCACCATTCTGAACGAGACCTTCACAAGCTGGTCTTCGGCGGTTTCAAAAAGGTCTCCCAGTGACTCGTCGTCTAAGTTTATCTGAAATGCCCTAGGCGGATCTATGTCTATCGTCTTTCCAAACATCTCTGAGAGCGATGTGGCCCCTGACCCCACCATCTGGTTCATGGCCTCGGAGATGGCGCTTAGGTCTATCTCTGAGACCGGGCTTTCCTCGTCTATGTCGTGTCCGTCGCCGCCCATCATCAAGCTGGCTATTATCTTTACGTCCCTGGCTCTTAAGACCAGTATGTTGGAGCCTTCCAGCCCCACCTTGTACTTTACGTCCACTGCCACAAACGGAACAGGGTACTTGTCTCCCAGCTTGGATAGAGTCGTTATCTCCACCTTGGGCGTAGTTATGTTTACCTTCTGTCCTAGCAGCGTGAAAAGAGTTGTAGCAGCAGTTCCCATGCTTATGTTTCCGACTTCGCCAAGAGCGTCTTTTTCCATGTCGTTTAAAAGCAGCGACTCGCCCTTGCCTGTATCTTCAGAGCTTCCACCGTCGTCTGTGTTTATTCCGCTCAGCAGTGCATTTATTTCATCCTGGCTCATTAGGTTGTTATCATTCATCTATTTCCTCACCGTCCTTATACGCTTTAGTGATTTTTACAGCTAATCTTTTTTTAGACTTTCCAGCCTTCCCATGGAACTTAGTGTAAGGACCTACCTTTATCTTAAGTTCGCTGTCTGCTGTATCGTCCAAGGCAAAGACATCCCCTCGCCTAAGGCTAAGTATCTCTCCTACATTCAGAACGGTTCTACCTAGTTCTGCTATTACAGGCACTTTAGTGTTCTCTATCTTTTGCTTTATCGTATCTCTGTCCTCTTCCGTCACCGGCCTGCTTGTAAGCGAAAACCAGAGTTTAGTGCTCAGCTTGTTCAAAACCGGCTCCAACACCATATGGGGAATACATATGTTTATAAAGCCTTCCGCCTCCCCGACAGTCAGACTGAGAGTTATAAGAGTGACAGTCTCGTTCGGAGAAACTATCTGCGCGAACTGCGAGTTCGTCTCTATCTTCTCGAGCCTAGGTGTCAGGAATATGACGTCTTCCCATGCCTCTGCAACTATCTCCACTACTTTTTTCATAACCCTCTTCAAGAGCAGCAGCTCTATCTCTGTGAAGCCCCTGACTTCATCTGGGTTCTCTCCAGTGCCTCCTAGAAGCCTGTCTATCATGACAAACGCCAGGTTAGGAGATATGTCAACCACTATCTGCCCTCCCAAGGGCTCAAAGTTGACTATGCTCAAAAAGGAGGGATTGGATATGGCGTTCCCGTACTCGCTGTATGCATACTGGTCCACAGTCTCTACAGCCGACTTGGATGTAGTCCTAAGGTATCCCGACAGAAATGTCTGAAGCAGCCTCGCAAACTTCTCATGAATGATCTCCAATGTCTTTAGCTGGTCTTTTGCAATTTTCTGCGGATTCTTGAAGTCGTACTCCCTTATCCTTACCCGCTCTTCCTCTTCCTGCATCTCCTTGACATCTACTTCTCCGGAGCTTAAGGCATTAAGCAGGGCGTCTATCTCGTTTTGCGATAAAATTTCCGTCAATATACCTCCCTCCTTACTGTACTATAAATTCATTGAAGTATATGTCTACTATATCTTCTGTCTTGAAAATTTCTTTCAGTTTCTTAAGCAGCTCCGCTTTTAAATTCACCTGTCCATTCACTCCAACTACATCCTCTTCTGTCTTGCCTCTTACAGCTTTGTTTATCTCGTCTTTTATTACAGACATTCTGCTCTCCATAAGCGTTTGAAGCTCTGGATCGTTTACAGCTATTGTTATGTTCATCTTGGCTATTTTCTTGCTCTCCGAAAGATTAGAGTACATCTCCCCTACTTCTATCTGCGTTATAGTTTCAGAGAGTATATCTACCTCTCCGCCTTTCTCTCCGTTTCCAGCGTACTTCATTCCAAAGAAAACCCCAAGTACAAGCGCAACGGCAAGTACAACTACAACCCCTATTATGACACCTATCTTCTTGTTCATATTCTGCTACCCTCCCTATTAATTCGGCTCTAAGTCTTCTTCGCTCGTCCTGAGTATCACAAGGTCGACTCTTCTGTTTTTGGACTTGTTCTCAGGGGTATCGTTAGGAGCTATCGGCCTAAAATATCCATATCCCGCCGAAGACACTCTTGTGCCGTCTATCCCTTTCTGTTCTACGAGGTACCTGAGTACACTTGTAGCTCTGGCAGCTGAGAGCTCCCAGTTCGTAGGGTACTTTCCATTTCCCGATACAGGGTCTGAGTCGGTATGCCCCTCTATTTTTATGTGCTTATCTGCAAACTCTTCTCTTATGAGTATGTCTGTCACATAGTCAAGCAGACTCGCTGTCTCCGGCTTTATGTCTGCGCTCCCCGATTCGAAAAACACAGTGTCCACCATCCTTATTATAAGCCCTCTCTCGTCTATCTGAGTCAGCAGCTTGTCTGATAACCCTTCACCTTCGCTGTATTCGTCTATGGAAGACTTGAGTTCAGATAGGTTTATCTCCTCTGTGACTAGAGGATCTTCGCCCCCTGTGCTCGTCCCGTTTTCCTCTATAGTTCCCGTCCCCGGCATGACTCCAGTTCCTCCCTGGAAGGACTGCATCACGGACTTGAACTTCTGGGCGTCCACGGCTGACATAGCAAACAGCAGTACGAAGAAGCATAAAAGAAGAGTCACAAGGTCACTGTAGGTAGTCATCCACTCAGGAGCACCGCCTGGGGCCTCTTGCTCTTTTTTCTTTCTGGCCATATCTATTCTCCTTCTCCTGAATTGCCCATTTCACTTCTAAGCTCTGGAGGTATGAAAGTCTTCAGCTTCTCCTCTATTATTCTAGGGTTCTCTCCAGCCTGTATTGAAAGCAGCCCCTCCACAATCAGCTCTTTCATAAGTATTTCCTGCTTGCTCTTCACCTTGAGCTTGGCGGATATCGGCATGCCAAAGGCATTCGCAAGCACCGAGCCATAGAAAGTGGTTATAAGTGCAACTGACATCTGGGGACCTACTGTACTTGGGTCGTCCAGTCCTTGAAGCATGTTTATAAGTCCTATTAGCGTACCTATCATTCCGAAAGCAGGCGCAAATGTAGCTATCGAATCGAAAAGGCCTCTACCGTCTGCATGTCTTTCCTCTAGGAAAGTTAGCTCTGTCTCCATTATGTTCCTTACAAGCTCGGGGTCTGTCCCGTCGACTATAAGCATTATGCCTTTTTTCAGAAATTCGTCTTCTGCCTTATTTCCTGCTTCTTCAAGCGCCAGCAGTCCATCTCTTCTAGCTACAGATGAAAGCTCTATTATCTCCTTCATTATGTTTGTAGGAGAGTGACTCCTGTTTTGAAATGCTATTTTAGTTATTGTTAGAGTCTTCTTGAGTTTCTCCATAGGATAAGACGCCAGTACTGCTGTTATCGTTCCACCGATAACTAGAATTATCGATGCAACGTCGACATAGTTTCCCAAGTCTCCAGATGTAACTATTCCCCAGATTATAAGTCCTGCTCCGAGGACGATGCCCATTAACGTTGTTATATCCATTTCTACACCTCTTTTTCATATCTATTTAACGCTATATATGTAAATGCTGTTTTTGTACTCTATTATCTTTTTTACTATCTCGTCTATCGTGGACTGCACGACTATCTTCTTACCTGTAGTAAGTGTTATAACCACATCCGGCGTCTCCTCTATAAACTCTATAAGCTCGCAGTTTACCATGAATTCCTCTCCGTTTAGCCTGTTGACTCTTATCATCTGAATCGCTCCTTTATTTTGCCTCCCCGCATGTACGCGGGGAGGCTTTATCTACTGCTATCTCTTAAGGTTTACAAGCTCTTGGAGTATCTCGTCACTTGTAGAGATTATCCTGGAGTTGGCCTGGAATCCTCTCTGTGTAGTTATCATCTCTGTAAACTCGTAGGAAAGGTCCACGTTGGACATCTCTAGCCTTCCGTTTGAAATAGTTCCGTAGCCCTGCTGGCCTGCCCTTCCAAGCACAGGGTCTCCTGAGTTTCTGCTGTCCTGGTAGAGGTTTCCGCCTACCTTCTCAAGCCCTGCGTTGTTTTCGAACTTGGCAAGCGCCAGTATCCCCAGCACCTTTGGCTCTCCATTGGTGTACCTAGCCACAAGCTCTCCCTTGTTGTTTATGGCGAAAGAGTCCACACTTCCAGCTGTATTACCGTCTTTTCTTTTGGCCTCTATGGTAAAGTCGGTGCCGTATTGGGTGATTTTGGAGAGGTCGATTTTTATAGTACCATCGTATAGCCCAGTTGCTGGATCTTTTGTTCCAAAAGCCTTATCTGTCGCCCCCGTTATCTTCAAATTCGCTGTATCCACTCCAGTAAAATTTCCATCAACTCCAAAAGTAAGCGCAACAGAAACTGGATCTAGTGCTGGAGTAGCAGGAGCTGATAAAGCTTGACCGTTTGCATCTTTTATAGAATCAAGACTCAACTTCCAACTAGGATTACTATAGCCAGTGTAAGCTCCTGGAGTACCTGATTGAATTGCATCTCTAAAAACCTTTAATTTAACAGTATAGCTATTTCCAAGTGAATCATATATTCTAGTGTCCATATATCTCGTCCTGGCCTCTGCGTCCAATAGTTTACCAGTCCCATCAACCATAGCCATATTCGAATTAAGATTCCCTAATAAATCTATATTCTTAGTAGTTGTAGGCTCCATAGTATCTGCCTTATTTACTATAAGCTCTCCAGGCTCCTGTGAAACTGTGCCATCGTCGTTCATCTTGTATCCAAGCACCTTATATCCATCTGGAGTTGCAAGCGTTCCCTGCTCGTCTATCTGGAAGTTTCCAGCCCTTGTGTAGAAGCGGTTCAAAAATCCTGGGTCGTTTGAAACCATAAAGAACGAGTTTCCGTCTATCATGGCGTCAAGCGGGTTGTCTGTAGTCTGAGCAGCTCCCTGGGTGTGTATAACAGTTGTCGCTCCCTGTGTAACTCCAAGCCCTACCTGCTGTGGGTTTGTTCCGGCAAGCCCTCCCTGAGCCCCTGAAGCCCCCTGAAGCGTCTGGGTGAACAGCTCCTTGAAAGTAGCCGTGCTTCTCTTGTATCCCACTGTGTTTACATTCGCTATATTGTTTCCTATTACGTCCATCTTTGACTGATGCGTCCTAAGTCCCGACACACCTGTGTACATAGCTCTTAACATATTGTAGCCTCCTCTTGTTTTTCACGCCTTCTGTCGTTCCAGCGCAATAAGCCTCCTCTGTAAGGTCCAGCCTATATTATCACAGCCCCATCTATATTGGTGAATATGTTCTCTTCCATACTCTCCTTAGGAACTGTGGTTATTATCGTCCTGCTCTTGGTGTTGGCTATAAAAGCCATATTGTCCATAATAAGCAGAGTGTCTCTTACACCTTTTGCCTCGGCCTTTTCAAGTGCCTGCTCCATCCTCTGAATCTGACTTTGGTCAAGCTGCACGTCTCTGCTCTTTAGCCTGGATTCTGCATGCTTTGAAAACTTTATACCGGTGCTTGCCTCCTTGAGCATCTCGTCGAAGCACGATTTCGGCGCTTCCTGCTTGAGTCTCCCCTGCGCTCTTCTGATGCTCTGCATGTCGACTCTCTGCAGATCCACTCTGTTCACTTTATTCACCATATGCCTTTGCAGCGTTTCCAGCGCTCAGCGACTCCTTTATCGACTCAAGCGTCTCGTTCATCTGCTTCTGGCTGGCGTCGAACTTCTCTATAAGCTCGTTAAGTGCAAGCACTATCTCCAGCTGCGACACCTGCATATTCTTGTTCAAGTCCTGCATCTGCTCTAGCGACGAGAACTGCGCCATCTGGGCTATAAAGTCCTTGTCCTCCATAGGGCTTAGCGGGTCCTGATTCTGAAGCTGTGCCACTAGGAGCTGAAGAAATGCGTCTTTTCCAAGCGCCGAATTGTTTCCTGTTATCGTGCCGCTCTTATTGGCAGTGCTCTGCGCGGCCTGTGTAGTTGATTGGGTCGCTGTGTTGTTGTTTACTCCGTCCATCGTATCCCTCCTAAATTATCGTGTCTACTCTCTCTGAAGACAGTATGTCCTCTCCAATTATTCTGCCTGCTTCCTCTAGATCAAGCTCTTCTATACCCCCTAGAGCTCTCTTCTTCTTTCTGTTCTGGTCCTGATAGCTCTCTCCTGTTTGACGCCTTTCATCTGGGTCCTCTCCCACGAATACGTCTATCTGGTCGAAGTTTATACCCTGAGACTTGAGGTTCTGCTTAAGCTCAGCCATATTGGACTCCATTACCTGCTTCACATAAGGGTTTTCAACTATAGCCCTTGCAGAGATAATCCCTCTTTCAAGTGTGACCTTTATGGTCAGCTCTCCTAGAGACTCCGGTGTCAGCTTCATCTTGATCTCGTTCATGGTGTCTCCGCCGTTTAACTTCATCTTGGCGCTTATCTGCTTTATTATGTCCAGCTTGTCCATGTTAAGGTAGTTCTGCTCCACAGTCACCTCTTTGTTTATGACCGTATGCATGTTGTGGTTCATCTCGAGTTTCATATTCTGGTTTATCACCACTTTTTCAAACTCCAGCTTTGTGGAAATATCCTTTGGAATTATTTCCTTTGGAAGTATCTCCTTTGGCACACTTTCCACCGCCTTGGCGCTGGTATCGAGGTCCACCGATTTTGTCTCAAGCTTTACCGCATCTTCTGACTTAGCTACAAGCTCATGTTGCTCTGCGCCGTCTTCCTCTGGCACTTTTGCGGCTTTGTCTTCGTGTTTGCTGTCACTTGCTTCAGAAGTCTTTGGCGCTTCCGGAGTTTCTGCTGTTTCTTCAGCAATAACCTCTGGCGCTTCTAGTCCTACTTTCTGCTCAAGCTTTGTGCTTAAGTCCTCAAGCTTTGCGCTTAGCTCTTTGAATATATGCTCGTGACCTTCTTTTAGGGGAGCTATCAGCTCTTTTACCACTTCAAGCCCTGAGGATATATTCTCTAGATCTAGCTTGGTGAGCTTCCCTTCTCCGCTTGAAATCAGCTGCTCAAGCTTTGCCATCAGCTCTTCCACCTGCTGTTTCAGCTCCACTGGGTCTGCAATTTGAATCTCGCCTGAAAGCTCCAGCCCAAGAAACGCTATAAGCTCTGCAAAGATGGATTCCACTTTCTGGCTGTCTCCGCTGGCTATGGCGGCTTCAAGCTCCTCTAGCTTTTCAGAGAGGCTCTTCTCAGTCTTTTCAGTCTTGACGTTCTGGCTTCCCGAGTTGCTGCTTTCTCCTCTTTCACCAGGCGACTCCTTCACTGTCTCTTTCAGCTCCGGATTTTTCTGCCCTACGTTCTCCGACTGCCCTGAAGACTTAGGTGCTTCGCTTTTAGGCTCTGTCTGAGCTTTGCCTTCACCAACCTTAGAGAGCAGCGACTCAAAAGAGCTTGTGCCTGATTGCTTGAGCTTTTGGCTTTTGGGGCTGGCCGGCTGTACATTGTTTTGAAACATCATATTAGCTATATTCATTTTACACCTGCTACTCAAAACATAGACAATTGTGTTTATCTATGCCGAGACTGTTACTGCTTCAAAGAACCCCGCTCTCGACGCTTTTGTTCAAAAGCTGTCTACTACAGTTTGTATAGCTCTCCACAGTCTTTAATTCCCGACTAGCCATCGGTACATGTATAAGTGCTATTTAAGTTTAGCTATCTTATACTTATCGGTCTTAGCTAAGTTATATGCGGCATTTAGATCTCTGTCTATCTTTGCACCACATTCGCAAATAAAAGTCCTGTCTTTCAGTTTCAAATCTTTTTTTATAAAGCCACATTCACTGCAAGTCTTGGAGCTAGGATACCATCTATCAACTATCCTGACTTCTATTCCGCTAACTATGGCTTTATATGTTAGTTTTGTCCTAAACTCATAAAACTTCTGATTCGCCACTGCCTTAGCTAAGTGTCGATTCTTCATCATACCTCTTACGTTAAGGTCTTCTACAGCTACAAAGCTTGGTTTTCGCTTTAGTATGTCATCTACTATATGGTTTATATAGTTTGTCCTTATATTTGCAAGTCGCATGTGAAGCTTCTGCACCACTATTGTCTGTTTTACTATATTGTTTCGAGTAGCAGATTCACCACCTTTCTTTTTTCGTATTTTTAATGCTTCAAATTTTCTAGAAAGCTTCCTCTGCTCCCTCTTTAACTTCTTTTCAAGCTTCTTTATTTTGCTTGTTTTATTGATATTCTTTTTTCTTTCGCCATTACTCATAACTGCAAATTCCTTAAGCCCTAAGTCTATAGCTATGCCTTCGTTGAAATCTTCAAGTTTTTGATGTTCCTGTTCTTCTACAAGCACCGATATGAAGTATCGGTTTGATTTTTGGCTAACTGTGCAGCTTTTTACAGTTGCGCCTACCGGAATAAATGCTTTTTCTTTCAGCCTTGTCCATCCAAGCGTAGGTATTTTTATCCTATGCCTTTCTACGGTCAAGTCGCTTTTATTATTCTTCGGAAAATACGCTTTTACATTTTGTTTTTTCTTCTTTTTAAATCTAGGATACCTAGATTCACCTTTGAAAAAACGTTTGTATGCTCTTTCGCAATTCATTATTGACTGTTTAACTGCTTTTGAAGACATTTCTTTTATCCAAGCCATATCTGGATTGTTTGGAACATAGTTGTTATTTATCCACTTAGAAAAGTCGTAGCCTGATATAAAGCCTTTTTCTTCTTTATAAGACTTTTCATTTTCAGATATATAGAAGTTATATATGAATCTGCATACTCCTATAGTCTTGTGGATTTTAACTTTCTGACTTTCTGTGGGATATATTTCTGTCTTGTAAGCTCTTATTGATTTCTTCATCTTCTTTCACCTTCTTCTTGTACTTTCTTAGACCGTATATTCTACAACTAAAGACGTGCAGTATGGATGTGATATCTTGAACCAATTCTTCTTGTGGAGACAACAGTTCGTTGTTGACAACTATTATCTTACACCGAACTTTCTAAGAAATCTTTCGAACCATTCAAACCCAAATCTTATAAACCTGTCTTTGTGAGAAACTACTATAGTATCTATTTTGTTCTCCATGCAGTCATTTATAAGCTTGTTCCAATGTTTTCGATTATAGTTTAACCCTCTGCCGACATCTTTAATTATCTCGTCTATAATCATACCTTTAGAAGCTGTGTAGTTTAGAAGAAATTCTGCTTGATTTTTAAGGTCATCTGTCTGATTGTTAGTAGAGACCCTAGTATAGACTACGTTTTGTTTATCCTGTTTGTTTTCATTTATACCTTTATATTCAAGGTACTGATTGTATGTGTAGTACCTTCTGTTTGTAGGTGTCCTTTTTGCTACAAGAATCCCTTCCCTATCCCATCTTTGAAGCGTCTTTACCGACACATTGAGTAGTTCTGCAAAATCTTTTGGTTTATAGTCTGTAGTGTGTTTTCTTTGCATTATCATCACCTCTTGGGTATAAGATGACACATTAAAACACTTTTGTCTATATTTTTAGTAACTAAAGAAACCTCCTGTCACATTATTTTACAACATATATAACTAAAACTCTACTCTTCCGAGAGAATTCTGGTTATCCTAGATACATCTGTGGCTTCCATGTTCTCGAATATGTCTTTCAGATTGGCATCTCTCATCCTCTTCATTATGTCTACAGCCACTATATAGTCTGAAAGCGAGTAGCCGTCCTGCTCTCTTATCTGAAGAACTGTAAGCTCATTCTCATTGGCCAGCAGCTCCAGTATCGAGTCGGCTGCAAGCTGGGTGTTCATCCTCTGGTACACCTTCACAAGCTTTCCTAGCTTCTCCTCGTACTCCATAAGGTAGGCCCTTATTTCGCTTATAAGCACGAGCACCGACTGGTCCGTGCCGCGTAGACTTTCCTCTAGCTCTATCTCTGCATAGAGCCTGTCTAGAAACTCCTGATCTTTTACGTTTACGAGTATCTCGGCAGATGCTTTTTCAGACATCATCATGAAAGTCCTAGCCAGTATGTTTATATCTATCTCTTCATCTGTCCCAAGCACAAGTGCGGACTCTTTCGGATTTCCCACCGTGTGGATATTCGCAAGCGACCCTGCTTTCTCGTCTTTTTCGGACTCTTCTGCAGTCTTCTGTTCTATCAGCTTGTCTAACTGCTTTTTCCTGCCCATGTCCAAGTCTGAAAGCTTGTATAGTATGTCGCTCCTAGTGCCTCCGTCAAGGTAGTAGAGTATCTCTGCCGAAGCTGTGTCGTTCATGTAGAGAAACGTCTTCTCTATCTCTCCCTCAGAGTAGCTTGACCCGTCCATTATGCTGTCCACGGCAGCCCTTACGCTCATGGACTCAAGCTCCTTGGCCTTGTCCTGAACTGCCACCGACTTTTCATCCTGGACCTCTTTGTATATATCTGTCAAGAAGTCGCTTCTTATCTCTATATTTCTTATCTCGTCTAGCACCTTGTCTGTCTTCTGGGCTGATATCTGGTCCATTCTCCTCAGCAGCCTGCTGTAGAGGGCCATGTCCTCGCCCTTTACTATGTACAGCTTCTCAGCTGCCGATTTAGGGTCAAGATCTTCCACATAGTACTTCGCTATCTCGTCTTCCCTTTTGTCCAGTTCTTCCTCGGTAGGCTGTCCGGCTATTATCCCGCCTATAACAGGTATGTCCTCTAGCACACCGTCCACTATCCCCTTGAAAGTGTCGCTTACGAGGTATGTAACTACTAAAATGCTGATCAGCAGCACAGCTATTATTCCAAGGACTTTTGGTTTTCTAGATTTTTTTTCTACTACTTCTTCACTTATGTTTGTTTCACTCATTCTAATCCTCCCTGGTCTTTTTCGAGCTGCTGTAGCTTACAAACTGGTCTGTCAGCTTGTCTTCCTCTTGCTTTAATTCATACTTGTACTGCTCCAAGCTTCTGAGCTTCAGGTTCTCAAGTATTCTCCTGTCTTTCGTAGCTTCCAGAAGCTCTTCTCTTGCAGACTCCACCGTCTGCTCTTTTTCCTCTACTCTGGTGTTTTGAACTTCAATCATGCTGCTCAGCCCCCGGATGTAGTTGCCGTAGTATGAAAGCTCTCTGATCTTCATGCTCTCTCCGCTTGCAGAATTTCTCTCAGTCCTTATTTGCTCCATGTCCACCTTGAGCTTCTCTAGCTTCAGGTTTTCCTCTTCAAGCTTCTTCTTTTGTTCGGCGTAGCTGTTCTTTTTCTCGTCTTCAAATTTTTCCTTTATCTCGAGTACTCTCTGAAGACCAAACTTGAATTTAGCCAAAGCCTCCACTCCCTCGATCTCTTATTCTAAAAGCGACTCCATATGCGACTTTATCTCTTCAAACGAATACTTCTCGTGCATGCCCTGGGTCACGAAAGACTCTATACTCTCGTGCTTTTCCACCGCGCTGTCTATCTTCTTATTGGTGCCTTTTCTATACGCCCCTATGTTTATAAGGTCTTCCGACTCTCTGTAGGTAGCCATAAGGTCTTTTATCCTGTTAGACCTGTCTACATGGTCTTTTTCACATATGTTAGTCATAACCCTGCTGACGCTCTGAAGCACATCTATTGCAGGGTAGTGGTTCTGGCTTGCGAGCTTTCTCGAAAGCACTATGTGCCCGTCCAGTATACCCCTTACGGTGTCTGTTATAGGCTCGTTCATATCGTCTCCGTCTACAAGCACCGTGTAGAGTGCAGTTATAGTCCCTATGTCGGATGCCCCTGCCCTTTCAAGCAGCTTGGGAAAAAGTGCGAATACAGACGGCGTAAACCCCCTACTGACTGGCGGCTCGCCTATCGCAAGGCCTATCTCCCTTTGAGCCATGGCAAACCTTGTGAGGGAGTCCATAAGCATGGTAACGTTATTTCCCTTGTCTCTGAAATACTCAGCTATGGCTGTAGTCAGCATGGCCGCCTTCATCCTTACAAGTGCAGGCTGGTCGGAAGTCGCCACCACGAGCACCGACCTGGCAAGTCCTTCTTCCTTGAGGTCGTTCTCTATGAATTCCCTTACCTCTCTGCCCCTCTCTCCTATAAGCCCTATCACGTTTATGTCGGATTCGGCGTTTCTGGCTATCATACCCATCAAAGTACTCTTCCCAACACCACTTCCTGCGAATATACCTATCCTCTGGCCCTTTCCGCAAGTCAAAAGCCCGTCTATGGCCTTCACCCCAAGCGGAAGCACTTCCCTTATCTTCTTTCTCTTCAGCGGATTAGGCGGTGTGTTGGAAACAGGATAGTATTTTTCTGTCTTTATTGGACCTTTGTTGTCTATCGGCTTTCCAAGGCCATCTATAACTCTGCCTAGAAGCTCCTCTCCCACTCCTACTCTCAGCGAGTGACCGCTGGCTATCACAGTGCTTCCAGGGCCTATTCCGTCCATATCTCCAAACGGCATAAGCAGTATTTTTTCATCTTTGAACCCTACGACCTCTCCTGTTATAGGTTCCGAGTTGTCAAAGGGGTATATGTAGCAAAGCTCTCCTATGCTGGAAAGAGGGCCCTTAGACTCTATGGTGAGCCCCGTAACCTTCGTTATCTTTCCGCTGTACTTTATGAACTCTGACTCCCTTACTCTCTCTATATATTTGCCCAGGTTTATTTCACTCATATTCTACTCTCCTAAAAGCAAGTCATCTAGAATCTTTTTCATTTCCTCTATCTGCAGGGATATGCTCGAGTTTACGTTCCCCTGAGCCGACTCTATCACACAGTCGCCCTTTTGCAGATTGCTGTCTAGCTTTATGTCTATGTCCTCTATCAGGCTTCCTCTAGACAGTATTTCGGGTTTAAAGTCCATCACGTTTTTATAGTCCTCTTTGGAGACCCTTATTATAAGGTTGTCTTTTTCGCTTAAGCTCGCGATCCCTTTGAGTATCAAGTCCACCATGTAGTCTTCCCGCTCCATCTCGCTGTTTATCACTTTTTCGCACACTTCTTTTACAAGCTTTACAATCTCCGGCTCCAGCGCTTCCAAGCTGCGGGTTCTCTCCTCTAGGTAGCTCTTCTTTATTTCGTTTGCTTCATCCAGTATGGCCTTCCTGCTCTCCGTGGTTTCTGTGTAGGATTTTTCATAGCCTTCACTGTGGCCCTCTGCATAGCCTTTTTCGTAGCCTTCGCTGTGGCCCTCTGCATAGCCTCTCTCTCTGCTCGACTCAAACATCTCTGCGGCAGCTCTTTCAGCCTCAGAGACAGCATTCGAAACGAGATTCTCGGCCTCTGTTTTGGCCTTCTCTAGAATCTCTATACTCTGTTCGTTTGCGTCTCTTATTATGGCTTCAGCTTCCTCCATAGACTTTTCGACTATGGAGTCGGCCTTTCTGTAATGACTGCTGTAGTCGTTTATGGTTATAACGTCAGAAGATCTGATAATCTTAGACAATCATCTCATCTCCTCCCCTAGGGGTAACGATCTCTCCTTCTTCCTCTAGCTTTCTTATCACATTTACAACTTTCTGTTGAGCCTCTTCTATGTCCTTGACTCTAACAGGCCCGGCAAACTCCATATCCTCTTTTATCATCTCCACTAGACGCTTCGACATATTCCCGAATATGGCTTCCTTCACATCGTCGGAGGCTCCTTTCAGCGCTACCGACCAGAGAGCGTTGTCTATCTCTCTTATAAACCTCTGTATAGACCTTGTGTCCAGGTTTATTATGTCCTCGAACACAAACATTCTCTTCTTGATCTCTTCGCTCAGCTCTGCATCCGAGTCCTCTAGCTCTTCCATTATGAACTTCTCTGTTCCCCTGTCTATTGCATTCAGTATCTCTACAACTGCGTCTATTCCGCCGGCACTTGTGTAGTCCTGCGAAACGAGATTAGAGAACTTGTTCTCCAAGATGCTCTCGACTTCCTTTATAACCTCCGGCGAAGTCCTGTCCATCTTGGCTATCCTTCTAGCCACTTCAGACTGCTTGTCCGGCGAAAGCTTAGAGAGTATCTGGGCCGACTGAGACGAGCTCAGGTAGGAAAGCACCAGCGCTATAGTCTGCGGATGCTCTCCCTGCATGTAGTTCAGCAGCTGGTTCGGGTCCACTTTTCTTGCAAACTCAAACGGCCTCACCTGGAGGGACGCTGTAAGCTTGTTTATTATGTCTATGGCCTTGTCTCCACCCACAGCCTGCTCGAGTATGTCTCTGGCGTATCCTACCCCGCCCTCTGATATATACTCTTGAGCCATGCATATCTCGTAGAACTCGTTTAGAACCTCTTCTTTCACTTCCGGCGAAACCATCCTCATATTCGCTATCTCAAGTGTCAGCTCTTCTATTTCCTCCTCGCTCAAGTGCTTGAATATCTCCGCAGACTTCTGCGACCCAAGCGTTATGAGCAGGACTGCTGTCTTCTCTTTTCCACTAAGTTCCTCTGTTTTTACAGGCATTGTTCCACCTCTATTCTTCGTTTATCCAAGTTCTTAAAAGCTGGGCTATTATCTCCGGCTTCTGATCTATGAACTTGGCAATCTGATCTTTCTGCCTTGACTTCTCTACTCCAAACTCTATGTCGTCTTCCATGTACTCCATAGTTTCATCGACCATGGCTTCAAGCTCAAGCCTCTTGGCCTCTTCAAGCGCAAGCTCCTCTTCTCTCTTCTTCTTTCTTCTGTAGAGAATGAAAGCTATAAGGCCTATTGCAAGCACCCCTGCTCCTATAAGCGCAAACACCCATATAGGCACGCCTGCTGCCTCTTCCTCAGCTGATTCTTCGCCCTCTGAAGAGTCTCCAAAGGCCATAGCGCTAACTTCAACCTGCTCTGTCTTTATGCCTGTAGCTGCATAGATGAGGTTTGAAATCTCCTCTCGCTTGTCGTCTGTAAGCCCGTCGCCTATAGTCTTTTCATCTATAAGCACAGCCACCGTCACCGACTCAATCTGGCCCGGCTCTTTCTTTATCTGCCTGTTTCTTTCGTTTATCTCGTAGTTTGTGACTTTTTCATTTTTGCTGTACTCCTGATTCTGGCCTTCCACCTCTACAAAATCTGCAGGCTGGTCTTCGGCGTTTGGCTCCACTCCTGGAACCTCTCCTTCAGTCGTATTGCTGGAGTTTTCTTCCATCTCCTCTACGCTTCTGGCTATACCTTCTTCTCCGCCTTCGAAAGGAGATTCGTACTCAGTTATATTTTCAACTTCCGAGTCGAAGTTCATCTTCACGCTTGTCCTGACGTCTACTTTGCCACGTCCGAAAGCGTTCTCTAGGAAGCCCCTTATGCTATTGTCCAGCTTCTCCTGTATAGCTTGCTGCGCAGTTACCTGGTCCGACATGTCCACCGACTCGCCGTCCTTGCTCTGCTCGCTCAAGAGCTGTCCGTCGTTTCCAACTATAGATACGTCCATGGCGTTCATGCCGTTGACCGCATTCGCCACTAGATGCTGTATTCCGCTTATGGCATCGGCCTTTATGCCCGACTTCTTGTCTATAGTCAGGTATACAGAGCCTGTAGGCTTGCTATCGTTCTTTATTACATACCCGCTCTCCTCTGGAATAGTCAGCCTGACCTCGGCCTTCTCTATCCCGTCCATAGAAGCTATGTCCTTTGAAAGCGAGTTTTCAAGCGCATACTTCAGTTTCTGCTTCTTGTCATACTCCGTAGTTGTCCAGTCCATGTCCTGAAAAGCCTGATCGAAATCATACCTTTCCTCTGGAAGTCCTTCCACCGCCAAGTTTATCTTGGCCTTGTCTTTCATATTGGCCGGAACCGATAGCTCCGTGCCGTCTTTGCCCTCTTTCCAGAGGATCCCCTGCTCGTCTAAACTTGCTGTAATAGCTCCGGCTTCTTTTAGAGACAGATTATCATATAAAACCACATATTCAGTCCTAGTGAGGAAGAATATAGCCGAGGAAATGGCTATCAAAATCACAGCCAGTCCCGATATTATAAGTACTTTTCTCTTTTTTTCTGTCCCGCTCCAAAAGCTATTCAGCTGATTTTTTATTTTCTCTATTAAATCACCCACCGAATCACCTCACCTCTAGCTTTGTCTATACTTGCATTCTCATTATTTCTCTGTAGGCGTCAACTACTTTGGTTCTGACAGCTAGAGTAAGGTCTAACGCCACTTTCGCTTTTTCCGAAGCTATGGTGACATCGTGTATATTCTCTATTTTACCAGTTGCAAGCATTATGTTCTTGTTCTCTGCATCTACTTGAAGTTCGTTCACTTCCTTTATAGACTGCTTTAGAAAGTCCTGGAATGAGACTTCGCTTTCTTGCGCCTCTTCAAACCCTGCTTTATCTATTTTGAACATCTCGTTTCCCGATATACTGCTGATTCCGTTTATATTCATCATTTATCCCCGCTTTCTACTTTCCTATGTCTATGGCTTTCATGGCCATGCTCTTGGCCGTGTTTATAGATGTAAGATTCGCTTCATACGCCCTTGTGGCAGTTATCATGTCTACCATCTCTCTGACTATATCTACGTTTGGCATCTCCACGTAGCCGTCTTCTCTGGCGTCAGGGTGACCCGGGTCGTAGACTAGTTTGAACTCGCTTTGGTCTTCAACTATCCCCGTAATCTTAACCCCTCCGCTTGATTCCGTGCTCTCCTTGGCTTTAGAGAGAATAGAGTCGAAAGACACATCTCCATCCTCCTGGAACACAGCCAGCTGCCTTCTGTAAGGCGTACCTGCGCTTGTCCTTGTAGTGTTGGCATTAGCTATGTTTTTAGATATCGTATCCATCCTGGTCCTCTCAGAGTTGAGTCCAGATGCACTTATATTTATAGAACTGAATATGCTCATTTTACTTCGCTCCTTCTGCTATAACCGATTTGAGAGAATTGAATTTTCTTGAAACCTGCCCAACTAGGGCATTGTAAATTATGGCATTCTTAGCCTTTTCAGCCATCTCGACGTCTACAGTGGTTCCATTTCCGTCTCTTCTAGCTGAAATATTGCTCATGCTCTCTATCTTCGGATTGTAGCTTGAAAGCCCTCCGCTTCTAGTTATGTGATTTTCATCTGTCGCAGCTAGCTCAAGCTTTCCATCTCCAAAGACCGCTCGGCTCAGTTCTGTCTGGAATTTCACGTCTTTCCTCTTGTAGTCAGGCGTATTTATGTTTGCCAAGTTTTGACTGAGAGCCTTTTCCTTCAACATAGACCCGTTCATCGCCGCTGTCAGCAAGTCTGCATTCCCATATATATTCATTCCACGCTTCCTCCCGCTTTCATTATTTGCCCAAAAAATAGCTATAAAAAGCTTTTATGTACTATTAATTATAAACCCACACCTTATATATTAATCTATTTTTATATATTTGAGAAGAGTTTCATTTTTTTTCATTCAATCCACCCATTAATTGGGACTATTGTCCTTTTAATCCTTGCCATATAGTCTCTTTATTGAATAAACTCAGGATATTTATGCAAACATATCCTGAGTTTATTTGCCTTGACTAGTCCAGGCTATGCTCTTCCGAATAATTACATTCAGAGTTGCTACAGATTATTTTTTTCTTTTTCTTGGTCGCCTTTTCCAGAAGTATCTCTCCGCATTCAGGGCATTTTCTATCTATAGGCTTGTCCCAAGAGACGAAATCGCATTCAGGGTAGTTTGTGCATCCGTAGAATACCCTGCCTTTCTTGCTCCTTCTCTCGGCTATCTTGCCGTCTTCGCACTTAGGGCATTCTATCCCTATATCTGAAATAAGCGGTTTCGCATTTTGACATTCCGGGTATCCAGGGCAGGCCAGAAATTTTCCGTACCTTCCCATCTTTATCACCATGTTCCTTCCGCATTTCTCGCAGATTATGTCTGTAACTTCATCCTTTATCTCTACGTTTTTCATCTCTTCTTCCGCTATTTCAAGCTCTTTCCTGAAGCTTCCATAGAAATCAGAGACTATGTCTTTCCAATCCTTCTCTCCCAGCTCTATCTTGTCAAGATTGCCCTCTAGATTGGCTGTGAACTCCTGGTCGAGTATGTCCTTGAAGTACTGCTCTAGCAGCTCTGTCACTATGAGACCTAGCTCTGTAGGCATAAATGCCTTTTTCTCAAGTGCCACATACCCTCTAGCGAGTATGGTGCTTATAGTCGGCGCATACGTACTCGGTCTTCCTATCCCAAGCTCCTCTAGCGTCTTTACAAGTGTGGCCTCAGAGTACCTAGGCGGAGGCTGTGTGAAGTGCTGCTTCGGGTCTAGCTTTTGAAGCTTCAGCTCCTCCCCTTCCTCAAGCTCTGGCAATATGACGTCTTTTGTGTCGTCTAGCTTGTAGAGCTTTAGGAATCCGTCAAACAGGATCCTTGATCCGCTGGCCCTGAAGATGTAGTCTCCTGCCTTTATAGATATGTTCAAAGTCTCGAATTCAGCCGGAGTCATCTGGCTTGCCACAAACCTGTCCCATATCATCTTGTAGAGCTTGTACTGCTCTTTACTCAGCGATTCCTTTATAGTCTCTGGGTCCTTGTCTACATATGTAGGCCTTATTGCTTCGTGGGCGTCCTGTCCGCCTTTGCTTTTCTTGCTTACAGTTCCTTGACCGAGGTACTCCTGACCGTATTTCTCGAGGATGTACTCAGACACCTTCTCTTTCGCCTCGCTAGACACCCTAGTCGAGTCGGTTCTTATATACGTCACAAGTCCTACGCTGCCCTCTCCCTTTATGTCGACCCCTTCATATAGCTGCTGTGCAACTATCATGGTCTTCTTTGTAGAAAAGTTTATTTTCTTGGAGGCGTCCTGTTGGAGGCTACTAGTAGTATAGGGCGCATAAGGATTTCTCTTTCGCTTTCCCTTCTTTATGGACTTTACATTGTACTTCTCCCGCTTCAGCACTTCCATTATCTTGCTCGCTTCTTCTTCGTTCGGAATTTCAAGCTTCTTTTCCTTGCCCGACTCCTCTACTCCGTAAAAACTGCCACTGAACTTCTTTCTGTCTTTTATAAATTCAGCGTCTATGCTCCAGTACTCTTTAGGGTCGAAATCGTCGATCTCCTTCTCCCTGTCGCATATGATCTTTGTAGCTATAGACTGAACCCTTCCGGCACTGAGCCCCTTCTTGACCTTTTTCCAGAGCAGCGGGCTTATCTTGTATCCAACAAGCCTGTCCAGCACCCTTCTCGCCTGTTGGGCATCTACCAAGTTCCTGTTTATCTTCCTGGGGTTCTTTATTGCGTTTTTTACAGCGTCTTTCGTTATCTCGTTGAACTCTATCCTTATGTCTTTGTCTTCATCTAGACCGAGTATATATGAAAGATGCCACGAAATGGCTTCTCCCTCTCTGTCGGGGTCAGTAGCCAAATACACTTTATCAGCCTTCTTGGCCTCCGACTTAAGCTCCTTTATAACAGGGCCTTTCCCCCTTATAGTTATATAGTTTGGCTCGAAGTTTTCCTCTATGTCAATTCCAAGCTTGCTCTTCGGGAGATCCCTAACGTGTCCCACCGAGGCCTTAACTTTGTAGTTACGCCCTAGAAACTTGGATATGGTCTTTGCCTTAGCTGGAGACTCTACTATAACTAAAGACTTGGCCATACAACCACCTCCATCTTTTTGTATACGGAGTTTAAAGCATTGCTGCGTCTCAAACCGTTTCTTTTAAAACTTAACATAAATTCACACTAATTACTACTGTTTTAAGAAATTATTTTCACTCTGCAGAATACGCCTCCTTTCCAGCGCTTTACTTTTCCTTTTATTTCAAGCACAGTCAGTATTCCCATTACATCGGGTAGCGGTTCCCCAAGTGCAATCGAAATGAGTTCCGCTCCCATAGGCTCTACCATGACACCCAGGACTCTTTTTTCTAGAGAGCTCAACGACTCCATCTCTTCTGCTCTGACTCCAAGACTTAAACCCTCAAGATCCTTAACCTCTGAAAGGATATCGTCTATATCCATCACAAGCTTGGCCCCGTCCTGTATCAGAGAATTTGTGCCTTTGCTGTAGACGCTGTTTATATTCCCTGGAACTGCGAACACCTCTCTGCCCTGGTCTAGGCAGTGCTGGGCGGTGGTCAGCGTCCCACTCTTCTCCCCAGCCTCTACTATTATAGTCCCCACAGAAAGCCCGCTGACTATCCTGTTTCTCTGCGGAAACCTGTAGGGAAGCCCCTTAGTTCCAGGCGGAAACTCAGATATTACAGCGCCGTTTTGGATTATCCTCTCGTACAGATGCCTGTTCTTGGAAGGATATACTACGTCCACCCCCGTTCCAAGCACCGCCACAGTCCTCCCTCCACTGTCCAGTGCGGCCATATGTGCAGCCGCATCTACTCCTAGAGCCATTCCGCTTACCACCGTTATGCCTCGAACAGAGAGCTCTCTGGCGAGTGTCTCTGCCGCCCAAAGTCCGTACTGGCTGGCCTTTCTAGGCCCGACTACAGAGATGGCCAGTTCATCTTCAGGCTTGAGCTCTCCTTTTATATACAGGACCCTGGGCGCATCCGGAATCTCCCTGAGGCTTTTCGGATATCCCACATCTCTTATAGTCAGTATATCTATCCCCTGCTTTTTCGTGTTTTCAAGCATCTCTCTGTAGCTCTCGATGTCTCGGCAACTCGCCATGCTGCGCTTCAGAGTCTTCCCTATCCCCTCTATCGCCTCCACCTCTGCCCTGTCCATATGCCAGAGAGAGGTAATGTCCTCAATTTCAGAGTCCAGCTTCTCCATATACCTGTTGTTTATCCCAGCAAGCCCGTTAAGCCATATAAGTATATCCCTTTCCTTCATCTCCAGTACTTCCTCTCCAGACTTCTGTACTGCACAGCTTCCAGCACATGGTCCCTCTTTATATTTTCTTCCTCTGCCAGATCCGCAATCGTCCTTGAGATCTTTATTATCTTGTCGTAGGACCTTGCGCTAAGTCCCATGGCCTTAAACGCTTCTTTCATTATCTTCTTGGTCTCGGAGTCAAGCGCGCAGTATCTTTTCACCTGATCTGTCGAAAAGCGCGAGTTGTATACGCCTTCTCCCTGTCTCTCTTTTTGGATTTCTCTGGCTCTTTCAACTCTTTTCTTGATTCTTTCCGAGCTTTCAGACACCATCTCTCCCTCTAGCTCTTCGTACTCAAGCCTTCCGACTTCTACATGGATGTCCAGCCTGTCTAACACCGGCCCGCTTATTCTCGATATATACCGGTCCACCTGAAACTGCGAACAGCTACAGTTTTTCGTGGTGCCATAGTTTCCACAAGGGCAGGGATTCATGGCCGCTACAAGCATTATGTCGCAGGGATACTTGGTCTTTCCGTTCACCCTTGAGATATTTATCTCTCTGTCCTCTAGAGGCTGCCTCAGCACTTCTATGGAAGGCTTCTTGAATTCCGGAAGTTCGTCTAAAAAGAGCACTCCCTTGTGGGCAAGAGACAGCTCTCCAGGCTTTGGATTTATCCCTCCCCCAGATAGCGCAGCGGAAGACACGGTGTGATGTGGAGACCGAAAAGGCCTTTCAGATATCAAGCAACTCTCACCCAGCAAGCCTGAAACGCTGTATATATTTGTCATCTCAAGACACTCCTCAAAAGTGGGCTCCGGCATAATTGAAGGTATGCGCTTTGCAAGCATTGTCTTTCCAGACCCCCTAGGCCCTATCATGATCATATTGTGGAATCCGGCAGCAGCTATCTCTATAGCTCTCTTGGCCGCAAGCTGGCCCTTTACTTCGCTGTAGTCAAGCCCTAACAAGCTCCTTGGCCGAGCTAATTCGCAGGTATAGGGATCTATGTCACTCTCTCCGTTTAAATACCCCACAAGCTCTCCTAGACTCTCTGGGGCTATGACTTCGATTCCCCTGACCACCCCAGCTTCTCTTTTGTTTTCCTCCGGTACTACCACTCTCCTGACTCCAGACTTCTTAAGGTAGAGCACGGCAGGAAGCGCCCCGTCTATCCGCTTCAATTTCCCGTCTAGCGACAGTTCCCCTATAAAAGCCATTTCCGAAATCTCCCCTCGAATCTCCCCAGTCGACTTCATTATCCCGAGAGCTATGGGAAGGTCTAGATGCGACCCCTCTTTCCTGACGTTGGCCGGCGCTAAATTCGTAGTTATCCTGCTTATAGGGAACTGATAGCCGCTGTTTTTTATGGCCGCCCTCACCCTGTCTTTAGACTCTCTTATAGACGTGTCGGCAAGCCCCACTATGTTGAAGTTCGGAAGCCCAATCGATATATCGGTCTCCACCTCCACATCTACACCTTCTATGCCGTTAAGCACACATGTCCTTACCTTTGAAAGCATAAAACCGCCTCTCTTCTCTTTATTTTTATTTTGCTTCTCTACTATAAATATTTAAGTTTTTTGTTTAAAATCCTCTTTTGGGGAGATATATTATGTATACGAAATATTTACAGGGGGGATTAAAATGGACAAGTGCAAGAAAAAAACAGTAAAAGAGAGCAACAGAAATGCAGCCTGGGCCGACGTAGATAAGAAAAAAGAGAAGACCGATGTGCCGATTCCAGCAGAGGAGAATGTAGAGGTGGCAAAAGACTGGGTTGAAGAAAACAAAAAATAGTACAATTCCAATTCGCTGGCTATGGTATAATAGAGGTCTATAAAAGATGATATGGAGGTATTTTATATGAACCCAGTAGTTACGATGAAAGTCAAAGACAAAGGCAATATAGTGATAGAGCTTATGCCTGAGTACGCACCTCAGTCAGCTAGCAACTTTATAAACCTAGTGAGCGAAGGATTCTACAACGGTCTAACTTTTCACAGAGTCATTAAGGGATTTATGATACAGGGAGGTTGCCCTGAGGGAATAGGGATAGGCGGACCTGGATACTCGATCAGAGGCGAGTTTAAGTCAAACGGAGTGAAGAACGAGCTTAAGCACGAAAGAGGAGTTATATCTATGGCCAGAGCTATGGATCCAAACTCTGGTGGAAGCCAGTTCTTCCTTATGCACAAGGACTCTCCACATCTAGACGGCATGTATGCAGCCTTCGGAAAGATAGTGGAAGGGCTTGAAGTCGTGGACAGCATAGCTGACTCCAAGACAGACCCTGCAGACAAGCCTCTTGAAGATGTAATTATGGAGTCTGTAACTGTAGAGCTAAACGGCTACGAAGTTGAAGAGGTAGAAAAGTACTAAAAAAATCATAGTCTTCGGACTATGATTTTTTTATATTAGAATGCATTCTCTATATGGTTTATCTCAGTTTCTCCGCCTTTAAACAGCACCTCTATTACGTCAAACCTAGGCTGTAAATCCCATATGTTCTTGCGCTGAAGATAGCCCTCAGCAACTCGCCTTATCTTCTTAATCTTTCTATAGTCTACAGACTCGCCAGGCCTTCCGTATATAAGGCCAGATCTTGCTTTCACCTCCGTAAAGACTATATACACGCCGTATGAACTGACTACGTCTATCTCTCCAGTTCTGTTTCTGTAGTTTCTGTTTCTTATCTTATGTCCCCGCTTTTCTAGGTGCTCCACAGCCAGCTGTTCTCCTATGTCTCCTATAGCTTTCCTATCTACCATTTTGACTCCGAGTCCAGTCTGTATATATATGCCATGACCTCTGCAACCGCCTGGTACAGCGCTTCCGGTATCTCTTCCTGGAGTTCGAGCATCATAAGGTCCTTTGCCAAAATGGGGTTTTCTATAGACTCCACCCCAGACTCCTTGCCTTTTTCGACTATGTTCTTCGCCACTTCTCCGCGGCCTTTCGCCACGACTTTAGGAGCCTCCCCAGACTCCTTGTCGTACTTGAGGGCCACCGCCAGCTTTTCCGCTTCGTTCTTCTCTAACGCCAAGACAATCACACCTTTACATTTATCATATAGTTTATGCTGCTCTCGTCAGACATCATATCCAAGATGTCTTCCTGTATGTCCTCTTTTATATTTATATTTACGTCTGAATAGCCAACTGAAGAAAGCGCCGTTTTAAGCACGTCTTTTGTGCTGGAAAAAAGCTCTACCTTCTCTTTTCCCACCCTAAATGAAATGTCCAGCCTCCCGTACTTGTAGTCGCATACAGCGCTGACCCTGTCTAAATTCTCGGTCTGAAGCGATATATAGGCCCTTATCGTTTCCGACTGAGCACCGTGTCTTCGTTTGCTCATAAAGTAGAGCTTGTCTTTCACTTCGTCTCTCTCCACGTTCAGAGGGATGAACATAAACATGGACTTCTCATTTATCTTGTTGTACATGTCCAGCTTTTCCCCAAGGCTCCCAATCTGTTTAGACAGTTGCTCGCTTTTGGGACTTTCTTGGGAAAGCTTTTCTGAAACCTCTTTCAATATCTCGTTTATATTCTCCTTGTACTCCTTTATGGTTTCTATGTCCTTCTCTCCAAGCTTTGAGACTATCTTTTCAGCCATATTCTGAAGCTTTAGCTTGTCCTCTGGCAGTATGAGCTTCTCCGATACGGCAGACTCCAAGATGCTTTCAAGTTCGCCCGATATGCTCTCGCCCTTTAAAATACTCTCAAGGCTTTTAAGGTTCTCTATCGATACCTTGACTTCAGCCCTGTTCAGAAAGACTAGCTTCTGTATGTCTTTTTCCGTGAGCTTGCCCTCTGGAAAGAGCTTTTGAAGCTCGGATTTCACTTCATCTGTGACGTTCTTGTAGAGCGATTTTTCCATCTGAAGCCTTTCTTTTTCCGCCACCTCCAGCTCCGGAGAACCGCCCTCTATCTTCTGCTTTATGTCCCTGTCCAATGCGTCTATTAGGCTTTTAAGCCTTTCAATATTGGCTTTCTCAGGGATATCTGCGCCCTCTTGAACTACTGTCCCTTTCAAGGCCGCATCTCCTTTTGAAGCTTCCTTTCCTACTGCTGTCTCTTCAGCTTTTGAGGACAAGGCCAGCTTGTCTCTGCTGTAGTTTATCTCCTTGAACTCAAGTTCTTCAAAATCTCCAGCCTCTGCCGAAGCGCTCGGAGCCTTCGCCTCGGCCTCATCCTTTGGAAGCTTAAAGAAGTTCGCAAGGTCCTCCTTCATATGGTCTATGTTCTTGCTCAGCACATACGCATCCTCGCTCGGCTCTATATTCAGAAGAGATATGATCTTGTCCATGTATTTAAGGCTCTCCTGCACCGTGTCAGAGTCCAGAGGCATATTGAACTTGACCATGTTCTTTACAAGCTCTATATTCTCGTCGCTTTTTTCAAGGCCCAGGAACTCTAATACCTTGTTCATTATAAGGCGCTCGTTCTTTATGGTGTAGTTGTCGTTTAGCTCTATGCTGTCGTAGTCCGGCACAAGGCTCAGGATATTGTCTCCCATCTCTTTAACTATAAAACTCATAAACTTTTCATTGGAAAAATCAAGCGGAATCTCTGACTTTCCGTACACCACTTCTCCGCTTCTCAGCTCCAGCCTCACAAGGTCACCCTTTATTTCAAGCACCTTGCCCCTTATCTTGTCTCCTGGCTTCAGCTTCGCAAACATGTTTCGGTCAGAAAACTCGTTGCTCCTGACCATAGGTATATTAATTCTCAAGCTAATCACCACCTAAGACTATTATCGAACTCTTCTATCCATCCCTTAAGACATAAAAAAAAATCAATAAAATTGCTTTTATTGATTTTTTTCTTCTATATTCTGTTCTTTACTTACCTTTAGCTATCTCCATATTCACAGCTCTCTTGCAGAACTTTCTGCCTTGGCATCTCTTGAACAGTCTCTCCACATCTTTCGACTTCAGGTTGAAGAAAGAGAATTTGTCCAGTATAGTTATGTTCTTTATGGCGTTCTCTTTCATATGCCCTTCATCCACTAGGAAGCTTATCAGCTTTCTCTTGGTGATTCCGTCTTTCTTCCCTATGTTTATAAAGATTCTAGCTTCCTCCGACTTCATGTAGTCAGTTCCCTCTATGCTGTCGTCGTCCATCTCGTAGCTCGTCTCTTCTTTGTACTTCATGCTTAAGAGAACAGCTATTATGTCAAGAGCGCTGTCTGTCTCTGTAAGCTCTTTGGCCATCTCTATAAATCCTTCGTACTCTTTCTTGTCCAGTTCTTCTCTTATAGTCTTTATTACAAGCTCGCTCTTGGCCTTGAATATCTCCTCTATCTTAGGTATGTCTTTTCTGTCTATGACACACTTAAGCACTCTCTGGATCTGCTTTAGCTTAGGCTTGTCCTTTGAAGTCACTATAGTGTAGGCAGTTCCCTCTCTGTTCGCTCTTCCAGTTCTTCCTATTCTATGCACATAAGAGTCTGTCTCGAAAGGAAGTCCGTAGTTTATAACGTGAGTTACGTGGCTTACGTCTATTCCCCTTGCCGCTACGTCTGTAGCCACAAGTACTTTTATAGTTCCCTCTCTGAAGTTCTCAAGAGTTCTCATCCTGAATCCCTGAGTCATATCTCCGTGCATTCCCTCTACGCTGTAGCCTTTTTTCTGAAGATTCGCAACTATTTCGTCAACTTCCTTCTTTGTATTGCAGAAGATTATAGACGAAGTAGGCGCATAGAAGTCAAGTATCCTACAAAGCGTCTCGAATCTGTTTCTAGCCTTTGTCTCAAAGTAGAACTGCTCAACAGACGCAGTAGTTATAGACTTCTTAGCTATCTTGACATGCTTAAGGTCTGGCTTCATGTAGTTTCTAGCTAGCGCCTTTATTCTGTCTGGCATTGTAGCCGAGAAAAGAAGAGTCTGTCTGTCTTCGTTACAGTTTCTAACTATCTCCTCTATATCGTCTAGGAATCCCATGTTCAGCATCTCGTCGGCCTCGTCAAGCACTAGATACTCTATATTTTCAAGTCTTATGACTCTTCTTCTTATAAGGTCAAGCACTCTTCCTGGAGTTCCGACAACTATGTCTGTATTAGACTTTATAGCTCTTATCTGGTCCTGTATAGAGCTACCACCGTATACAGCAGTTGTCTTGATTCCCTTGTACTTGGAGATTCTCTTAAGCTCTTCGCTTACCTGTATTGCAAGCTCTCTAGTAGGCGTAAGCATTATAGCTTTTATCTGCCCTCTAGTCTTTTCCATTCCGCTTAGTATAGGCGCTCCAAACGCAAGCGTCTTTCCAGTTCCCGTCTGGGCCTGTCCTATAAGGTCGTGACCTTCCATAAGCACAGGTATAGCATCTCTCTGTATATCTGAAGGGTTTTCAAATCCCATATCCTCTATCGCTCTTAGTACTTCTTCACCTAATCCTAGTTCCGTAAATTTAACTTTTTCCATTTAGTTTCCTCCTTAAAATAAAACGCTCTACTCTACTCCCAAAATTTTTTTCAAAAAGCTCTTTCTGTGAATCTCGCTGGCACCATGTTCTTGTATAAGCTCTCTATGTTCTTTCGTACCGTAAGCTTTATGCTTCTCAAATCGGTACTCAGGGTAGAGCTTCCCCCACTCTTCGCAGAGCCTATCTCTGTAGACTTTACCTACTATGGAAGCTGCAGCTATTCCGTAAACAGTTGCATCTCCTTTTATTATGGCCTGCTGTGGTATGTCGGTATCTATAGTCTCGGCGTCTACAAGTATATACTCAGGGGTTATTATGCTTCCCTCTCTGTCTACTATGTTCTCTACAGCCATCTTCATGGCCATAAGCGTAGCTTGCCTTATATTGATTTCGTCTATGGTGTCTGCGTCGATTCTTCCTATCCCAACGCCTATTGCAGTTTTGAGTATTTCAGAGTATAGCTGTTCTCTCTTTTTAGGAGAAAGCTTCTTTGAATCCTTTACACCTTCTATAAAGCCATCTTCTGGCATTATCACAGCAGCGGCTACCACATCACCTGCAAGGCAGCCTCTTCCCACTTCATCTACGCAGGCTATATATCTATAGCCCTCACTTCTCAGCTTTGATTCCAGTTCTCTCAAGGCATCACTCCCTCTCTGGAAGCTCAAGAGTTATCCTCCCAAGCACGCCTTTTCTAAATTCGTCTAGCACCATGTTTGCAACCCTAGTGTAGTCGATTTCCTTGTTTCTTGCAACAGCACCTCTTGCAAGGGCTATTGTGTCCATGACACCAAGCGGCGACTGACCTTCTGAGATTTCAATCCCATATCTGTCTTCAAGCACCGCAGAGTCTATAGAGATAAGTCTCTCTATAAGTCTCAAGGCCAGTGTCTCTATGTCCAGCACCTCGTCTTTTATAGCTCCAGTGAACCCAAGGTTCATTGCCACTTCCTGGTCTTCAAACTTAGGCCAGAGTATACCTGGCGTGTCCAATAGCTCTATATTGCCCTTGAGCTTTATCCACTGCTTTCCCTTTGTGACTCCAGGCCTGTTTCCAGTTTTGGCGCCTTTACGTCCCGAAAGCGAGTTTATAAGCGTGGACTTCCCCACATTGGGGATTCCAACTATCATGGCCCTCACTGTTACGTTCTTTATGCCTTTGGCCTTTCGCTCCTCTATCTTGTCTTTGAGGATGCTCTGGATCTCCTTGGTTATACGAGCCCCATCTTTCGGACTGTGCGCATTTACAAACATAACCTTTGTATTTTCATTCTCTAGATGTTTTTTCCAGATTCTATTCCCCTCTTCGTTCCCGAGGTCGGACTTGTTCATAAGCACCAGCTTTGGCTTGTTGTTTATGATCGTGTCTATATCTGGATTCTTGCTGCTTCTTGGAATCCTCGAGTCCAGAAGCTCTACCACTATATCTATAAGCTTTAAACTGTCCCTCAAGAGGTCCTTGGTCTTTTTCATATGACCAGGATACCAGTTTATGTGATCCATATCTTTTACCAAATCTCTTCTTCCTCTCTAGCTTCCATACAAATATAGGGACTGTTGCGCACAGTCCCTATAGATTACATCTTCTCTTTAACTTTGGCTGCTTTTCCTACTCTGTCTCTTAGGTAGTTAAGCTTAGCTCTTCTTACCTTACCTTTTCTTACTACTTCAAGCTTCTCTATCTTTGGAGAGTGTAGCGAGAAAGTTCTCTCAACTCCAACTCCTGAAGCTATTCTTCTTACAGTGAAAGTGCTTCTCAATCCGCCATTCTGCTTTTTAAGTACAGTTCCTTCGAATATCTGAATTCTCTCTCTAGTACCCTCTACAACTCTGTAGTGAACCTTTACAGTGTCTCCTACGTTGAAAGGTGTAAGTTCTGATCTCATTTGCTCTTGCTCTAGCATTTTGATTATATCCATGGGTTTCCCCTCCCTTCTTCATAGCCGTTCTTGCCGGGTTTTCCCGACAGAGGACCGTCCGTCTTGCCTTTAATATTATATCATCTCTGTTTTACTTTTTCAATTCTTTTTTTATGTTTTCCAGCATCTTTTTTTCAGTTTTCGAAAGCTCTCTGCCTTCTATCATGTCCGGCCTGTTTGAGTAAGTGATCTTGAGCGATTCGTAATGTCTCCACTCCTCTATCTTCTTATGGTTCCCGGAGAGAAGCACCTCAGGGACCTCGTGACCTCTAAACTCCCTGGGCCTTGTATACTGAGGGTACTCCAGCAGCCCGTCGTAGTGGGACTCTATGACAAATGACTCTTCGTCGCTCAGCACGCCTGGCAGAAGTCTGACTACAGAGTCGGCCACCACCATGGCTCCAAGCTCTCCGCCCGTGAGCACATAATCCCCTATGGAGATTTCGTCTGTCACATAGTGTTCTACTATCCTGCTGTCTATGCCCTCGTAGTGTCCGCAGAGGAGCACAAGATGATCTTCCTTTGAAAGCTCCAGTGCAAGCTGCTGATTGTAGACTCTTCCCTTGGGGCTCAGGTATATAACCCTCGCATTCTCAGTCTTTACACTCTCTATGGCGTCGTATATGGGCTCCGGCTTCATCAGCATGCCCATCCCTCCGCCGTAGGAGTAGTCGTCCACCTTGTTGTGCTTGTTGTTCGAAAAGTCCCTTATGTCCACATAGTTTAGCTCCACTATGTTGTTTTCGCACGCCCTACCTATTATACTCTCGTTCAGCACAGGCGGAAACATATTCGGAAAAAGGGTGAGTATGTCTATTTTCATTCTATCATGCCCTCTAGAGGGTCTATAGTCATCTTCTTTTCATCAAGGTCTATGTTTACGACTATCTCTTTTATTCCAGGGATGAGGTATTCGCTCTCGCCGTTTTTCACAACATAGACGTCGTTTGCACCCGGCTGGAGCACGTCTTTCACCTTGCCCACGTAGTTTCCGGAGACATCGTAGACTTCAAGCCCTATTATCTCGAAGAGGAAGTAGGCCCCTTCCGGCCTTTTGGCCTCTTCTGTCTTGACCCATAAAAATGAGTTTATCTTGTCTTCAGCCTCTACAAGGCTGGATATCCCCTTGAACTTTATAATCGCCTGACCCTTCTGGTAGCTGACTTTATCTATTTCAAAATAGTCCTTGTCCATTCCCATATATACTCCCTCAAGCTCTCCGAATCGCTTTATATCGTCCGTAAGCGGTATAACCTTGACTTCTCCATTCAAGCCATGAACATTCGATATCTTTCCAACTTGTAAGTATTCCATATATATACCTCGCTAATATTTCGCCTTAATTAGAAAAAGGACTAGCTAAACTAATCCCTTTTCCTAAACTATATCTACTGTGACTTTCTTGTTCTCTTTTATCGCAGCGGCCTTGACTACCGTCCTGATGGCCTTAGCAATCTTGCCTTGCTTTCCTATGACTTTTCCCATGTCATCTGGGGCAACTTTCAGTTCTATCTTTACAGACTGGCCATCCTCTACAGTCTTAACCTCGACTTGATCAGGATTGTCCACTAGGGACTTTGCCAACATACTGACTAATTCACCCATATTATTCACTCCTAGAAGTTACGCTTTTTTAGCTGCTTCGAACTGCTCAAGAACTCCATTGTCTTTGAAAAGCTTGTTTACAGTGTCTGTAGGCTTCGCTCCTGTAAGCATCCACTTTACAGCCTTGTCTGCTTCTATCTTGAACTCTTTTGGCTCTGAAACTGGGTTGTAGCTTCCTATAGCCTCTATTATTCTACCGTCTCTTGGCGAACGAGAATCCGCTACAACTATTCTGTAATAAGGCTTCTTCTTTTGACCCATTCTTGTTAATCTTATCTTTACTGACATTTAATTTCCTCCTCTGAAAATCCTCTTTATTTGTTTTATTTATTTGAAAAACGGAAGGCCCAGCTTCCCTTTTTTCTTCATAGTCTTCTCAAGATCCCCAAACTTCTTCATCATCTTCTTGGTTTCCTTGAACTGCTTTAGAAGCTTGTTCACATCCTGAATATTGCTTCCACTTCCCTTGGCTATACGCTTTCTCCTGCTTCCGTCTATAAGGTCAGGATTCTGCCTTTCCTTTCTTGTCATAGACTGGATTATAGCCTCTATCTTTACGAATTCTCTCTCGTCTACATTGAGATTCTTCATCTGCTTGGAGTTCATGCCTGGAATCATCCCCAAGAGGTCTGTAAGCGGCCCCATGTTCTTCATCTGCTGAAGCTGTCCTAAGAAGTCCTCAAAGTCGAACTCCTGAGACTTTATTTTCTGCTCAAGCTCTTTGGCCTTGTCCGCGTCGAAAGTCTCCTGCGCCTTCTCTATAAGGCTCAGCACGTCTCCCATGCCAAGTATCCTTGAAGACATCCTCTCTGGATAGAAGACCTCCAGCTGGTCCAGCTTCTCGCCCATACCTATGAACTTTATAGGCTTGCCTGTTACAGCCTTTATAGAAAGAGCAGCACCACCTCTGGCGTCTCCATCAAGCTTTGTAAGCACTACGCCGTTTACGTCTAGCTTCTCATCGAAAGTCTCTGCCACGGAAACTGCGTCCTGCCCAGTCATCGAGTCCACCACAAGCAGTATCTCCTGAGGCTGAACTTCTGACTTTATATTTCCAAGCTCGTCCATAAGCTCGTCATCTATGTGAAGTCTTCCGGCTGTGTCTATTATTATAAGGTCGTTGCCGTTCTTCTTTCCATGCTCTACACCAGCCTTGGCTATGTTTACAGGGTCCACCTTGTCCCCCATGCTGAAGACCGGTATGTCAAGCTTCTCTCCAACCACCTCAAGCTGCTTTATGGCGGCAGGTCTGTACACATCACATGCCACAAGAAGCGGCCTCTTGCCTTTCTTCTTGAAAAGCCCTCCCAGTTTTCCGGAAGTAGTGGTCTTTCCAGCTCCCTGGAGTCCGCACATCATGATTACAGTCGGCGGGCTAGAGGCGAAGTTTATCTTGCTCTCCTCTTTTCCCATAAGCTCTGTCAGCTCTTCATTCACTATCTTTATAACCTGTTGCGCAGGCGTAAGGCTTCCCATTACATCCTGGCCTATGGCTCTCTCTTTTACTTTCTTTATAAAGTCTTTTACGACTCTGAAGTTTACGTCCGCTTCAAGAAGGGCCATTTTAACTTCTCTCATGGCTGTGTCTACGTCTTTTTCAGTCAGCCTCCCCTTGCTTTTCAGCTTGTCGAGAGTGTCCTGAAGCTTGCTAGCCAATCCTTCAAATACCATTCGTATCCCTCCTGGCCTAATCTAGTATATCTGAGTATATCTCTTTTACAGAACCAATGTCTGATTTTATTCCCTCTATGTCGAGGCTTTCAGTTTTAGCCTCTATGGAGTCTATAAGCTCGACTATTTTTTTAAGCCTTGTCTTGTTTAGCTCAAACTTCTCTACAAGCCCAAGTCGCTCTTCGTAGCCGTACAGATTAGCTTCGGCCCTCTTAAGAGTGTCGTGCGCTCCCTGTCTGCTTATCCCCAGGTTTTCCCCTATCTCGCTGAGCGAGAAGTCCTGCACGTAGTAAAGCTCTGTCACTGTTCTCTGCTTGTCGCTTAAGAGATTGCCGTAAAAGTCAAACAAATCTCCGATTTCAACCATCTTTTCAAACAATTTTATCAACTCTCATCTGTAAAGTTATTTACTTGACAGTTGTTATTCTACATCGTTTGAGGCTCTTTGTCAACTATAATTTTAGCCCTCGAATATGGCGTCTACAAACTCGTCAGGGTCGAAGTCCTGAAGGTCTTCAAGCTTCTCTCCCACGCCTACGAGCTTTACTGGCACGTTTATCTCGGACTGCACAGCAAGCACAACTCCACCTTTTGCAGTTCCGTCAAGCTTAGTGAGCACTATGCCCGTTATGTCGCAAGCCTCTTTGAACACCTTGGCCTGCTGGACTGCGTTCTGTCCCGTAGTGGCATCCACCACAAGCAGCACCTCTTTCTTAGCCTCCGGGAACTCCCTCTCCACAATCCTGAATATCTTGTTTAGCTCGTTCATAAGGTTGACCTTGTTGTGAAGCCTTCCAGCCGTGTCACATATCAACACGTCTATGCCTTTGGCTTTTGCAGACTGTATGCCGTCGAATATAACAGCCGCAGGGTCAGCTCCTTCGCTGTGGGCTATTATGTCTACTCCAGACCTGTTTGACCACTCCTGTAGCTGCTCTATGGCCGCAGCCCTGAAAGTGTCGCCTGCCGCTATAAGCACTTTCTTGCCTTCGTTTTTAAGCCTTGAAGAAAGCTTTCCTATAGTAGTCGTCTTTCCAGCGCCGTTCACCCCTACCACTAGCACTATGCTAGGCGATTTGGAAAAGTCGAGCTTGCTGTTTTCTCCGCCTTTCAGTATCGATTTCATCTCTTCTTTTATAAGGCCTTTTATGTCGTCTACTTCCGTTATCTTTCTCTCTCTCACCTTGTCTTTTACATTCTCTATTATCTTGAGGCTTGTGTCTACGCCAATGTCGGCCATTATAAGCACTTCCTCCAGGTCTTCGAACAGCTCCTCGTCTATCTTTCTGTAGGACTTCAGTACCCCGTCTATCTTCTCTGTTATGCCTCTTCTAGTCTTTAAAAGTCCGGCCTTAAGCCTTCCGAAAATCCCCTTAGGGGCTTCTATCTCTTCTTCCGTCTCCTCTAGCTCCACGTCTTCGGCAAGCTTCTCCTCTATCTCGTGCAGCTCGGTTTCGACTTCGCTCTCCAGCTCTTCTAGCTCTTCCTCTATCTCGTGTCCAATCTCCTCAAGTTTCTCGCTAGTCTCAATCTGGGCCTTTGCATATTCGTCTAAATGCTCGATTCTCTTCTCGGCCTCTTCTACCTCTCTTTCGATCTCTTCTCTCAGCACCTCGGTCTTTTCAGAGATCTCTTCGGCAGTCTTCTCGGCGCTTTCCTCTATTTCCTTCTTGCCTTCCTCGACTAGCTGCTCTATCTCCTCTTTCTTTTTACCAAATCCAAACAGTTTTTTAAACAAAGCAAACCCTCCCATTCTATGTATTTACAGTATACATTCTACCACGAAACTGAGGTGTTTTGAAAAAAATTCGCATTTAAAAAGACCGCTTGCGTAAGCGGCCTCACTTGATTGATCTCTTCGAGCTCTTGTTGAGCTCACAGCAGTCCATCTTTGAGCTTCCATATACTGTCTCGTTCTGAGCAGCTATTGTGTCTAGAAACTTTTTAAATTTCTCTGATAGTCTTTTCATCATATATATCACCTCCGAACCCGATCTCCAAAGGAACCGATACCGTGAACTTGCTCCCTTCGCCAAACTTCGACTCTACCCAGATGCTTCCGCCCACTAGATTTAAGTTTTCTCTCGCAATGTGAAGGCCAATTCCCTCTCCACCCATTCCCTGGACTACACCACTTCTGTAGTAAGGCTCAAACACTTTTTCCAGATCTCCTGACTCTATGCCTATTCCGGTGTCCTCTATCTCAACTTTGAACATGCCTTCGCCAGTCGAATAGCTTACAGTCACTTTCCCCTCTGGCTCTGTATATTTATATGCGTTAGTCATTATGTTGTATATGGCCTGGCTGACTTTGTATTTATCGGTTCTGGCTAAAATCTGGTCTGAACTCTCCAGCTCAAGCGATATCCTCTTCTTTTCAAACTGAGCCCTAAGGCCTGTAACTATCTGCCTAAGCATATCTCCGACTTCAAACTCCTCAACTTCAACCTCTGCCGTCTCCTTGCTTGCATCTATCATTCTACTTATATTGGATATTATTGCAGTCAGATTCTCTATCTGGTTTTGACAAATCCTAATCTCCTCTTCATCTGGGGGGACCACTCCGTCCTCTATAGCCTCCAGATGCGACTTCAGCACAGTCAGAGGTGTCCTAGCCTGATGAACAAGCTGATCTATAAGCTCTTTTCTGCTCTTCTGCCTAAGCTTAAGCCTTATGCCTAGTTCCGCAAGTATTCTTCTAATGCTATCCACCTCGTCTATATAAGACTTCGTAGCACTTCCGAATTCTCCAAGCTGTATGCTTTCAGCCAGCTCTTCTGTATCTTTCAGCTCTGTGCTCATCTTTCTGCTTATCGCAAGCCCAAGCGCTAAAGATGCACATCCAGATATAGCCGCTGACAAGAGGCTGTTCCGGAAAAGAGAGGACTTGAACCTGGCAGCTACTATGCTGTTTTCCTCCGAGCTATACTTTGTCACGTTCACTATCCCTACTATTTCGTCACCTTGCTTTATGTAGTAGCTATCCACTTTCTCTTGAAATTTTTCCATCATCCTGTCCATCATATGACTTCCCACGCCCATGTCTAGATGGTAGTCGTCTTTGACATCCACAAGTAGCTCTCCCTCTGGGCTATACACCTTGATTCTGGTTATAGGGTCGTCCAAATGTGTCTCTAGCTCTATCGACATCTTGCTGTAGGATATCTCGTCACTCAGCAAGGCCTGCCTAGTGTAGTCGGCTATCTGCTCCGTATGCTCCTTGTAGCTTTCAGATAGGTAGTCTGAAAAGTACCGCTCTGTAAGAGATCCCAGTACGAATACGTTTATGCCCACCGAAACACTTGCAGTGGCAGCCAGTGCCAAAAGCCATATCTTCCTGATCTTCATACCTCTTTTCTCCTGAAGAGATATCCTGCCCCATACTTTGTGACTATGTACTCAGGGCTCCTTGGATTGTCCTCAATTTTCTGTCTAAGCCGCTTTATATAGCTGTCTATATTTCTGTCCATGCCTTCATAGCTATGCCCAAATGATTTCTGTATTATCTGCTCTCTTGAAAGCACTACGTTTTCATTCTCCATAAAGACGAATAGTATGCTGAACTCGGCTGTAGTCAGTTCTATCTCTTTGCCGCCTATGAAAGCCCTCATGCTGTCTAGGTATATCTCTATCTCCCCTGCTTTCAAGCGTTTTTCTTCGTTTTGCCCATATGTCCTTCTGATTATGGCGTCTACACGTCTTACAAGTTCCCTAGGGCTGAAAGGCTTTACAACGTAGTCGTCAGCCCCCAGGTCAAATCCCTTTATCCTGTCTACTTCACTCTCTTTTGCAGTTAGCATTAGAACCGGTATATTAGAAAATTTTCGCAGTTCCGATAAAACCTCAAATCCATCTATACCCGGCATCATGACATCCAGTATGACGAGCCGAAACGGCTTTTCTCCAAATATCTCCAGCGCTTTGAATCCATTTTCAGCTACAGTTACGATATAGCCTGATTTTTCTAAATACTTTTCGACTATACCGCTTATATCCTTTTGATCTTCCACCACCAAGACTTCAAAAGCCATCTCCTCGCCTCCTTTTTTTGAATTATACCATATCTTACTTCAGTAGTTTTCTTTTTCTCTCATACTCTTCTTCGTTTATCTCTCCATTTGCAAGGCGCTCTTTGAGTATCTCCAAAGCATTGTCTTCTAGCTTCCTTCTCCTGTCCAGCAAGACGAGTACTGCCACCAAGGCTATGACGAGCACCACGACTCCAGCCATCATGAAGTACCCTCCTCTGCCAAATGAATCTACAAACGGGCATCCATAGTCTCCGAATCCTCCTCTTCCAAAACGATTAAGCATCATGATCTCCACTCCTTTCAAACTCTATTTTTTGATAATCTCCATGCGCCTTTCATATGTCTCTTCGTCTATCTCTCCTCTTGCAAGCTTTTCTCGCAGTATCTCTTCAGGGCTTTTCTTATCTCCCCTGTATTCCCCTCTGCTGTTTTCTCTAAAAACGTAGTATATCAAGCCTGCTATTCCTATAGCCAGTATGAACATCATAATCTCACCTCCACATTATGTACCTCTACAACTATATTGTGTTCCTAAACTGTGGCACAATTATGACCACAGAACAATTAAAGCTCGGAAAATAAATCTTGTTGAATACACTTTGCTTTAACAGGGTATAACCTACTATATGAAAATCAATTATTTCAACAAGGAGATGACGAAGACGATGAATAATTCTGAAAAACAAAAATTAAAAATATCTGTTCTAATTCCTGGAAATATATCTGACAAAGGTTTTATGCAAGCCGGGTACAACGGGTATATGAAGATAGCCGAGATGCTCCCTATCGAAGTGAAGTATATATCTGGAGTGACAGAGACAGCCGATGACAACGCCCTTGCAAATGCGCTTAGAGAACTTGCCAGCGAAAACCCTGACATGATAATAGCCCACGGTGGACAGTGCGATGTCCCTGTGGAGAGCGTATCTATCGAATTCCCCAATATAAAGTTCACTGTAATCCAAGGTCATGTGAAGAGCTCAAACGTGTCTAGCTACTTAGTGAGGCAGCAAGACTCCACTTGGCTTGCAGGCGCCTTGGCAGGGCTTATGACAAAATCCAACAAAATCGGGCATATAGCCGGAGTAAGGCCTAAGTCACTTTTACTTGAAAGAGCCGCTTTCTACGATGGGTTGAAAGCTGTCAATCCAGATGCCGAGCTTTTAAGCTGCTTTACTGGCAATCTGGACGATCCTGAAATAAACAAGAGTGCTGCTGAGTCAATAATAGAGCATGGAGCCGACATCATCTACTCTGTGCTGAACTCAGGAAGGTCTGGAGTTGTAGATGCAGTCAAGTCTTCTGAAAAAAAGGTCTACAATATAGGAAATGTGTACGACTGGACTCTTGAAGACGACAGCTTTATAGCTTCAGCCGTAGCAGACTCAAGCGTGGCGCTTTTCAAGGCCGCAAGTGACCTGAACTTCAACAAGTGGAAGGCAAACGACACTGTAGAGATTGGGCTGGACCATCCTGAAGTCGTAAGACTCAGCATGGGAGTCAACGTGCCTGAAGGCGTTAAAGAAAAGATAACTGATTTCACCAAGCTCTTTGTAGAAGGCGGAATCGATGTTCCAAAGGAATACGGTGGTAAAGAGTTCGACTTATCTACTGGAGAGCTCAAGTAATCCACTTCAATGCAAAAGCCCCCTGAGTTGCTCTTTTAAGCAATCAGGGGGCTTTCTATATTCAACTCTATGCTCCGAAATGTCTGTTCAGAAGTCCTCTAAATCCTGCTCCGTGTCTAGCTTCGTCTTTAGCCATCTCGTGTACTGTGTCGTGAACAGCGTCTAGGTTAAGCTGCTTTGCAAGCGTAGCAAGTTCTTTCTTTCCTGCACATGCTCCGTGCTCCGCATCTGCTCTAAGTTGAAGGTTCTTCTTAGTAGAGTTTGTAACCACCTCTCCTAGAAGCTCAGCAAATCTCGCTGCGTGATCTGCTTCCTCTAGCGCATATCTTCTGAAAGCGTCTGCAACCTCAGGGTATCCTTCTCTGTCTGCCTGTCTGCTCATGGCAAGGTACATTCCAACTTCTGTACACTCTCCCACGAAGTTCTGTCTAAGTCCCTCTAGGATTCTCTCGTCTACATCTTTAGCTATCCCTATTACATGCTCATCTGCAAACCCTTCGTCTCCGCTTGAAACGTCAAACTGATCTGCTCCAACTTTACAGATTGGACACTCCTCTGGTGCTGAGTCTCCTTCGTGAACATAACCGCATACTTTACATACAAATTTAGTCATAATGCATTCTCCTTTCAAATCTATATTATTTATTTTTATTTAATTGTAGGCAATTGCTGCATTTCCCAAAATAGTAGAACTCTCTGCCCTCCACTTCGAAGTTTTCAAGCCCCTTTACTCTTTTATCAGGAATATCTACTGAAAAGTCGTAGATATCTCCACAAGATGTGCATTTGAAATGTCCATGTACAGACATGTCGGAATCATATCTCGCCTCTCCATCTTCTATCGTTATGACTCTAGCTATTCCCTCTGACACAAAGAGTTTCAGTGTGTTGTAAACTGTAGTCTTTGAAAGAGTAGGGATTTCTCGGTGCAGTGCTGTATATATTTCGTCTACTGTAGGGTGATTTCTCTTTGAGTCTAAATACTCAAAGATCTTAAGTCTAGGATAGGATGGCCTTATATTATTTGAACTCAAATAATCTTTTATGCTTTCCATCTTCTCGTCTCCTTTATGTAATCAGTTCACTTTTGTAATGATTACAATTAATATTATATACCTTTTTAGAATATTGTCAATACAAAAAATAAATAAAAACCAGATTTCTCTGGTTTTCGCTTTAAATTTACTTTTCAAGCACTACATATGCCGACCTGTAGCCTTCGCTGCTAGTGGACTCTATAATCTTGACGCTCCATCCTTCCTCTAGCAAGCCGTTAACTTCTTCAAGTCTTCCATCGCTTATAAGCACTATCTTTTCCATGTACATATCCCCTTTCCGGCAGTCATTAATCTATAAGTCCGTCCTTGAACTTGGCTCTTATATGTCTTCCATCGCAGAAAGGCTTGTTTTTAGAGCTGCCACATCTGCATAGCGTCACCCTGTTTCTGATTTCGTATACGTGTCCATCAGACGACACAACAGGGATATTTCCCTTTATGGCAAGCGGTCCGCTGACTCCCTTCTCTGGATCTTGAAGCACCTCTATTTCCGGGCTATAGTCAGGCTCTATCTCGTTTCCCTGCTTGTCGAATACAACAAGCCTCCCCGCTGGGCACTCTACAGCGGCTTTTATAGCCTCTTCCTTAAGTTCCGGGTCGTCTGACTTTTTTACAAGCTCCCAGGCGCTGCCCGTGTCCCTGTGGCAGAACCTAGCTAGTGCGCACCTATGGTCGTCTAGCATGTCTATCTCCTGGCCTTCGCACAAGTCCACCCTTTCCTTGAATTTCTCCCTGGAAGCGGTCTCTTCTCCGTCGAAGTCCCCATGGGACCCATCGCAGTACGGGGCATTTTTAGAATTCCCACATCTGCAAAGGCTGTAAACTGCACCTGCTTTGAACTTCTGTCCATCTTTAAGCACATATCCCTTTCCGACCGGTGTTATTATCCTCTCTGAAATAGGTATATCTCCCGACACTATGTACGGTCCATTTTTGAGTATTTTTATAGTTTTTTCAGACATGAAATCCCTCCACAACTTAACTTTTACATGATTTCAGTATACCACTTTTTGCGTCGGAAAGTCAGCTTCTTTTGCACTGCGTCCCAAAGTCAGAGCCTTAGATTACACATAGTCAAACAGGGTATTATATATAGAAGTCACCATTTGAAAGGAGTGTTTTTTATGAGCAACTTAATAGCTGAAGTACCTGGGCTCTACAGAGTATACAGTCTGGATATCTTCAGAAAGACCCCAGGAGTCCTGTTCGACGCATTCCCCATGGAAGTAATTCCTGGCATAGACGCCATAGACCGTGTGCTGCACCAAGGCTCCGCCCATTCACCCAGTTCTGTGGGCACTGTGGACCGGCCTTGGTATATGCACCTCTACCAAGAGGATCACCTTATGGTGCTGTTTGGAACTAGGTTTATAGAGCTCTACAGTGTGGCGCACGGTAAAGTCGAGTGCTTTAAAATCACTCCCCACGTGATCCATCTAAACGGCAAACTGCTCTACGACGGAGGAGCTATTCTTGTATGGCCGCGCCATGTTTTTCACAGAATAGTCAGTGGCGCAGAGGGATCAGCGTCCATAAACTTCGCCTCTCACTGCGAAGGCTTTGACTTGGACACCAACTTCAACATATACGATCTAAACACCGATACAGGCGAGTACAGAGTGATCAGAAAGGGCTCTGAAGACCAGCAATAATTTACGGGAGATGAAGCGCGATGAAAATCTTGAGAAAAATAAAATGGCCTCTTCTTGTAGCCCTTTTCCTCTTTGCATCAGTCTACTACTGGGACGTACTTGAAAATATACTGGACGAGATTAAAAAACTGCCTTTTAGTGCGCTTTTGATAAGCTTGGCGCTGGGAACAGGCTTCTTTGTCTTTGAGGGCAAGATAATACAGTCTCTGGCCAATAAATACGTGCCCAGCTTCAGCTACAGACAAGGACTAGAGTGCGCGTACTACTGCGCCTTCTACAGATTTACCACTCTCGGTACAGGTACAGGTATTTCCGAAGTATACTACCTCAGCAAAAGCGGAGTCCCTGCTTCCAAGGCCACTGGCGTTGGGCTGGTGCAGTACGCCTTCCAGAAGATAACGATAGCTGTCTACGGAGCTGTTTCCTTTATTGCATTCTCCGAGAGCTTAAGCTCCGCAATCAAGCCCTATGCCAAGTTTATAGCCGTAGGAACCCTCTTAACAGCCTTGGTGGCTACATTCCTGATTTCGGCCAGCACTTCAAAAAAGCTTGCAAGCCTTTTGATTCTATTTTTAGACAGTATTGCAGCAAAGTTCGAAAAGCATGGCGCCAAGATAGACGAGGCCAAGAAAAGCATAGCCACACTTCAAGAGGCGGGCTCACTTCTGCTGAAGGATAGAAAAAGGCTTGTAATCCTGCTGACTTCCAACGTGTTCAAGCTGACTTGCTGGTATCTAATCCCCGCTATGATCTTATATAGATCGAGCAGCTTAAGCGTCTGGAGCTTGATCGCCCTTATGGCCATGTGCAATATGCTTGCCGGGGTCATACCGGCCCCGTCCGGCGTTGGCCCTTTGGAGTTTACTTTTTTCCTGCTGTTTGGAAAGGTGGCTGACATTGGAGTAGTGGGCTCTGCATTTATAACATATAGGTTTTCAAGCTGGATATTCCCATTTCTAGTCGGATTCATATTCATCGGTTTAAGGAAAATCGGAGTGAGGCCGGGGTCTTCCACAGAGTAAAAAAGCGCAGACTTAGAGTCTGCGCTTTTTTCAGCTCCGCTCCGCTGAGCCATTCTTCGGTTTTTTGCCTATGCTCATCTGTGATATGCTTTCCAAGTGCAGACAGTGCAAGCGCTATGGCTCCGGCGTCATCTCCATACCCAAGCAATGGTACAGCGTCCATCACTCCATCCACAGGCGTTATAAAGTAAGCAAGTGCCGAAAGTGCCGTGACTTTCGCATGAATAGGCGTCTTTGTATCTAGCGCACAGAAATAGAGCGCTACAGCATCGGCTACAAATGGAACCTTGGAAGCCGTTCTCTTCAACTTGCTCCATATGCCACCTCTGACGTATTCTTCACTCTTCCTCAACTCTTCCATCTCGAAGTCTCCTTCCATACAAATCACCTCTGTAAAAACTTAAGTACCATTTCAAGCTTAAGCCTATTTGTGGGCTCATCTAAGTCGAAACTTATAAGCTCACTTATTCTGGCCACTCTCTTTCTGACTGTATTTATATGCACAAATATCTTCTTGGAAGTCAAGCTGTAGTTCATCTGGCACTCTAAATACACTCTGAGCGTGTCTAGAAGTTCTCCGTCTGTATCCGATTCTATAAGCCTGTCTATGCTTTTGAGCATTATATCTAGCTCGTCCTCTTTTACGTCCATCCAAGCAAACAGCCCTAGCTCAGAGTAGCTTATCCGCTTTCTGTCTGGGTATATTATGCATCCCATCTTGACAGACTGCACTGCACGCTCGTAGTTTCTTCTTATATTCGTGATCCTGTCCGGTATATCTGAAACCCCGAATACAAAGTCGGCACTTGCTTCTTTCTTTTTAAATCTCGACTCGAACTCCTCTAAGCCGTTAAATATCTGCTCTAGCCCCTTTTCCGCTGTGGACTTCTCATCTAGAGGGAATATGAGCACACAGACGCCATCTAGCGTAATCACTGCTCTTCCCCCTATTTTTCTGATTGTATTCACTGCCACAGACTGAATTTCGTCTCTGTAGCTAGAGAGATTTACATCGCCACCTCTTTGCCTTACCGCCACTATAATGCTCTCTTTGCTGGTATCTAACCCTACTTCCGCCGCTCTTTTGGATATCTGCTCCTCGCCTTCTAAGTTCTTAGAGATTATATCCGAAACAAACTTCTCTACTCCTAGGTCCTTTATGCTCTGGGCTACAAGCATCTGCTCGTAGAGCGACTGTAGCAGCAGAAAACCTATTCTGAGCACAAACTGGTCAAAGTAGTCCATTGTGTCGTCAGCCTCTACTATTACAAAGTAGGCTTTTTTCTCATCCCCTACTGTTATTGGAACTGTTATCCAGCTGTAAGGCTGACTGTAGCTCTCGCTCTTGACTTTGTACCTGACTATGTTCAAGTTGTCGCAGAGCACCTCTACAGTGTGTTCAAGCCCTGGACTCCAGAATTCGCTTGTCTCTATGCCCTCTGAAATTTCGTTGAATCTAGACGAGCTGTAATAGTGCTTGTCTGAAGTCAAGTCGTAGACCATGGCCGGAAATCCCATCTCGTCCTCTATATGTGAAAGTATCTTGTCTATCTTCCTCGACTCGTAAGTCAAGTTAGAGTAGTTCATTGGGTTTATAGCCCCTATTTTAAACCTCTTTATACTATTGTTCATCACAAGTACATTCAGCTGATTTACTACATCCATCCATGCTGGTTCATTAGGTATCCATATAAGCGGAGTTCCTTTTTTCTCAAAAGCCTCTATTACGACTTTGGGAATTTCCTTCATGTACCTGTCAACTTTTATTCCAAGTCCTGCTATTCTGTCTATCGGACCTTCCAATGCGTACTTTTCAAGTGTCTCAGGCTGCTGACTGAATATATACCCTGAAGATATTACAAGCTCCTTGCCTTTGGTCCATTTGAAGCCGTCAGGTGCATCTAGCACGGCCACACCTTGTATCTGCCTGTCTATACCTCTATGCCCTGCTATTACTTTGAAGTCTTTAAAATATTCAAGTTCAAGCATCTCCCGAACTGTTATCCCCATCGTCTGTCACCTCTACATTTAGTCTATTTCTATATAATATCATAAAGATAAGCTCTTTATCTATGTCTGTCTGCGAACAAAAAGAAGTCTTCCGTGAAGCAGGGCTTGTATATTTCGGCAAGCGGCCTGCTCTGGGAAAACTTTCTCTCTGAACAAACTATTGGGGACAATTTTATCTACTTAAAAAATCTATTGCAAACTGTACATGAAGTGCCGTTCCATACTTCAGCGCGTCTTCGTCTATCTTGTACTTCTCGTGGTGCGGATAGTATATGGCCTCTTTTGACTCGTTTCTGTAGCCAAGCATTGCATACGCTCCTTTGGCATGCTCAAAGTAGTAGGCCATGTCCTCAGAACCCATAAACTTGTCTAAGGCTATATTTTTGCCTTCGCCAAACACTTCAATAGCGCTCTGGCTTGCAATCTCCACTATTTCTTCGTCATTGTAAAGGCTTATTGCGCTTTCCTCTAGAATGACTTCCGACTTTATTTCATAGGCCTCAGCTATTGCCTTGGCATGTCTCTTTATTCCCTCTATTGCCGCTTCCCTTGACTCCGGAGTGAATGACCTCATAGAGATATCTAGCTGCGTGTACTTAGCGACTACATTAGCCCTGGTTCCTCCGTCGAACTTCCCTACCGAAATAACTATAGGGTGTCTTGCATCTACGTTTTTCGCCACTATCCCCTGAAGGTCTGTAACGAAAGTTGACGCCGGATGGATTGTATCCTTTGCAAGGTGTGGAGCCGAACCATGTCCTGAAACGCCCTCAAACCTGACGTACATATTGTCACAGCCCGCCATCCTGTAACCTGGGGTTATGTCCACATATCCTGTCTCAAGCCCTGGCATAAGGTGCATTCCAAAGCAAGCGTCCACGCCTTCCATTCCTCCTGCTTCTATTATCATCTTGGCTCCAGAGAAATTCTCCTCTCCCTCTTGGAAAAACAGTCTCACTTCTCCAGCTAATTCGTCCTTCATCTCTGAAAGAAGCTTGGCAGCCCCTAGAAGCATCGCAGCGTGGGCATCGTGTCCGCATCCGTGCATCACCCCTTGGTTTTCGGACTTGAAGTCTATCTCCGTCTCTTCTATTATAGGGAGGGCATCCATATCTCCCCTCAGAGCTACTGTTTTGCCTGGCTTACCACCCTTTATATTGGCTATAAGCGAAGTTGTTCCCACTTTTTCGTAAGGTACTCCTAGCTTGTCAAGCTCTTCCATTATTCTCTCTTGGGTCCTGAATTCCTTGTTGCTCAGCTCAGGGTGTCTGTGAAGGTCCCTTCTGAAGCTGATTACATATTCCTCTATTTGTTTCGCTTTTTCAAGCATATTAGACATTACAAGCACTCCTTTTGATTATCATTTTTATCAGCCGTCAAACAGGGCCTCTTGGCAGCCTGATTTAAGACTTGATTTGTTTCTCTTTTTTATAGAAACTTACACCTATGGCTATAGTTCCAAATACAGATCCCAAAGTAACTATATAGCTAGGTATTCCTGGCAGGAAGCTGAACACCCCTGCGTTAAGCGCAAGTGAGAGCGCTAGTGCTATTGCCAGTGCAAATGGCGCTATCTTTTTCTTCATAAGCGCAAACTGCACGAATATCGCCCCGAAAAGTGACGGTAGAAGATAATTCAGAGCATCAACTGCTCCCTTTGGAAGATTCTCAAGTAGTGCAGCTCCTGCAAAAACTCCCACTGCAAGTATGATTATGTTTATTATCACCGACACTCCCATTCCAAGAGTGGATATTATACTTCCCTCGTCTGTTCCTGGCTCTACTCCGGCAGTCTTCTGGGCTATCGCCGCAGCCGGAATTCTAAGGTTGGATATGTTTCCAGATATAAAAGCCATGTAAGTTCCAGCTACACCTATTATAGGGAAGTAAGAAACCGGCTCTATAAACCACATTACGCCGACTGCCGAGGCCATTGTCACAAAACCTGTCACCATGGCGCTCACTGGAGGCATCACTCCATATCCAACTGCAAGCACTATCGCCGGTCCAAAAGAAAGCAGTATCGCCAAAAGTCCCAGTATCTTGCCCCATCTTATTATATAAGGCAGGTATTCTTTGCTATATACGTCTCTGTTGCTCATTTTATTTTCCTCCTCATTTTTAAATCTATTAAACAAGTGCCGCCACAAGCATTCCTCCGAAGAGAGCTACTGCAAATCCCCATTCCTTTAGCCACTTGAATCCATCTTTTTCCGAGAACATTGTTACAACCGCCATTATAAGTCCACCTGCCAGTGCCGCCACTGTGTTTCTGTTCATCGCTATAAGGTGTCCCGAAACCATAGATCCGAAAGCTCCAAGCATTGCAGCTATGGATATAGCCTTTATTATCCCTGGGTCCTTACTAGACACTTTGCTTTGAAGCTTGTCCATCTTGTCCGCTCCGAGAGTTGCCACAACTATCCATCCTATAGATCCAAGTATCATAGTCCAAACTGCGCTTGCGAACGCCACATTTGTAACTGGATCAACTCCAAGCTTAACTCCAACCGCCTCTGTCCCTGCTCCAACTGCCATAAGCTCGAACATAACAGAGCCTATAAACGAAAGTCTCATCCAGGCCATCGGGCCTCCAACTGTAACTAGAAGGGCTAGAACTCCTGTCAGTATGACTAGCGAAGGCCCTATCGAAGTTATAAAGCTGCTTCTCATTGCCGACTTCATCTGATGTTCTGTAATCCCCATTTCTTTACCTGTGTTGTATGACTTTTTTACAAATAGTGCTGCTTGAATCACTACCAAAAACACTGCCAGTCCTGACGCTATCCACATGGGAATACTGTTTGCCATCTGCATGTAATCCATTTTTATTTCCTCCTCTAAATTGTTTGTTAATTTCTAGATATATCTATTGATTAATTTAATATTACCATTGCACTTATCCCCGTACAATGTGAAAACTTTTCTAATTGGGCCTTCCCTATGAAAACATTTTCCCAATCAAAGAACCGAGAGAATTAGCTCTCTCGGCCTGTTTTTTGTATACTGTATAGTATCTATAGTCCTATGTCACCTCTATGTCTTTTCCCCTCGAATTTTATCTTCTCTGCACCTTTGTATGCGCTTCTTCTTGCATCTTCAATCGTATCTCCGCAAGATACAACGCTCAGCACGCGGCCTCCGTTGGTCAGAAGCTTGCCGTCTTCAAGCTTCGTCCCGCCTTGAAACACAAGCGTATCTTCGACATCTTTAAGCCCCGTTATCTCTTTGCCTGTCTCGTATAGCTCTGGGTATCCATCTGATGAAAGCACAATACATGCTGTGCATTTCTCCGACCACTCTAGATCTATCTCTTTTAACTTGCCTTCGACTACTGCGTCTAGTACCTCTACAAGATCTGTTTCTAGTCTAGGCATCAGAGCCTGGGTTTCGGGGTCTCCAAACCTGACGTTGAACTCAAGCACCTTTGGTCCGCCCTTGCATATCATAAGCCCTATGAAGAGCACTCCTCTGTAGTCCATATTTTCAGCAATAAGTCCTTCGACTATTGGCTTAAGCACTTTTTCCTCCACAGACTTTGCAACATCTCCTTCGTATGCAGAGTTTGGAGAGCATGCTCCCATACCGCCTGTATTGGGTCCAGTGTCTCCATCAAAAGCTTTTTTGTAGTCTCTGGCGCTTTCCATAGTCACTATGGTTGAGCCGTCCACAAAGCAGAGCAGAGAAGCTTCCACCCCATCTAGAAACTCCTCCACTACTACGCTTTTGCCAGCATACCCGAACCTTCCGCTCTCCATCATATCTCTAAGTGCTTCTGCGGCCTTCTGCCTGTTCTCGGCTACAACTACGCCTTTGCCAGCGGCCAGCCCGTCAGCTTTTATCACTACGGGAAGGTCGAAATTCTTAAGCCCAAATATGGCCTCTTCCAAGTTATTGTATTCCTCATATCTTGCAGTAGGCACTCCGTATTTTTTCATAAAAGCTTTTGAAAAAGTCTTGCTACCCTCTAGCCTGCTGCATCTCTTGTCCGGCCCGAACAGTTTTATCCCCTCTGACTTAAAGCGGTCTGAAATTCCCATCACAAGGGGCTGCTCCGGCCCTACAACGACAAGATCTATCTCTCTTGCCTTGGCAAAGTTTAAAAGCCCATCTATGTCAGTAGCCTCTATGTCCACTGTCTCCGCAATCTCGGCTATGCCTGGGTTTCCCGGAGCGCAGTATATGCTCTCCACGTGAGCGCTCCTAGACAATTTCCAGACCAAGGCATGCTCTCTCGCCCCACTTCCCACTACTAGCAGTTTCAAATCAACCACTTCCTCTCTACGCTTTCTATCAGCTGAGTATTTCCACTCTTCCCTTTGACAAGTCCAGTTTTCCTTTGCAGTAAAGTCTCACCGCCTCCACTATTATCTCGTGTTCGACTTCTAGCACCTTTTTTCCTATAGTCTCTGGGGTGTCTTTATCCTCAACTGTCACAGGCTTTTGAATTATTATGGGTCCTGTATCTGCCCCTTCGTCCACAAAGTGGACTGTAGCTCCCGTCAGCTTGACTCCCCTTTCAATCACAGCGCTATGAACTTTCTGTCCGTAATATCCCATCCCCGAAAAACTAGGTATCAAGGACGGATGTATATTTATAATCCTGCCCCTGTATGCCTCCACAAAATCACTCCCAAGGATGTCCATATACCCCGCCAGCACTACAAGTCCTATCTTTTTCTTTTTAAGCTCCTCTAGTACCGTTCCTCCGTCTCTTACCATGCTTCTGACATAGAGTGAGTCTATGTCGCTTTTCTCAGCCCTCAGGAGTGCGTGTGATTCTATAGAGCCTGATATAACGAGCTCTACGCAACCACCTAGATTTCCGCTTTTCCCTGCATCTATAAGTGCCTGAAGATTGCTGCCGTTTCCCGAGGCCATCACAGCTATCCTTAGCCCTGACATAACTTCACCCCGTCTATTCCCGCTCTTACTTTCCCTATCTCGTACGAACACTCCCCCATATCCTCAAGGCTTTCTATTACGGCCTTCTTTATGCCAGGCTCCACAAACAGTATATAGCCTATTCCCATGTTGAAAGTCCTGTACATCTCGTCTTCGTTTATATTCCCCATTCTCTTCACTTCACCGAATATCTCAGGCACATCCCAGCTTCCAAGTGTTATCTCTGCTCCCATGTTTTCCGGCAGCACTCTCGGGATGTTTTCGTAAAATCCTCCCCCTGTAACATGCACCATCCCCTTGACTTTAAACTTATCCAGCACATCTAAAACAGGTTTTACGTAGATCCTAGTAGGCCTAAGCAGCACTTCCCCAAGTGTCCCGCCGAGACTTTCACTGTATTCGTTTAAGTCGCAGTTGCCTCTGTTTAAAAATATCTCTCTCACAAGAGAGTAGCCGTTGCTGTGTATCCCGCTTGAAGGCAGCCCTATCAGCACGTCTCCGTCAACTATATCCCTTCCGTCAACTATCTTGTCTCTGTCCACTATTCCAACGGCGAACCCAGCCAAGTCGTACTCCCCTTCAGTATAGAACCCTGGCATCTCCGCTGTCTCTCCGCCTATAAGAGCCATGCCTGCCTGGTTGCATCCATCTGCTATTCCGCCAACTATCTCCGAAACCTTACCAGCTTCAAGCTTGCCTGTAGCCAGATAGTCTAAAAAGAAAAGCGGCCTAGCGCCCTGGCAGAGTATGTCGTTTACACACATTCCCACAAGGTCTATGCCCACCGTGTCGTGCTTTTCCGCCATAAAGGCCAGCTTGAGCTTTGTCCCGACTCCGTCTGTCCCAGAGACAAGCACAGGGTTTTCTATCCCCTTGAGGTTCAGGCTGAAAAGCCCTCCGAACCCGCCTATGTCGCAAAGCACGTCCTCGCTGTAAGTCGACTTCACATGAGATTTCATCATCTCGACCGCTCTAGCACCTTCTTCTATATCCACGCCGGAATCTCTGTAGCTAAGCTTTTCCTTTACCATAAAGCCACCCCTCTCTCTAGTTTTTTTCAAACAGGAATTCCCCCCCTGAGCTCGGAACCTCCATAGGGTAGTTTCCAGAGAAGCATGCCCCGCAGAGGCCGCTTCTGTCCATACCTATGGACTCCATAAGCCCACCTGGACTTATATATCCAAGGCTATCTACCCCTATAATCTCTTTCACGCTCTCCAAGCTGTGTACGGCTCCCACTAGCTGTCTCTCGTCTGGAGTGTCTATGCCGAAGTAGCAAGAGTGGGTCACCGGCGGAGAACTCACCCTGAAGTGAATCTCTCTGGCTCCGGCGTCTTTCAGCATCGCCACTATCCTGGCGCTCGTAGTCCCCCTCACTATCGAGTCGTCTACAAGCACCACGCTCCTGCCCTTCACCACTTCTTTCACTACGCTCAGCTTGAGCTTTACAGCTTGCTCTCTCAGCTTTTGATTCGGCTGTATAAAGGTCCTTCCAAGGTATTTGTTCTTTATAAGCCCCTGGGCATAGGGTATGCCTGACTCCTGGGAGTACCCTAGCGCCGCGACCGAGCCCGAGTCTGGAACAGCCATTACTATGTCCGCCACTGCCGGATGCTCTTTTGCAAGTATTCTCCCTGCTTCTATCCTGCTCATATAGACGCTCTTTCCGTCTATGACGCTGTCAGGCCTTGCAAAGTAGACAAATTCAAAAGAGCAGAGGGACTTTGTATCTCTCTTGTCGTATACGACTGACTCCAGTCCGTTTTCATCTATTATGACCATCTCGCCTGGTAACACATCCCTCAGGAATCTCGCCCCTACAAGGTCGAATGCGCAGCTCTCCGATGACAGCACATACTCCCCGCCTTCCATAACTCCTACAGAGAGCGGTCTTAGCCCGTTCGGGTCCCTCACACCTATAAGCTTCCCTTCGCAGATTATCAGAAGAGCGAAAGCGCCCTCTATCTGTCCAGCTGTCGCTTTGACCGCCTCCTTCAAGCCCATCCTGTAGTTTCTGGCCATAAGGTAGGCTATGACCTCGCTGTCTGTGGAAGTCTGAAATATCGAGCCCTTCTCCTCAAGCTCCTCTCTCAGTGACTTGGCGTTTATCAGATTGCCGTTATGCGCCAGCGCAATCGACTGCTTCCTGTAGTTCACTACAAGCGGCTGGGCGTTTATCTCGTAGCTTTCGCCGCTTGTGGAGTATCTCACATGTCCTATGGCCACATCGCCTTCCATCTTATCCAGTATGCTTTCGTCGAAGACCTCTCTCACAAGCCCCATCTTCTTGTGAAACCTCATCTTGCCGTCTCTCTCGGCCGCTATTCCCGCGCTCTCCTGCCCTCTGTGCTGCAATGCTGTAAGGCCGTAGTATATGGAGCTTGATATGTTCTCGTATCCTGCACCGTAGATGCCAAAGATTCCGCACTCTTCGCTTAGCTTGTCCCAATCCGAATTTCGATGCATCGCCATCCCTCCGATCACTGTATTCTCTTTAGAACTTCGTTGTAAGACTCCTCTATTCCTCCAAGGTCGTTTCTGAACCTGTCCTTGTCCAGCTTCTCGCCTGTGCTCATGTCCCAAAGCCTGCATGTATCAGGTGATATCTCGTCTGCAAGTATAACTTCCCCTTCGTATAGCCCGAACTCCAGCTTGAAGTCTATAAGTTTTATTCCTTTTTCCTTAAAAAACTCTTGGAGCATTTCGTTTATCTTAAATGCATATCCCTTTATAGTTTCAAGTTGCTCTTCGCTTGCAAGCTCCATAGCCGCTATATGGTAGTCGTTTATCATAGGGTCCCCAAGGGAATCGTCTTTGTAGCAGAACTCCAGTATAGGAGTCTTTAAAGCAGTGCCCTCTTCTATTCCCAGCTTCTTGGAAAGTGAGCCTGCTGCCACGTTTCTCATTATCACCTCTATAGGCAGTATCTCCACGGCCTTTACAAGCATCTCCCTGTCGCTTACAAGCCCTTCAAAGTGGTTCTTTATGCCTTTTTCCTCCAGCATCTTAAAGAGCAGAGAGGACATCTTGTTGTTTATAATCCCCTTCTGCGAGATGGTCCCCTTCTTCGCCCCGTTAAAAGCTGTGGCGTCGTCTTTGTACTCCACCAGATATTTCTTAGGATCCTCTGTCTTGTAAACTTTCTTAGCCTTTCCCTCGTAGAGCATTTCTAGTATTTTCAATTTAATCCCCCCATTATCTATTTATATCTTGAATAGCCTTGTCCTTCTTCTCCACCTCTAACGCCATCTCGGCCCTGTACTCCTTTAGCTTGGCTCTCAATTCACAGTACTTTATCGAGAGCATCTCCACTGCAAGCAGCGCCGCATTTTCAGCGCCGTCTATTGCAACAGTGGCGACAGGCACTCCCTTTGGCATCTGCACTATGGACAGAAGCGAATCCAGCCCGTCCATGGTGGAAGACTTTATAGGAAGCCCTATCACAGGCAGCAACGTCACCCCCGCCAGCACACCTGGAAGATGCGCAGCCTTTCCAGCAGCCCCTATTATTATCTCGTAGCCCTCTTTTTCTGCATTCTCTGCAAACTCAATCGCCTTGTGAGGAGTTCTATGTGCCGAAATTACCCTTAAATGCACATCCACCCCGAAACGCTTGAGTATCTCGCTCCCTTTTTTAACTATCCCGAAATCCGAGTCGCTTCCCATTACAATAGCTATCTTCATATTTACACCGCCTATTTAAAGTATTTTATTCCAGCTTCAAATATCCTCTGCTCCTTGTTGCCGATTATATTCTTGAAAGCATTCCTGCTGTACCTTTCGCTATGCCCCATCTTTCCAAACACCCTTCCGTCTGGGCTTGTGATTCCCTCTATAGCCATCTTAGAGCCGTTCGGGTTGCAATTCCCGCTACATACATTCCCCTCTTCGTCTACATACTGGGTGGCTATCTGCCCGTTTGACACCAGAGTTTCAAGCACGTCGCCGTCGGCCACAAACCTGCCTTCGCCATGCGATATGGCTATGCTATGGGCCCTTCCGACTTCCTCTAGCGCCATCCAAGTCGACAGATTAGAGACGACTTTTGTCCTGGCCATCTTGGCCACATGCTTTCCTATCCCGTTAAAGGTAAGCGTAGGGCTGTTCTGCTCCAGCTCTCTTATCTCGCCGTAAGGCAAAAGCCCAAGCTTCACAAGCGCCTGGAACCCATTGCAGATTCCCAGCATAAGCCCGTCCCTGCGGTTTAAAAGCTCCATGACGCTCTCCGCTATAATTTCGTTTCTGAAGACAGTGGCTATAAACTTCCCGGAGCCGTCCGGCTCGTCCCCTGCGCTAAATCCCCCAGGGATTGCAATTATCTGGGACTCGCTTATCTTCTTGGCCAACTGCTCTACAGACTGTTCTATGTCTCTTGGGCTTAGGTTCCTGAATACGAATATCTCCGCATCTCCACCCGCTTCCATAAAGGCCCTGGCGGTGTCGTATTCCGAGTTTGTACCCGGAAAGCATGGCACCAGCACTTTGGGCTTTGCAGTCTTTATGGTGGCGGAGAATCTGGAAGGTCCTCTGTCGTAGCAGACCTCCGTGGCCTTCTCTCTTTCACCGCTTTCGTAGGGGAAAACCTGCTTTAGTGGCTCTCTCCAAGACTCCAGTGCTTCAGAGAGTGAAATGCTCTCTCCCTTAAAGGATATCTCCCTCTCACCACATGTATCTCCTATCTTTTTGAAATTCAAGCCTTGAAGCTCGCTATCTATGTCAAAGTCTCTTGCGACCTCTGCCACTATCCCTCCGTAGTACGGATAGAAAAGCTCTTCAACACTGTTTTCATCCTCTATTCTGACTCCCACTCTGTTTCCAAAGGCCATCTTGGAGACTGCGGCAGCTATTCCTCCGTGCCCAACTGTATGGGCCGAGATTATCTTTCCGCCTCTTATTAGCTCTGTCACTTTAGTGTATGTCCTGTCTACCGAACTTAAGTCCGGAATGTGACTTCCGTCTACATCCACTTTCAGAAACACCAGCTTGCTGTCTATTCGCTTGAGCTCTGGCGAGATTATATCTTTCACATCTGCGACTGCCACCGCAAAAGACACAAGAGTAGGAGGAACGCTCAAATTCTCGAATGTCCCCGACATGCTGTCTTTTCCGCCTATCGCAGGAATTCTCAGCATCTTCTGCGCCTGAAGCGCTCCCAGAAGGCTTGCCACTGGCTTGCCCCATCTTTCAGGGTCGTCACCTAGCTTCTCAAAGTACTCCTGAAGCGTCAGCCTGGCCTTCTTGTGGCTTCCGCCCATAGAGACAATTTTGGCCAACGACTCCAGCACTGAGTACAGTCCTCCATGGAAAGGGCTCCACCTCCCTATATTCGGATTGTATCCGTGGGCCATAATTGTCGCCGTGCTGGTGTCCCCGTATAGTACGGGAAGCTTTGCCGCCATCCCCTCCGTGGGAGTGTCCTCGTAGAGACCGCCGTACGGCATCAGCACGCTCGAAGCTCCAACGCTGCTGTCGAACATCTCCGTAAGACCCTTTTGGTCGGCCACGTTTAGATCACTTAAATTTTCAAGCCAAAGTTCTTTTAAACTCTTGGTGCTGTCCATATTCAGCTTAAAGTACCCACTTTCTTCTGGCGACTCTATTCTCGCTCTTGACTCCTTTTTAGCTCCGTTGCTGTCTAGAAAACCCCTCTCTATGTCGAGTATCCACTCTCCGTTCCAGTCCATCCTGAGCCTTCCCGTGTCTGTTATATCCGCCACATGCACCGCCTCTAGATTCTCAAGACGTGCAAGCCTCCTAAACTCTTCCACATCTTCAGACTCCACAACTACGGCCATACGCTCTTGCGACTCGCTTATGGCTATCTCGGTGCCGTCTAGTCCGTCGTACTTTTTTGGAACCTTGTTTAAATATATATCTATGCTAGGTGCAAGCTCCCCTATTGCCACAGAAACCCCTCCGGCTCCAAAGTCGTTGCACTTCTTTATCATCTTGGCCGCCTCAGGCATCCTGAAAAGCCTCTGTATCTTTCTCTCCTCTGGGGCGTTCCCCTTTTGAACCTCTGCTCCGGAGGATGAAATGGACTCCTCAGTATGCTGCTTGGACGAGCCTGTCGCGCCTCCACATCCATCTCTTCCTGTCGCCCCTCCGACTAGAAGCACCACGTCTCCCGCTTTTGGATCTAGCCTCAGGACATTCTCTCTTGGAGCTGCCGCTATAACGGCTCCTATCTCCATCCTCTTGGCTACAAATCCGGAGTCGTACACCTCCGAAACCTTTCCTGTGGCAAGTCCTATCTGGTTTCCATAGGAGCTAAAGCCATGGGCCGCCTCTGTAGTTATCTTTCTCTGGGGAAGCTTTCCTGGAATAGTGTCTTTTACAGGAGTCCTAGGGTCTCCGCTTCCCGTCACCCTCATAGCCTGGTATACATACGACCTTCCCGAAAGCAGGTCTCTTATAGCTCCGCCGAGGCATGTCGCTGCCCCTCCGAAAGGCTCTATCTCTGTGGGGTGGTTGTGGGTCTCGTTCTTGAACATCACTAGCCATTTCTCGAGCTTTCCGTCTAAATCCGCGTCCACCTCCATGCTGCATGCGTTTATCTCGTCCGAGACTTCCAAGTCCTCAAGCTCTCCGCTCGCCCTCATCTCTTTCATTGCAATCACTGCCATGTCCATAAGGCAGATAGGCCTGGATGATTCGTCTTCTCCGTAGACAGCTTTTCTAGAGTCAAGGTAGTCGCTATAGGCTTTCTCTATGGCCTCTCTATATGGCCCTTCCGCTATCTCAATATCTTTTATTTCGGTGTTGAAAGTAGTATGCCTGCAGTGGTCAGACCAGTAGGTGTCTAGCACTCTTATCTCTGTAACCGTAGGGTCTCTCTGCTCCACGCTGCCAAAGTAGGTTGCACAGTGGTCTAAATCGTCTAGGTCCATGGAGAGCCCCATCTCCAGCCTAAGACTGTCCAGCTCTTCACTTCCCATCTTGGAGAACCCTTCGATTTTATCTACCGACTTAGGTATCTCGCATCTCTCCCAAAGGCTCTGGGGCTTCTCGGTCCCAGCCTCTCTGGAGTCCACAGGGTTTATAATATAGTCTTTTATCTCCTGGAGTTCCTCTTCCGATATCTTCCCTGAAAGCGCTATTACTTTCGCAGACTTTACTTTAATCCTCTCGCCTCCCGAGAGTATCTGTATACACTGCGATGCCGAGTCAGCCCTTTGGTCGTACTGCCCCGGAAGGTACTCTACGGCAAATACAATATCCGAGCCAGATTTATCGAATTCTTCACAGTACACTCTGTCAACAGTCATCTCCGACAGTATAAGAGTCCTGACTTTCTCAAACAGTTCCTCGTCCAAGCCCTCCATGTCGTAGCGGTTGAGAAGCCTCAATCCCTTAATCCCTTTTATATCTAGTTCCTCTTTTATGTCCTTAAGCATCTTCTGCGCCTCTATATCGAAGTTTTCTCTCTTCTCCACGAAAATTCTTTTCACGCTTTCCATCTGTCCACCTCGCTTCGCTATGTCTTTTGGAACTTTAATCGTTGCTACTACTGTAGTTTGGCGCTTCTTTCGTTATCTGCACATCGTGTGGATGGCTCTCTCTCAGCCCTGCGCCTGTTATCTTTATGAACTTTCCGTCCCTTCTAAGGCTCTCTATGCTCGGAGTCCCGCAGTAGCCCATTCCCGCTTTGAGCCCTCCTATCATCTGATATATTGTCTCGCTGACTTTTCCTCTGTATGGGACTCTTCCCTCTATTCCCTCTGGCACCAGTTTCTTTGCGTCTTCCTGGAAGTACCTGTCTTTGCTTCCCTCTGCCATGGCCCCTATAGATCCCATGCCCCTGTAGACCTTGAAACTTCTTCCACCGTATATTATAGTCTCTCCAGGGCTCTCCTCCGTTCCTGCAAGCAGCGACCCTATCATAACCATGCTCGCCCCAGCCGCTATAGCCTTAGGTATGTCTCCAGAGTACTTTATGCCGCCGTCCGCTATTACAGGCACATTGTACTTGTCTGCCTCTCTTGCGCAGTCGTATACAGCTGTCATCTGTGGAACCCCTATTCCTGCAACTACACGGGTTGTACAGATCGACCCCGGACCTATCCCCACTTTCACTGCATCTGCCCCCGACTCTATAAGCTCTCTAGTAGCCTCGGCTGTGGCCACATTCCCAGCTATTACCTGTAATTCAGGGTACTTTGACTTAACCTTTCTGACAGCAGTCATAACTCCCATCGAATGACCGTGGGCCGTGTCTATCACTACTACATCCACTTTCGCTCCGACAAGGGCATCCACCCTATCTATCATATCTACCGTTATCCCAACTGCTGCGCCCGCCAGAAGCCTGTTCCCGGAGTCCACAGCTCTGTGCGGAAAAGTCACCGACTTCTCTATGTCCTTTAGAGATATAAGCCCTTTAAGCACTCCACTTTCGTCCACTATCGGCAATCTCTCTATCTTGTACTTCTTGAAAGTCTGCTCGGCCTCTGCCATTGAAATCCCCACCTTGGCGGATATAAGCCCTTCTCTTGTCATAACGCTCTCTAGCTTCTTCTCTGTGTCGTCTTCAAACCTCAAGTCCCTGTTTGTAACTATTCCTATCAGCTTTCGCCCTTCGTCGATTATAGGAAGTCCTGATATACCGTGGCTGTCCATAAGCTCTACAGCGTCTGAAACCCTGTGGTCTTTCGAGAGGCAGTACGGATCCACTATCATGCCGTTTTCGCTTCTCTTGACCTTTTCGACTTCGGCAGCCTGAGCTTCTATAGACATGTTCTTGTGTATTATGCCTATTCCGCCTTCCCTAGCCATAGCTATAGCTAGCTTGGCCTCTGTAACGGTGTCCATGCTGGCGCTCATAAGCGGTATGTTGAGCCTTATGCCCCTAGTCAGCCTTGTATTTACGCTTACTTCCGATGGAAGCACTGTAGACCTCTGCGGTATTAAAAGCACATCGTCAAAAGTTATACCTTCCCTGATCAACTTGTTTTCCATTTTATCCTCTCCTTTTTATGAAAACGTTTTCATATCTTTGTCTTAAATACTACTCCTCTATCCACTCTTGGTCAATGAAATAACTTTCGCTTTGCTCTCGCCAAACAGAAAACTTTTCGCTTTCACAAAGCTCTTTTGGGTATCATATACTTGAGAAATCGTTTTAAAAACAAACACGAGGGGGAATTCAAAATGATAGTTCTTATAGTGATAGGAGTAATTCTGGCAGTTGTGGCAGTCTGGGTCATATCCACCTACAACAGCCTTATAAAGTCGAGGGAGTTTGTCAGAAATTCCATGGGGCAGATCTCCGCCCAGATAGAGTCTAGATGGGACGCCCTGAAGAACATGATAGAGGGTACGAAGCAGTACGCCGAGTACGAAGGGAAAACGCTAGAGGAGATAACAGCGAAGAGGTCTTCTCTTGGAAGGGATGCAAGCGTGGCGGACGTTGAGAACGACAACAGCCTTTTTGGGCAAGCCATGGGCAAGCTGTTCGCAGTCGCTGAAAACTACCCTGACCTAAAGGCTAGCCAGCTTTACCAGGAGACTATGAAAAACGTAGACAAGTACGAGCAGCAAGTTCGTCAGTCTAGAATGATCTACAACGACACTGTTACAAAGTACAACAGGATAATCCAGTCTGTGCCTAGCAATATAGTAGCCGGGATGTTCAACTTTAACGTCGAAAAATACTTTGAAAGCTCTCAGGAAAAATCTGAGATGCCTAGCTGGAGCTGATAATTATGCTTAAGAAGAGTATAAAGTACCTAGCAGCATTTCTGATCGCCATGTTTTTCGGGCTTGGAATCCAGTCGGACTCACTGGCAAACTCCATGGAGTCGCTTGACTTTAAAGTCGAGCTTCAGCCTGACGGGTCCGGTGTAGTCACAGAGTTCAGAAAGATGAATATGACTGAAGACACCGAGATATACATTGTGATGGACAACTTGGGAGGTTCTGAAATCTCCAACTTCAGCGTAAGCGACTTTGGAACTCCGCTCGCCTACGAGCCCAACTGGAACATAGAGGCTAGCCGTGAGGAAAAAGCTGGCAAATATGGAATAGTCGAGACATCGTCCGGATACGAGCTCTGCTGGGGAATCGGCGAATACGGCTACCACGAGTACACCGTAACCTACACCATAAGCGGCATGGTCAGACAGCTTGAAGACGGCCAGGGCATGAACTGGAAGCTGTTTGATGGAGACGGAAATATAAATCCGGAGAATATGACTATAACTATAGGCGGCCCTAAGGAGTTCACTCTAGACGACACAAGGATATGGGGATTCGGATTTGAAGGAGAAGTCTTCCTAGAAAGCGGAAAGCTTGTAGGTAAGTCAAACGCTCCGCTTTCAGATAGCAACTACGTCACAATACTTATGCAGTTTCTAGACTCTCCGTTTCAGCCCACTCTAAGCCTCGACAAGACGCTCGCAGAGCAGGAGTCGCTTGCCAAAGAGGGCAGCTCCTACAACGATGAGGAAGGCGACGGCAGCACTTTAGACAAAGTCATAGCTTTCTTAGCTGGAATCATTCCGGCTTTAATCGCTATATTCATAGCCGTAGGATTTGCGCTTAGAAGCAGAGCTGTAAATAACGCAAACCCTCTTATCGGAGGTAGGCAGCGAAAGAACATGAACAAAGACAAGTACTACAGGGATGTCCCATACCAGGAAGGGCCTATCTCGGATGTGGCTTTCTTGCTAAACCAGCTTGGAAACGGTCAGATAGAAGACTACTTCGGAGCATATATGCTGAAATGGCTGCGCGAAGGAAAGATAAGCCATGTAACTGAAGAGAAGGGACTTATATTCAAAAAAGACGCCTCTGTTATACAGTTAAATGCCTTCCAGATGGAAGCCTATGATATAGAGAGCAGGCTTTGGAACATGATGCAGTCTGCTGCTGGAGACGACAACAAGCTAGAGGAAAAAGAGTTCACAAAGTGGGCCAAGAAAAACTACTCTCAGATATCCTCTCTGAAGTCGGAGCTGTACACAGACTCGGAGTATCTGCTGCTGGAGAAAGGCTATCTTGAGCAGAAGACTGTGAAGGTGCTTAAAGTCTTCTCCAAGACCTTTTCAAGTGCAACTCCTGTCGGAGACGAGCTCATGGACAAAATAGTTCAGTATGAAAACTACTTGAGAGATTTCTCTCTTCTATCAGAGCGACAGGTAAGCGAAGTATCTCTTTGGGAGAATATGCTCATATGGGCAAGCCTCTACGGCATAGCCGAGGAAGTTTCAAAACAGCTTGAAAAGCTCTACCCTCAGTTTGCGGTGGAAAACCATCTGACTTACACAGATGTCTATGTGATGCACCACTTTGCAACCAGCTTCAACAGAGGCTACGAAAGCGGACTAAGCGCCTCAAGTGGTGGCGGTGGTTCTACAAGCCTTGGCGGAGGTGGCGGCTCCTTCGGTGGCGGAGGTGGCGGCTCACGCTAAAGCATTTAAGGCATAAAAAAAGTGAAGCTGAATTTGAAGTCAGCTTCACTTTTTTATGCTATTTTTCGTCTACATATACAGCCTGAAGGTTTAAGTTGTATCCAGGAGTGCTGTTGCTCTCATCGATATATATGTCTATATTGCTGAATACAAGCATTATATCTAGCTCGTCAGTGCTGAGCTTAAGGCTCATATCCTCTAGCCCAGCCTCAGTAAAGCCGCCTTTTTCCGGGAGGTACTTCTCCTTTATACCCTCTACATATCCTGTCATATTTTCTTTCAAGATAAGGTTCTCATCTAGGTAGACGCTTATCTCAGGTATTCCGTCTCCTCTATAGCCCATATCCCAAACTATCTCGTACTTTCCTCTTTCTCCAGATATGTCTACCATGGCCTCTCCCCTGCCCTTGGTGTCCTGCATTGTAAGAACCCAGTCATATCCGCTTACATCTAGAGACGATGGCTTTAAGCTCAAATTTACGCCCATATACTCAGGGTTTTCGCCTTCATATTCAGGCCATGTCTTCTCGAATCCGAAAGCCTTCTTGAACTCCACATCGCTTTCAAGTTCCCTGTCGAACCAGTCCGGAAGCTTGGCGTCCCTCTGGTACGCAAGGTATACGACTGCATCTGTTATGCCCTCTTTCACCTCACGGTCAGGCTCTGAATCCGCTGGAACGATAGCTCCCCCTTCAAGCATTCCCTGGCTTTCAAGAAGAGACTCCAGCCTGCTTGACTGCATGGAAGCCGGAAGCTGGTGGTATCCTATTATAGGCATAACTGTAACTACAGCCGCTATCGCTACTATTAAGGCTATTTTAGAGTGTGCCCGTGACTTCTTGAACATAAGAAGCAAAATTGAAATCACCGCAACTATCCAAATAAGCATAAACATATACTCTTCAGATTTCATTCCAGACTTATTGAGCTGTTCCACAAGAGCCCATAGCTCAAAAGCCAAGATCACAAGCGCAGTAAATGGATATACCTTCCTGTAGAACTTGGCCATTCCAGACTCATGCTCTGTCACCATTATGTGAAGCCATATCCCGGCCACAGCATATCCTGTAGCTATTCCTGAAAGCATGATGAAGCTCTGCCCTGATCCAGTGGCTACTGTCTTTATGGTCCATATCAAGAACACAAGAGTGAGAGCCAGCACTATAGGAACCATTATATACGAGAAAAGCGTCTCTACAAACTTAGGCTGCTTTTCAGCTGCGATTCTCTTCTCATCAACTTCGTCTTTGCTGAAGTCAGGAAAGTTCCCAGCGAATATCGCAAAGGCTATAAAGCCTACAGCCGCCCCTATATACTGATATACCTTGTAGCTCATGGCACTGTAGAGCAGAGCCTCAAAAGCCCCGGCTACGCTTGAAAGCCCACCCATCATGACTCCACCGTATATGGCCGCTATGAAGAACGACTTCTGTGCCATAAAGAGTGACCTTGAGAGCCCTGTACTCTCTTTTCGCAAAGCTCCAAACACTACGAAAGCTATGACACTTACAAATATTGCAACGCCTACCCTCGACATAGCTATTCCGCTGATAACCATGTACTTGTCTTCAGGGAAATACTTGTATCCTCCGAAGAAGTAAAGCAGAACAAACGACACCGCCACCACAAAAGCTGTGGCTATGTTGGCTACTGCAAACTTGGACTTTTCCTTTTTTCTGCTTTTTACGAAAGTCACTGCAGCAAGTCCAAATACAGCTCCAAGCACAAACGACCATCCAAGCGAATTCAAGAGAAAATTATACGCTTCCTGCTCTGGCCAGTCTAAGTTGATCCGGAATGCAGTCAGCAGTGCAAATGCAAGCGCTGAACCCATGGCCGCTGGAAAAGTCTTGAATGAATCTATAGCCCCACGCGACACTTTTTTAACTGATTCTGTAAAAACCCCCATTACATACACCCCCAAAGTTAAATTTACAGTTTACTTATACCCTATTTTCATTGGGGGTATCGGGACTCACTATCTATATTTTGAAACATCAAGGAATCTTTCAATTCAGTTGAATCTCTCAAATAATTCTAAACACTTGTTATTTTGCTCAAAAAACTTTTCAACCTGTCGTTATTACTAACCTTAAGCGTCTCAGGTGAACAATCTATTTCTATCTTTCCTTTATCTAAGAATATTACTCTAGTAGCAAAATTCATCACCATATCAATCTGATGAGTCACCATTATCATAGTAAGGCCTTTTGTTTCAAGAGATTTTATTGTTTCAAAAACCTCATATGCAAGTTCAGGATCTAACGCTGATGTTGGCTCATCAAAAAGTATAATTTCAGGATCCATAGCCAGCGTCCTGGCTATGGCTAACCTCTGCTTTTGTCCTCCGGATAGATTCATAGGATATTCTTCAGCTTTTTCTTCGAGCTTTACAAGCTTTAACATTGAAAAAGCAATATCTTTAGCTTTTTTCTTGTTTAGCTTTTTTATGGCTATACACGGCTTCATCACATTGTCTAAAACACTATAGTGCGGAAATAGATTGAACTCTTGAAACACCATTCCGACTTTCCCAGCAACCGAACTCGTGTTCTTTACTAATTCTCCATCTATTATAACCTTCCCGCTGTCTATAGTCTCTAATCCATTTAAACACCTTATCAATGTACTTTTCCCTGATCCACTTGATCCTATTACAGCCACTCTCTCTCCCTTTTTTACAGATAAGTTAATCCCTTTTAGAATTTCGGTCTCACCATATGTTTTATAAACTCCCTCGACTTTTATTACATCTGCCATCTTTTATTTCTCCTCTCTATAGCTTTTGAAGCTAATACTATAGAGTATGTCATTATAAAGTATATTGCTCCTATAGATATATATATCTCAAACGGACTTAAAGTCCTAGCATAAATTTGGTTTCCTACTCTAGTTATTTCTGCAATCGAAAGTATTGAAACTAGCGATGTCTCTTTTATTATTGTAGAAAAATAGTTCATAAATGTAGGTAGTGCAATTCTGAATGCCTGTGGAGATATTATATATATAAATGCTTTTAATTTACTATATCCTAAGGTATAAGCCGCTTCTAGCTGACCACTATCTATTGCCATTATAGATGATCTTACAACTTCAGACATATACGACGCACAATTTAGTGACAACCCCAGTATTCCTGCTGTTATAGGTTCCATCATTATCCCAAAAGAAGGGAGTCCATAGTATATGAAAAACAGCTGTATAAGAAGAGGTGTTCCTCTAAAGACTTCTACGTATACTGAAAGTACAATTTTTATAAGTTTTGGAGTTCTGTAAGCTCTAAGAGTCCCTACCAGCACAGAGATAAAAAGTGCTATCAAAAATGACAGCACCCCTATCTTCAACGTGATTTTTGCAGCACTAACGAGCGATGGAATATACTCTATTAGGAATCTAAAATCTAATTTGTCCATATTCTATATATCCAACCACTTTTTATTAATTTCATCGTATTTTCCACTTTCTTTTACTGCCTCTATAGCTTGATTAACTTTTTCATTAAGCTCTTCGGCTCCTTTGTTCATCACTACCACTATTTCCACAGATCTGATTGGATCATTTACAACCTTAATTTCTGGATTCTCTTTTGCCTGTGTAGCGGCATAAGCTATCCCTACAACGACAGCATCTACTCTACCGTTCTTTAAATCAGCTAATGCTTCTGAGTTTCTGTTGTACTTTTTGATTTCTTTAGTTTCTATTCCCATATCTTTCAGACTGTCTACGGCCACTTCACTGGTAGAACTTGCCTGAGCTCCAACCACTTTACCCTTTAGGTCCTCTTTAGACTTTATACTTTCATCTTCACTTCTTGTAACTATAACTTCACTCAAGTTGTAGTAAGCATTGCTCATATTTACATTTTCAGATGCTGCTGTAGCTTCTTCTGGAGACATACATGATATTATTATATCGTGATCACCTTTTTGAAGCCCAGCTACAAGACCTTCCCAAGCAGTATCTCTAATCTCAACTTCTACTCCCATTTCTTCTCCAAGTGCTCTTGCATAATCTGAATCAAATCCTTCTATTTCATCATTTGAATTCCTGAAAGAAAATGGAGGATACTCTGGACAATTTCCTACCACAATTTTCCCTTTTTCTTCTATCTGACTCCCAGAAGTGTCTGTAGCTTCACTTTTTTTGTCATCAACGCTTTCCTGATTGCCACAAGCAAACAGACCCAGACTGATTGTAAAAAACATTAAAATAGCTAATAACTTTTTCATTAATAATCATCTCCTACTCTTTAGTCTCTATCTCTCCAATATTTTATAGTGCATATACATCAAATATCCAATAGATTTACCGTATCCATCATTCACAGTTTATAGGCTTTATAAATACGTTTTGATCTTTTCTATTAAGCTTTCAATCGACCCCTCTATTTCGCTTTCATCCACAGAGAAAAGCTCCACTTCTACGCCACTTTCATCTGCAAGCTTCAAAAACTCCTCTATAAAAATACCTCTCCCACTCACCGTTTCTACACTCTCTATTCTCTTCCAAAGCTCTTCTTTCTCTGAAGTTTCTCCTCCCCAGATTCTGCTGCTGCAAGTTTTCTCCACTCCACAGCTTGGGCTTCCGTCTATCCCCACCAGTCCTATTACTTCGTATCCATTTCTGATGTAATTCTGAAGTTGGCCTACAGTGGACCGAAGCATTTCTCTGCTTGTTTTTCTGAAGTGAACAGTGTCGAACTGCTCTTTCACGTGACCCCATCGCTTTATTCCATACATCTCCATCTCTGGACAGGGAAGCTGCATCATACCTACACCACTGTCCATAAAAAAGTTCACCAGGCTCTTTACAGCGGAAGAGTATGTACTCAGCCCTTCTACTTTTGAGTTGGCGTTTATTATGCAGTGGCTTAAAACGACTATTTTCTTTCCTCTATCCATTTCCATCCTCCCCGTAAAAAAGACTATGATATCTCTACTTGAGTAAGGATTCATAGTCTAATCTGTATTAATATTCTTTTGAAGTGATTCTATCTGGCAGCTTGTCTATTAGCACAGATACAAGTACACAGCTCAATATCTTGTCTATAAAGTTCCCAGTTATTCTAGGTATAAAGGCCGCTGTGAATATGCTCTGTCCGCTCTTTAGAAGCCATGCGAATATAAGGTCTGTCCCTCCACCTGTTACTCCTCCAAACATGAGTATAGCTATAGGAGTTCCTACAAGCGGTGCTACAACTGAAAGTATAAGTCCTGTGATTACTGCTGTTTTTAATTTAAATCCAAATTTTTTAGACATAACCCCAACTATTAGAGCCACTACTATGTTCACTATTGCAAACGGTATGTTCTTAGGATTAGTCATTATTCCCTGTATCACATTGGTAAGTCCGCCTGTCATCGCCCCTGCAAAAGGTCCTAGTAGTACCGATACAAATATAGTTCCAACAGTGTCTAGAAATACCAGCGGTATTTGCACAGACTGCACTACTGTTCCGAGAACTATGTTTAAAACAATTCCAAGTGCTGAGATGACCATTGCATTTGTTGACTTGAATGTTGATGTTGCTGACATAAAAATCCCCCTTTCATAATATCTTTCCTGATATATTTTATATCTTTTCTCTAAAATTATGAAATTGATATTTTTTATTCAAAAGTATTTCTTTATAGATTATGCCTATAATTTTTATTCTCTACTTAATATAGATGTCCCTCCGACTTTATTGGAAAATACATGATCAGCAGACTTTCTACACTTCTTTTACACCTAAGTCTCTTCAACTTTTATATCAAGCACACCTCAAAAACTTGCAATACTATGTACAAAACATATATAATTAAGATAACGTTAATCCATTTAGAAAGGAAATGCCGACATGTATGTAAAAAAACCAAGAGATATAGGAAAAGTTGTGAAGAGCTTGTACGAAAAACAAGGACTTGAAAAAGAGCTTGTGGCCAGGTTCTTGAGATTAGACACAGACGACCTAGACAGCTTTGAAAACGGATACCATGTTGTGAATGCCTTTGATTTAGAGAGGTTTTGTGCGCTGTTCTGCTGCAAGCTATGCCCAGACGGAATAGACACTGCCGAGTACAGAGACATAGATATAGCAAAGCCTCTAGATGAGCTAAAGCTTGAAGACCTAGAGACAGTAGCCTCAAGACATCTAGAAACTAGCAACCTTATATATACGCCGCAAATCTAAGGCATAAGAAACGGGCAGACCATTTGGTCTGCCCGTTTTCACTATATCCTTCCCTGCTTTTCAAGTGTGTAGAACATAAATACCGCTTCGTCTCTCATTATCTTGGCATTCATATTGTCGTTGCTAGGGGAATATTTATACTTCTCATACTTCATTATATCTGCAAAGTACTTCCAGTTGAAATTCTTGTCGTCTATAAGCCTCTTCATAAGCCACTCTATCTCGCTGTAAGAGATATTGTCCCAAGGCCTGAAAGTCCCGTCCGGATACCCCGTAACATATCCGTTGGAAGCTGCGTAGTTTACGTAGTCTTTGTAATATCCAAATCCATCTTTATCCCCGAAGTAGACATTTGCAGTGCTTCCCTTTACGTCCCAGTCGAATATCCTGGATGCAATTATGAGGAACTCGCCTCTTGTGATCTTTCTCTCCGGTTTGAAAGTGTCGTCACCGTAGCCAAGTACATATCCACGCCTTAAATAGCTGAATATCTCCTCTTTGGCCCAGCTCATCTGTATATCCTTGAAGTGGCTGAAGTCATCGTCTATAAACAGAGCATACTGCCCTCCGCTATAGTCTGTGCCCTTTGGAATGATAGTGCTTACAAGACCCACAGCCTGACCTTCCCGCTGCTCGTCTTGAAGAGTGTTTAAATACCTCCACTTTCCGTCTGCCCACTCGTAGATGCCAACTCTGTCAGTACCGTAGTAGTCGAAAGTAAGCATCAGGTCTTCTCTCAGCGCCACATTTTCCTCGGAGTTGTTTACAGTCACGCTGTACACGTTTGTAACAGGCTTGTACTTGCCTGATGAGGCCCCAAAGCTGTCTTTCTCCTTCTCTATGCCTATATAGGTGTCGTTGTAGAAGGCCGCCTTCGGTATGGAAAGCTCTACAGTCTTTACCTTGTTAACTCCTACAGCTCCATCTGCGATGTTGAAAGCAGTGTCTTGGAAAGTTATAACGTCCCCAAGTCCTGAGAGCTTCTTGTAAGTCATATTGCCTGTAGCTGTCTCCATGTTGGCGCCCATATAAGTGCCTGTATAGTTAGCATTGAACTCGGCTTTGAACCAGTCCTTGAAAGTTGGTACATACCAACTGGGCTCGTTGTACAGGAAGTACCTATCGTCAAGACTCTCCTCTGCTATAAATTCATTGTAGGCCCTTTGCCAGCTGTTAGTCCTTCCCTCTACAAAGTCCATTATAGCTCTAGTGCTGCCTGCTTTTTTACCCATGTCGCTTCCATCTTTTTTAGCCCTCTCGTAGAGCTTTTCTTCGTTTTCCTTCTCAAGGCTTATAAACTTCTCGGTATAGGCAGTTGGATAGTACTCTTTGAACTTGTTCAAGAAGGCGTTTCTGTACTCGGCCTCTTGGTAGTTCAGATAGTACTTGGCTACTATAGCCGCATCGCTCTTTAGGGAATCCCTTGTAGGGTCGGCCGACTGAGAGCTGAAGAAATGCACTTCGGCATGTCTTTCAGCCAGCGCTTCAGCCTCTGACTTTCCAGCACTCTCCCCTCTCTCTATAAGGGTCTTTATCCTGTCCTCTTCTTCTTTTTCAGCTTCGGTCTTATCGTCAGTTGCAGTAGTTCCCGTCTCCGCCGCCTGAGCAACTAAAGGCACCGACATCACCATAGTCCCTGCCAGTATCGCCGAAATCGCCTTGTTTGCTAGTCTTTTCATCTCTTCACCTCCGATTTACTCTATCATCTGCAAGTTGTCTAGGAGCACATCTCCCAGCAGTATCTTGTCGTAGTCTTTGCTCTCTATATACAGTCTTTGGAAAGCTATAGGGAACTCAGCATCCGAAGGTACCGCTATAGAGAGCGTCTTCCATCCAGACCAGTTCAGATCTTGCGAAAGCCCCAAGTCATAGTATTTTCCCCTGCTGTCTTTTATCACAAGCCTTAGCCCATGAGGCGCTTTCATAATAGGCTTTATATCCATGTTGATCTTGGAATACCTGTCGTTCACATATATCTCCTTCACAAACCCCAGGTTTATAGAGCTGTACCTTCTCTCTTTCAAGAAATTGTACTTCAGGTTTAGCGAGCCGCTTCCCTCTCTCTTGTCTGAGCTTATTCCTGCGCTGCCTAAAACGTCTTCCCTTGGGCTTCCCACAGTGAAGAAGTCAGCTGCGTTCTCGAAGTTCTCTACAGCTATCTTTTTAATCTGAGGCTCTGCAGGCTTGGACGGAGTTACAGGTTTTGATGGCGAAGTGTTATTCGACCCGCTCGACCCGGAAGTTCCACCTGAAACGCTCCCACTTGAACTGCTTCCACCGCTTGAAGAGCTCGATCCAGATGATGAACTTGATCCACCCGTGCTTCCTGTAGTCGTCCCTGTGCTTGGCACTGAAGGATAGTATGGTATATAGCTAGCTCCCGGCGAAACAGACGTAGCTCCGCTTACAGTTCCTGATGAATTGGAGTCTGAGCTTGAACTGTCGTTCGCCGAATCTTCAGCTTCCTGCCTTCTCATGGCCTCTATATAGCTTGAAAACGGGCTGAAAGGGTTGGATGCGAAATAGTTGCTGTCCTTCTTCCACGAAAACAAGGACTCAGTCTCTTCCACTACATTCTCCAAGCTGTACATCCTCATATAGACCGTACCTGTAAGCAGGTCGTCCGAGTCATTGTCTACAGCTATCCTGTCTACGAGTATTCTCTTTCTGTAGCTTGAGAGCTTGTCTAGAAAATCGTTAAGCGTCTGGTATCCGCCCTTGAAGGAGAGCTCAGCTGTGCTGAGTTCCAGCTTCTCCTCAGCTATATCCTCTTCTGTCGGCCTGTCGAACGTGACCCCTTCGCTCACAAGCCCGCTCTCTTCAGCCAAGTTGTCTACCAGCATTATTATGTCTTCCTGCTCCAGCTTGGTGAAGTTCCTCTTTAGTGCATCGTCTAGCCTTTCGCTCTCTTTCTCCAGCTCTTTTTCAACAGACTTGATCCTTGAGCCGTAGTTCTCCACTTTTTTTGCCTCTGATTCTATCGTGTCCAGCTCTGCTCGAACTTCCGCCATCTTGCGATGCTGAGGCACAACTAGAAACTGTATGTAGAGATAGGAGAAGCCCAGTATCAAAAGTAGCCCAAGACTAATTTTCTCCCTCTTTGTCAGCTTTCTCATCGCTCTCCCCCTCTCCCTTTAGAGTCATATCCACAGTGAAGTTGTTGTAGTCGTTTTCTGCGCTTATATTAGGCACAAATATATCCTCAAAATAAGGCACTCTTCTCAGATTGTTCTGGAAAGAAGCCACACCTTCCTTCTCTTTTGCCACTCCGTCTAAGCTTATGGCGCTCTTCTCTATAGACATCCTGTTTATAAACACGTCTTCTGCAAGCGATTCGCTTATGGCCGAGACTATATGCCCTCCTATCTGGTCCTGCTTGTTGAGCTCACCGTTTATCTTCTCAACTTTTCCACTCTGAGTCTTTAGCGAGTTCAGCAAAGTCTCCTTCTGCTCTATCTCCGCCACCTTACGCTTGGAGCTCTCTTCGTTCAGCAGCGACTCGTACTGTGCTATGCTCTTCTTCATAAGCAGCATATTTATCTGCTGATAGGCAGGCACGGCTATTACAGCAAGCGCCGCCACTACAGCAGCCACAGTTATGAGAATCTTTTTGTCGTCCCCTCCTGAAGCCTTTCTCGGCTCCACGAAGGGTTCGAAAAAGTTAAAATCCTTCAAATCAAATCCCCCCTATACCAATCTTATAAGAGCTGTGAGTGCATTCAAGTAAAGGTCTAGCGGGATCTCTCCACCTTTTGACTCATTCACCACATTGCTCATCTGCTTTAAATGTGAAGTCGGTATCTCGAAGTAGTCCTCTAAATACCTGTCCAGCCCTGATATCCTAGAGCCACCACCGTAGAGGTAGATTGCGTCGACTGTATTTCCATACTCCCTAGTCACAAAGTACTTGAAGACCTTGTTTATCTCTGTAGCCCACTTGTCCACCGAGGACTTGACAGCAGTGCTGACCATGCTTTCAGCTGAATCCAGGTCTAGCGGCTCCTCGTTTATATTCCCCATGTGCTCTTTTCTCTCCTTGGCCTCTATCAGCTCCATGTTGAAGAGATTGGCTATGTTCATATCTATGTCCTTGCTTCCGTATTCCACTATCCTGTTGAATATGAAATTGGAGTTTTTGAACATGTTTATGTTCACAGTGCTGTAGCCTATGTCTAGCACTGCAACCGTCTTTCCGGCCAGCCTGTCTTTGTGGTTTATATACAATTTTTCGCTCAAGAGCTTGTCCATGCCGTCGTATATGGTGTCCAGAGCATGCGGAGCGCCTCCCATCAGCTTTGAAAGCTCCAGATAGCTTGCGGCCATGTTCTTGTTCATGGCCACCACCAGCGCAGTTGACTTTTTCACCTCTTTGGTGTTCGTTTGCTCCACTATCCTGGTCTGTATCACATGCTCGCTCAGGACTATCGGCAGCTGCTGCGGAATCTCGAAGTCGAGTATCTTCGCCACTTGCTTCTTGTCCACAGCTGGAACCTCTATGTACCTGTCCAGTATATCTGAACTGTCTATGGTGAAAGAGTATCTGCTAGAGCCGAAGCCGTTCTCTTTGAGCGCAGTCTTTATGGCTCCAGCCATGGCGTCTAGGTTGACTATATTTCCGTTTACAAAAGAGTTGGCCGGCGTCCTGACCGCTGCAAAGTTCTTCACGTATACGTTTGCAGTGTCGGAGAAGCCCTCCACCAGCTTTATGCTGTCTTCCCCTATATCTATTCCAACTAGAGGCTTTTTAGATATCCTTGAAAAAATATTCATATCTTTCAGTCCTTCCTATCACATTATCATCTTAAAGTAAAGCTCCAGCAACTCGTCTCCGTATAGCATCACAAGCGCAGAAGCCCCGGCTATAAACGGCCCGAAAGGTATCTCGTCTTTCCTGCCCTTCAGCTTCAGGGCTATAAGCGCCACGGAAACTACCCCGCCTATTATAAAGGTCAGGAATATAGAGAGCAGAGAATATTTCACACCCAAAAATAGCCCGAGCACCGCCATAAACTTTATGTCTCCTCCGCCCATGGCTCCCGCCGTTATAAGCGCCACTAGGAGATAGAACCCTCCCCCTATTATAAACCCTAGTGCCGAATCCATAAAGTACAAGTTTTCGCCCGTGGCAAACCTCGCCCCGGAGTACAGAACCCACAGCAGCGCTATCGCTATATTCAGTCCATCGGGGATTATCTTATGGTCGTAGTCTATATAGCTTATAACCACGAGTATGCTAAACAGCAGAGCGTAAGACAAGCCCTCCACTGAAAAGCCGAATTTCCAGTATACCAGAACGTAGAGCGCTGGGTTCAAAAGTTCCACTATCGGGTACCTTATAGAGACTGGCGCTCCGCAGTATCTGCATTTCCCCCTGAGCATAAGGTAGGAAAATACCGGCACAAGGTCCCAAGCCCTTAGCCTTGTGTTGCAAGATTGGCAGTTGGAAGGCGGATAGGATATGGACTGCTTTTTTGGGATTCTGTATATGCAGACGTTTAGAAAAGAGCCTAATAGGAGGCCGAATATTATTACAAATATGTACTCTATCAATTATTTCACCTCTGTTTTTTATGTATACTTTGTCATTCCGATTTCACAACTGGATACGACTGCTTCCAGTTGAACTTTACTGTTACAGAGTAGCTTCTATTTGCGCTTATCTCTACCGCTTCAAAGTCCTCTACATCTTTATTCTGTCCCGGTGCATTCTCTGAATTTCCTGGGGTGTTTGGCTTATTTGCCTGACCTGGTGCATTTCCAGAATTACCCGGCTTGCCCATTCCCGAAGCGTTTTGAGCCTTAGAGTATCGTATGGACTGTATCTTTATGTCGCCGTCTACGAGGTCTTCGTCTACAAGCGTCTGAAGCTCTATGTACATAATTCCTTTTTCCGGCCATATAATCTTGTCGTCGCTTCGAGCCAAGTATACTTTGGTCACCCTTGCAAGCTCGGAAGCCAGCGCTTCGTCGGCTGAAACTTTGGCCATCTCCTGCATTCCCATATACCTTGAAATCCCTACAGTGGACAGTATGGCTATAATTGCTATTGTGATTACAAGTTCCATAAGGGTACGGCCTCTGTTGTCCATGTATCCACCTCCTGGAGTTTAGTATTATGCAATATGTAAGTTTTCTGTTTTTACTCTAAAAAAAGAGGAGGAAATCCTCCTCTTTAGGTTAAATAAGTTAACAACTTAAGTGCCTGGCACGGTCTAAGCGCTGATTCTATTCCCCTTCACCGTCACCTTCAACTACACCTGTTGCCGCAGCCGTTACATCATTATCTGTAACGGTTATCGTTACTGTGTTATCAGGTCCACCGTTAGCTTCAGCTTGTATTTCAGGGGCTGACTCCAAATAACCGTCTTTCACCAGTGCATGATCGCTACTAACTTCACCGCTTGCTAGAGCATCTTCCTCTGTTGCTATATAAAGCTTTGCTGCATTTTCAACTTCCGCAAGAACAGCTTTATCTGCTTCTTTTCTGGCTGATTCAGTCATTCCTCCAAACTGTGTAACCCCTATTACCGCCAATATACCTATTATAGCTATAACTATAATAAGCTCTATAAGGGTAAGACCCTTATTGTTTGAAATTCTCTTCTTCATTGCACTTATCATTTCATCTCTCTCCTTTCATATATGTTTTTTATAATGCCTTCACTGCCCCATTTCTCCCCCGGGCCTCACCCCCTTGAATTGCTTTCTCTAAACTGTGGACTGTATGGCTTCGTACATCCCAAACATAGGAAGCGCTATGGCTATGACTATAAACCCCACTATCCCCGCCATAAAGATGATCATCACAGGCTCTATAAGGGCCGTAAGCCTCTGCACCGCCACTTCAACTTCCTCGTCGTAGAAATTGGCCGTCTTATCGAGTATCTCGTCAAGCGTACCGGACTCCTCCCCTACACCTATCATGGATTTCATCATAGGCGGAAACTCGTCTATATCCCTTATCGAGCGGGAGAGGGTGTAGCCCTTCCTTATCTCCTCTTTCATATTCTGTATCTTGGACTCTAAGACCACGTTCTGTATAACTGTCGAGGTTATGTCGAGCGCCTGTATGAGCGGCACACCACTTCCAAAGAGTATGGAGAGCGTCCTGGTGAACCTGGAAGTCACTATGTCCTTCACAGGCCCTTTTACGGCAGGAAGCCTGAGCTTGGCCCTGTCCATAACCCATCTGCCTGACGGAGTCTTGGTATACCTGTACAGTCCAAATATGCCCAGAAATATCACAGGGAATACAATAAACCAGTAGTTTTTAAGCCCCGTGCTCATGGCAAGCAGCATTCTGGTCGGAAGCGGAAGCTCCGCCCCTGCCGACTCGAACATGGACACAAAGTTAGGCAGCACAAAGAGCAGCATAAACACAACTACTGCAAAGGCCACTATCCCAAGCACCACAGGGTAGATCATGGCTGACTTTATCTTGTTGTTTATCTTGTACTCCTTCTCGTAGTGAACGGCCATACGCATCATTATCTCGTCCAGATTACCGCTGGCCTCTCCGGCCTCCACCATGCTGGTCAGAAGCCCCGGGAATACTTCTCCTCTCTGCTTCAGCGCCTCAGAGAAAGTAGCCCCTTTCTGGACGTCGCTGTGGACTTCCTTTATTGCCTTCTTGAGCTTCTTGTTCTGGGTCTGCTTTTCTGTAATCTCAAGTATGTTTATTATGGTAATTCCTGAATTTATCATGGTGGCGAACTGACGGCAAAAGATGGAAATATCTTTTGTTTTGACCTTGTTGAAGAAGTCAAGCTCAAGCTCCGAGCTTGTGGAGTTCAGAGCTATATCCACAGGATACCAGCTTCTCTCTCTTATCATCTCCAGCACTTCGCTGTCGGACTCGGCTATAAAAAGCCCCTCCTGCGTCGCGCCGTCCTGCGTCAGCGCCCTGTATTTGTACTCCGGCATCTATAATCCCCCCTAGTAGCCTCTGTTGTTGAGCAGCCTTGAAACAGTGTCTCTGTCGAACGCCGAAGTTGTAAGCGTCTCTCTAGTTATGACTCCCTTGTTGTATAGGTTCATAAGCGAAGAGTCCATAGTCTGCATTCCGTACTTTCCGCCCGTCTGTATAGAGCTCTCCATCTGGTGGGTCTTGCCCTCCCTGATAAGGCTCTTTATGGCAGGAGTTCCCGTCATAACCTCGAAGGCCGCCACCCTTCCGTCTCTATGCGTCTTTGGCAAGAGCTGCTGGGAGATTACACCTTCCATTACAGAGGAAAGCTGTGTCCTTATCTGATGCTGCTGATGCGGAGGGAACACGTCTATAACCCTGTCTATTGTCTTGGCTGCCCCGAGTGTATGGAGCGTGGAGAACACAAGGTGCCCCGTCTCGGCCGCCGTTATGGCGATTGAAATGGTCTCTAGGTCCCTCATCTCTCCCACCAGTATTACATCCGGATCCTGACGGAGCGACGCCCTAAGCCCGTTTGCAAAGGAAAGCGAATCCTGCCCTATTTCCCTCTGGTTGACTATGCTGTTCTTATGCCTGTGAAGGTACTCTATAGGGTCTTCAAGCGTCATTATATGACAGGCCCTCTCTTCGTTTATCTGGTTTATCATGGCGGCAAGTGTAGTCGACTTACCGCTTCCAGTAGGTCCTGTGACCAGCACAAGCCCTCTTCTCTTTCTGGCAAGCTCTTTTACAGACACGGGAAGACCTAGTTCATCTGTGCTTGGAACGTCTGAGTTTATAACCCTCAGCGCCATCCCGTAACTGTTTCTCTGCTTGTAGGCGTTCACCCTGAAACGGCCTTTTCCTGTAAGTGTATGGGAGAAGTCCACTTCGCCTTTCTCCTCTATTGTGACTTTATGCCTCTCATCTAGTATCTGGTAGACCAAATCTTTTGTGTCGTCCGGCATCAGCTTTTCAGACCCTATGGGCTCCAAGTCCCCGTTTATCCTGATTGTTGGAGGTATACCCACCGTTATATGGAGGTCTGAAGCTCCCATATCTATAGTCTTTAGTGCTAGTTCATTGAAATCCATCTGTTTCTCCCCTTTAGTCGAGTGAATAAGCTATCCTCACAAGCTCCTCCACTGTAGTCTTTCCGTTTAAGACGAGGCTCTTGCCGTTTTCAAAGAGCGAGACCATCCCCTCGCTCTCGGCCTTCTGCCTTAGTTCGTCTATTGTGGCCCCGTCGTTTAAGAGCTTTCTGAGCTCTTTTGTGACCATCATTATCTCGTATACAGCTGTTCTCCCTTTGTATCCTGTGTTGTTGCAGGCTATGCAGCCCTTTCCCCGTTTAAGCTCCACGTCATCTTCCAGCTTAAGAAGCAGCTTTTCGTGCTCCCCCGCAGGATAGCTGTACTGGCACTCCTTGCATATCTTCTTTACAAGCCTCTGCGAAACTACCCCCACAAGTGATGAAGCCACCACATATGGCTCTATCCCCATGTCCACAAGCCTTACAAGCGTTGAGGCGGTGTCATTTGTATGCATTGTGGAGAGCACGAAGTGGCCTGTAATCGCGGCTCTCATGGCTATGCTTGCAGTCTCTCCATCCCTTATCTCCCCTATCATGACTATGTCCGGGTCCTGTCTCAGTATGGACCTTAAGCCCGAGGCAAAAGTCAGCCCGGCCTTCGGCATCACCTGGACCTGGTTCACCCCTTCAAGCTGGTACTCCACCGGGTCCTCTACTGTGACTATATTCCGCCTTACGTCGTTCAGTTCCCTAAGCACTGTGTATAGCGTTGTGGACTTACCGCTTCCCGTAGGCCCTGTAACCAGCATTATTCCGTTTGGCGACTTTATTATACTGTCGAACTTTTCAAGGTCGCCCTCCGTAAGCCCGAGCTCCCCCTTGGAAATCATAAAGCCCGACTTGTCTAGTATCCTCATAACTATCTTTTCCCCGAACACGGTCGGAAGGCTCGAAACCCTTATGTCTATGTCCCTACCTTCGACTTTCGTCTCTATCCTGCCGTCTTGGGGAATTCGCTTCTCGGCTATGTTCATGCCGGACATTATCTTTATCCTGGTTGAAATCGCGGAGTGTGTATTTTTGGCAGGGCTCATTATCTCTCGCAGATCTCCATCGACCCTGAATCTGACCTTCACAGACTTCTCGAAGGGCTCTATATGTATGTCGCTGGCCCTCTCGGCTACAGCCTGGCGTATAAGCCTGTCTATGAGCTTTACCACCGGGGCATTTGTGACCTCGAAGGAAAGCTCCTCGTCCTCGAAGTCCACTTCTTCAAGCGAGTCGCTAAACTCCTCCAGCTCTTTCTCCACGCCTTTGTTTCTGTAGTACTTGTCTATGCTCTGAAATACCTCCTGCTTAGTCCCTATAGCGGGCTCTACGCTCTTCCCAATTATCATGGAGAGGTCGTCTACCGCAAATATATTGAGTGGATCGGTCATTACCACCAGCACTTTGTCCCCTTCCAGCTTCACGGGGATTGCATTGTACTTCTGGGCAGTCTTTTCGTCTATAAGCTCCACGGCCTCTTTTTCCACTTCGTACTTGTCAAACCTCACATGTGGTATGCCTAGCTGAAACTCCAGCACCTCTATAAGCTCTGTCTCGCTGATTATGTTTTCGTCTATAAGCACTTCTCCAAGCTTTTTCTGGGTCCTCTTCTGGACCTCCAGCGCATAGTTCAGCTGGTTTTCGGTTATAAGCTTCATGGTGACAAGAAGGTCCCCAAGTCTTACGCTTTTTCTGCTGGAAGCTCCAGTTATTTCTCTCTCCATCTAAAAACTCCTCTCTTCTATTGATTAGTCAAAAAAAGACTAATAACAGAAGTCATTAGTCGGTTACGCCACCACATCCCTATGGCATAAGGCGTCCAAGTATAGCCATAGTTCATCTGTCCTATATTCATTTTACCCAGTCTAAGCTTCATTTAACAGTTTTTCAACTATTTTACGCAGTTCGCCTCTCTGGTCTATCTGTGGATTCTCTATAACTCTCTGAAGAAGCTGGTTTAAGGCCTTTCCTATATATTCTCCTTCCGAAATGCCAAGTTCTTTTACATCGTGTCCATTCACAGTTAAATCCTTAAGACTCATAGGTATTTCATCTAGTACGATTTTATCATATTTTCCCCTGAAGTTCACTAGATTTTGCAGGCCCTTCACATTGTTGGTGGAGTTCTTGTCGGCAGCCTGAAGCTCTAGCAGTTCCTCTATATTCTCCTTGCCTATCTTATTTATGAAGCGCTTTACACTGGACTCTGTCTTGAATTCATGTATCGACATATGATATCTGACCAAAGTCGCCACTTTTTTCACAGTGTACTTGCTGTAGTTTAGCCTCCTCATTATATGGACCGCCAGCGATTCGCTCACCTTTTCATGCCCATAGAAATGTCCCACCCCGTGGTAGTCAAGGTGGAAGCACTCCGGCTTTCCTATGTCGTGAAAGAGCGCCGCAAGCCTTAACTCAAGCACAGAGGGAGTTCTATCCAACACGTCCATTATATGTCCGTATACGTCTTTTGTGTGATAGGGGTTTTTCTGGTCAAAGCCGATGCAGATTTCAAGCTCCGGCACGATGTACTTAAGCACCTCTATCTCCTTTAAGTAGCCCATTCCTATTGATGGCCTGTCTGTCATTATAATGCGTGTAAATTCCTGCCTTATCCTGTCGTGGCTTATCTTCTCCACTAGATGGCCTTTTTCTATCATGGCGTCGAAAGTCTCCTTCTCTACATGGAAGTTGAGCTCTCTTGCAAGCCTTATACCCCGAAGCACCCTGAGCGCATCCTCCTCGAATCGCTCGTAGGGGTCTCCAACTGCTCGAACGGTTTTCTTGGCCATATCCTCTCTACCGCCGAATATGTCCACAAGCCCTGTACGAAGTCCGTAGGCCATGGCGTTTATGGTGTAGTCCCTACGCTTCAAGTCTTCAACAAGCGATGAGGTAAACTCCACTTCGGAGGGCCTTCTGTTGTCTAGGTATTCCTTGTCTATCCTGAAAGTGGTGATCTCGTAGTCCCTGTGGTCCACTATGGCGCCTACAGTCCCGTGCTCTATCCCCTTCTCGAAAGTTCGAAATTTTCCGCTGTAGGCCTCTATCACCTCCTCTGGCTTCGCCGAAGTGCCTATATCCCAGTCCTTAGGAGTCCTCCCCAATAGAGCGTCCCTGATGGCCCCGCCGACCACATATGCCTCGTGGCCTTTTTCCTCGAGCGCTCTTATAAGACTCACCACGTCTTCTGGAATTTCCAGTTCAATATCTTCCATATGGATAACCACCTTTTTCTGACTAATTATATGTATAGTTTAGAAAGAATAAGATAAGCTCATAGAGCTCGTATTGGCTCAAAGCACAATTTTTGCCACTATGAATTATCTTTTTAAAAAATCATACGCTCCAATGCAAGCTTTCTCTAGAGTTTTAACAAATTTTCTAGGCAACGCAACATCATGGAGATTTGATGAAAATATAGAACAAGCAGAAGTGCGTTTAAGTCCGGTGTCTGAGCGACAGCGAGTTCCGGATTTTGCACTTATGCAGTTCTAGTATATTTTCCAAATCATAATGCGTGAGTAGCTTGTAAATTTGCCTTAAACTCTCACAAAACTAAACTCTACGCTTACCCAACTATAGACTGTTCCACTCCTGCCCCTGCCGGGATTATAGGGTATACGCAGTCGTCTTTGTTCACTATGCACTCTATAAGCACAGGCTCGTGCTTGTCGGCTATATTGTCGAATATCGCCTTGAAGTCAGAAAGGCTTCTAGCTCTATGTCCGTCTATATTGTAGGCCTCTGCAAGTTTTACATAGTCCACTTCGTTTCCTATGTCTGTCTCCGAGTACTTCTCCTTCTGGAACAGTTTCTGCCACTGGCGAACCATTCCAAGCGTGCTGTTGTTGAAAAGCAGTATTATGATTGGAAGGTTGTGCTTTCTAACTGTGGCAAGCTCGTTGCAGTTCATTCTGAAGCTTCCGTCGCCTGTCACAAGTACTGTTCGCTTTTCTGGACATCCCACCTGAGAGCCTATGGCCGCTCCAAGTCCGAAGCCCATAGTTCCAAGCCCTCCAGAAGTCACAAAGCTTCTAGGCGTCTTGAATCTCCAGTACTGCGCCGTCCACATCTGATGCTGTCCTACGTCTGTAGCCACGTTTGCATTAGCCCCAAGCGCCCCCGAGACATATTCAAGTATGTTCTTGGCCACAAACTCGTCGTGCTCCACACACCTAGTCACCTTGTAGCTCTCTATCTCTGCAAGCCACTCGCTTCTGTCGCCTTCCTCTATATGCTTTGAAAGCTCCGCCAGCGTGTCCTTTAGGTCGCCTATCAGGAATATATCAGCTTCCCTGTTTTTGGAGATCTCAGCCGCATCTATATCCATATGGATTACCTTGGCTCTTTGGGCGAATTTGTCGAGGTCTCCCGTAACTCTGTCGTCGAACCTGGCCCCCACAGCTATAAGGAGGTCGCAGTTGTCCACGGCCATATTTGTCTCTTTCTCGCCGTGCATTCCAAGCATTCCAAGCGAAAGCTCGTCGTCCCTGTCTATAGATCCAAGACTCATAAGCGTGTTTGCAACAGGTATATTGCCTTTTTTAGCTATCTTCACCAGCTCTTCTGCGCTGTCGGAGATAATTACTCCTCCGCCTACGTAGAGCACAGGCTTCTTGGAGCTGTTTATCTCTTTTGCGGCGCGCTCGAACCACTCTGGCTCCGATATCTCGTGATGCTTTTCATCCATGACTATCTCCACGCTTTCGTATTCACAGCTCTCCATAAATACGTCTTTCGGTATGTCCACCAGCACCGGTCCTGGCCTTCCCGATCTCGCTATCTTGAAAGCCTTTCTGATAGTGTCTGCAAGCGTCTTTACATCCTCTACAAGGAAGTTGTGCTTTGTTATAGGTGATGTTATTCCTGTTATATCTACTTCCTGGAAAGAGTCTTTCCCTAGAAGACTTCTCCCTACCTGGCCTGTAATCACCACCATTGGCACCGAGTCCATATAGGCATTGGCTATCCCCGTGACTGTATTAGTTGCTCCAGGCCCTGAAGTCACCACGCAGACACCCACCTTTCCCGTCACTCTGGCGTATGCGTCTGCTGCATGTGAAGCCCCCTGCTCGTGCGAAGGTCTTATGTGGTTGAAGTCCCCGCTCTTGTCGTAAAGTGCATCGTAGAAAGGTATAACAGCCCCTCCCGGATATCCGAAGAGCGTGTCCGCACCTTGCTCTTTAAGGCACTCTAGCACTATATGCGCTCCGCTTAGTTTCATTTAAATCCCTTCTTTCTCTCTATAGTGCAAAAGTCCCCCTCTGTTAAGAGGAGGACTTTTGTGTACAATCTATTATTTTAGGACTGCTCCCTCTGATGCAGAAGCCACAAGCTTCGCATATCTTCCAAGGTAGCCTTCAAATTCATTTACTCTTATCTCCAGAGTCTTTTTTCTCTCCTCTAGCTCAGCTTCGTCTACAAGCAGATTTATCACACCAGCTAGGATGTCTACCTCTATCTCGTCTCCGTCTCTAACTAGAGCTATAGGTCCTCCCTCTGAAGCCTCCGGGCAAACATGTCCTATTGCGGCTCCTCTAGTAGCTCCCGAGAATCTACCGTCTGTTATAAGCGCAACCGACTCTCCAAGTCCCATTCCGGCTATGGCAGCTGTAGGAGAAAGCATCTCTCTCATTCCAGGCCCGCCTTTAGGTCCTTCGTATCTGATTACAACTACATCTCCAGCTACTATCTTGTGTCCAAGTATAGCCTCTACAGCCTCTTCTTCAGAGTTGAATACTTTGGCTGTACCAGTGTTTTTAAGCATGCTCTCAGCCACGGCCGATCTCTTTACAACAGCGCCTTCCGGTGCAAGTGTGCCTTTGAGTATAGCTATTCCGCCTGTTGCACTGTGCGGAGCGTCTATATCGGCTATTACCTTGCTTCCCTTCTTCTCTTTGCCCTTGAAGTTCTCGCCTATAGTCTTGCCTGTAACCGTCATGCAGTCCTCGTTTAGAAGGCCTTTTTTAGAAAGCTCGTTCAGAACTGCTGGTATTCCCCCAACAGCGTGAAGATGCTCTATATGGTAAGGTCCTGCTGGGCTCAGTTTGCAGAGGTTAGGAGTCTTCTGGCTTATCTCGTTTATCTTCTCAAGGTTTATATCCGCCTTAGCCTCATGAGCTATGGCTGTAAGGTGAAGTACAGTGTTTGAAGAACATCCTAGAGCCATATCGGCTACAAGTGCATTCTCTATCGACTTCTCGTTTATTATATCTCTTGGAAGTATCTGCTTTTCAACCAGTTCCATTATCTTCATTCCAGCTTCTTTTGCAAGCCTCTTTCTATCTGCGAAGACTGCCGGTATAGTTCCGTTGTACGGAAGCCCTATCCCAAGCACCTCTGTCATGCAGTTCATAGAGTTGGCTGTGAACATTCCAGAACATGATCCGCAAGTAGGGCAAGCCGAGTTTTCAAGCTCTAGAAGCTCCTCGTCGCTCATCTTTTGGTTCTCATGCGATCCAACTCCCTCGAATACAGTCGCAAGGTCTGTGTCCTGGTTGAAAGTCTTTCCTGCAAGCATAGCTCCACCGCTCATAACTATAGTAGGTATGTTCAGTCTTGCAGCAGCCATCATAGCTCCTGGAACTGTCTTGTCACAGTTAGGTATGATTACAAGCCCGTCGAAAGCGTGCGCTCTGGCCATAGTCTCTATGCTGTCGGCTATAAGCTCCCTGCTCGCAAGCGAGTACTTCATCCCCACGTGGTTCATGGCTATTCCGTCGCAAACTGCGATTGCCGGAAACTCTATAGGAGTTCCGCCTGCCATAAGCACTCCACGCTTCACTGCTTCAGTTATCTTGTCGAGCTCTATATGCCCTGGAACTATCTCGTTGAAAGAGTTCACCACACCTATAAGCGGTCTAGATATCTCTTCGTCAGTCATTCCAAGCGCTTTAAGCAGCGATCTATGAGGCGCCTTTGCGGCGCCTTTCTTTATTGCATCACTTCTCATTTAAATCATCCCCTATTTTTTTATCCAAGCCATCATGCTTCTTAGGTTCTTTCCTACCTCAACTATTGGATGCTCAAGCTCAGCTTGCTTTATAGAGTCGAACTCTGGTCTGTTAAGGGCGTTCTCTTGTAGCCAGTTTCTAGCGAATACTCCGTTTTGGATCTCTTTAAGAACTTTCTTCATCTCTGCTCTAGTCTCGTCAGTTATGATTCTTCTTCCTATCATGTAGTCTCCGTACTCAGCTGTGTCTGAAACAGAGTATCTCATGTTCTCGAATCCGCCTTCGTATAGTAGGTCTACTATAAGCTTAAGCTCGTGTAGACACTCGAAGTAAGCTATCTCTGGCTGGTATCCAGCTTCTACAAGTGTGTCGAAACCAGCTTTTATAAGCTCTGTAGTTCCTCCGCATAGAACTGCTTGCTCTCCGAAAAGGTCAGTCTCAGTCTCTTCTTTGAAAGTAGTCTCTAGAACTCCTGCTCTAGTTCCACCTACTCCTTTAGCGTAAGCAAGAGCTATGTCTTTAGCTTTTCCTGAAGCGTCTTGGTATACAGCTATAAGAGCTGGTACTCCAAATCCTTCTTGGTATACTCTTCTAACTAGATGTCCAGGTCCCTTAGGAGCTGCCATGAATACGTCTGAGTTAGCTGGTGGCACTATCTGGCTGAATCTGATGTTGAATCCGTGTGCGAAAGCAAGAGCTGCTCCCTCTTTTAGGTTTGGAGCTATCGACTCTTCGTAAACAGCCTTTTGTCTCTCGTCTGGTAGAAGTATCATTACGATGTCTGCAACTTTAGTAGCCTCTGCTACTGTAGCCACTTTAAGTCCTTCTGCTTCTGCCTTCGCCCAAGACTTGCTTCCTTCGTATAGTCCAACCACTACGTCTACTCCGCTCTCTTTTAGGTTAAGCGAGTGTGCGTGTCCTTGACTTCCGTATCCTATTACTGCTACTGTCTTTCCATTTAATAATTCCAAGTTTGCGTCTGCGTCATAGTACATTTTTGCCATTTCTAAAAATCCCCCTAATCATATTGTATTTTTAAAATTTTATATTCATTGATATATTAAAAAAATCCTTCATCTCCATAGATCCACTGATCTATAGGGACGAAAGATCTACTTCCGCGGTACCACCCTAGTTGCATAAATGCCTCTTTAAAGGTTAAATCCTTTCGTCTTTTAACGGTGACTGCCGACTCGTCCTAATAAGACACTATGTACGTCTTTTCAGATAAGTTATTCAGGAGTGATCATTATATGCCTACCAATGCTGACTTCCACCGTTTCGTCAGCTCTCTTGAATTGGACAGTGCATTTTTCTCTCCATCATCATATCTACACTATTTATAATGCAAATTCTTAGAATAATTATACCCCCCGTCATATGTTCTGTCAACCACTTTTTAGATGCTCCCAGCGCTCAAATCGTTAAAAAATAGCCAAGCCTGGCGTAGTATTTTTTGCACGATAATTATTGACAACTCCCCTATTAATTGATAGAGTATAAAATAATTTAACTATCATGAAACTGAAAAGACTGTGAAAGAGAAGGGTATTTTGATGGATGGTCGCAGAGAGCCGGCACTGTGGTGAAAGCCGGCACCAGTCGCAATATACAGATCACTCTTGAGTCGCATATCCGAAAGCTACGCCGTTAGGATATGCCGTTTTGCCGCGTTATAGGCTCTAAAGTGGTTTTTCAACTAAGGTGGTACCGCGGGTTTTCAACTCGTCCTTTTATATAGGACGAGTTTTTTTATACGGTTTTTTCAAATCAAGAACGAAGGAGGTTTTATTTTGAAAAGAAATATAAATATATTTGACTCTACACTTAGAGACGGGGCTCAGGGTGAAGGCATATCTTTCTCTGTCAAAGACAAGATAAAGATAGTCAAGCAGCTTGACAGCATCGGAGTAAACTATATAGAAGCCGGAAATCCTGGATCTAATTCAAAGGACCTCGAGTTTTTCAACGAAGTCAAGAAGCTTTCTCTTTCACATGCAAAGATAGTGGCCTTCGGAAGCACCAGGAGAAAGGGTATATCTGTGGAGGAAGACGCCAATGTACAGGCTCTTCTGACAGCCGAAACGCCTGCTGTAGCTATCTTCGGGAAAAGCTGGGACTTCCATGTCACAGATATAATAAAAGCTACACTTCCAGAGAATCTGGAGATGATAGAGGAGACTATAGCTTTCTTTGTGTCTGCTGGAAAAGAAGTGGTGTTTGACGCAGAGCATTTCTTTGACGGCTACAAGTCCAATCCCGAGTATGCCCTAGCTTCGCTTCAGGCGGCTGTAGACGGGGGAGCTTCATGCCTTGCGCTTTGCGACACAAACGGCGGGACTTTCCCTCATGAAATATCTGAAATCGTGAAGCTTGTATGCGAGAGATTTCCTTCTACAAGCGTTGGGCTCCACTGCCACAACGACTGCGGAATGGCTGTAGCCAACTCCGTGGAAGGCGTTAGGGCCGGCGCAGACCATGTGCAGGGTACTTTCATAGGCTTCGGGGAAAGGTGTGGAAACGCCAATCTCTCGACTATAATACCCAACCTTCAGATAAAGCTGGGCTATGAATGTATCCCATCAGAGCTTATGTCAGAGCTTACGCCGGCGGCAAGGGCTGTAGGCGAGATAGCCAACATCCATATGTCTACGGGAATGCCTTATGTAGGCGCCAGCGCATTCGCCCACAAAGGCGGCATGCATATAGACGGGGTCAACAAGGCGTCGCACTCTTTTGAGCACATATCTCCAGAGCTTGTTGGAAACAGGAGAAGGTTCCTGATGTCGGAGGTCTCAGGCAGAAGCTCTATACTATCTTCTGTCCAGAAGATAGACCCTAGCATCACTAAAGACTCTCCAGAAGCCCAGCTGATAATAGACGAGCTGAAGCGATTAGAGCATGAAGGCTACCAATACGAGGGCGCAGAGAGCTCTTTCGAGCTTGTAGTCATGAAAGTGCTTGGAATGTACAGAGAGCCTTTCGCCATAGACTTCTTCAAGGCCATAGGTGAGAACGACGTGGAAAGTGGCGAGTTCACTTCGTCTAGCATGGTGAAAGTCAGCGTTGGTGGCGTAGCCGAAATAACGGCGGCACAGGGAAAAGGACCTGTAGACGCTCTAGACAAGGCGCTTAGAAAAGCCCTCGAGGTCTTCTACCCTGTCCTGAAAGATGTCTACCTTACAGACTACAAGGTAAGGGTGTTGGATACTGAGAACACCACTTCAGCCAAGGTAAGAGTTATCATAGAGTCAACCGACGGAGTCAAAAACTGGACGACAATCGGGGTCTCTTCTGATATAATAGAAGCAAGTTTAATTGCTCTAAAGGACTCTATCGAGTACAAATTACTCAACATAGATGGAGTCGAAAAATAGTTTAAAACGAATTTAAATAATATTTAGGAGGTTTTTTTATGGAATTCAATATAGCTGTAATGCCCGGAGACGGAATAGGACCTGAGATAGTAGATCAGGCGAAAATCGTACTAGACAAGATAGGTAGCAAATACGGACACGTATTCAACTACGAGGAAGTGCTTATGGGAGGAGTTGCTTATGACAAGACTGGCGTGCCTCTTCCACAGGAGACTATAGACATATGCAAGAAGAGCGACTCTGTACTTCTTGGAGCAGTTGGAGGATACGAGTGGGACAACCTTCCAGGAGAGCTTAGACCAGAGGCTGGACTTCTTGGAATCAGAAAAGAGCTTGGACTTTTTGCAAACCTTCGTCCAGCGCTTCTTTACAAGGCGCTTAAAGATGCTTCACCACTTAAGCCTGAGATAATAGGCGACAGCCTTGACATCTGCATAGTTAGAGAGCTTACAGGTGGAATCTACTTTGGAGACAGAGGAAGACTTACTAACGAAGCCGGCGAAGAAGCAGCTTATGACACTGAGAAGTACTCTGTGTCAGAGGTAGAGAGAATAGCAAGAGTGGCTTTCGAAATAGCTAGAAAGAGAAACAAGCTTGTGACTAGCATAGACAAGATGAACGTACTTGAGAGTTCAAGACTTTGGAGAGAAGTTGTAGTTAGAGTTGCAGCAGACTACCCAGACGTAGAGCTTAAGCACCTTCTAGTTGACAACGCAGCTATGCAGCTAGTTGTAAACCCTAAGCAGTTTGACGTAATAGTAACTTCAAACATGTTCGGAGACATACTTTCAGACGAGGCGAGCATGCTTACAGGATCTATAGGAATGCTTCCATCTGCAAGTCTTTCAGACGGAAAGCTTGGACTATACGAGCCTAGCCACGGTTCAGCTCCTGACATAGCAGGACAGGACAAGGCCAACCCGCTAGCTACTATACTTTCAGCGGCTATGATGCTTAGATACTCTTTCGACCTTGAAGAAGAAGCTTCTGCAATAGAAGCTGCCGTTGAAAAGGTACTAGACGAAGGATACAGAACTGGAGATATAGCAAGCAAAGGCACTAAGATAGTTGGATGTGCTAAGATGGGAGAGCTTGTAGCAGAGAGAGTTTAATAGACAGAATGCAAAAGAGATATGGATTTTCCATATCTCTTTTTTATATGCTCTTTAAGTGTCTTTAGCTTTCGTTAGAGTCTATCTCTGCGACTATCTTGTCTATAAGCTCCTGTGTTTCAAACCCACCTCTAGATGCTATCATCTCCATAGTGGCCATGTTGGCCATGGTCTTGAAGAGTATGGGGTTCTTCAGCTTGCTGTAGTTGGGCGACAAGCCTAGCATAAAGCTCTTTATATGCGGGTACTTCTTTACAAGCTCCCCTATAAGCGTGTCTTTAGTTATGCCGTAGCTGTTATCTTTGCTTTTAACTTCGACTTTGATATCTTTTTCATGATCTGCATCTCTTTTTTCATTCTCCCAAGAGAGCAGCCTCTGACTCCCCTCAAGAGACCTTACATGCGTGGCGTCCTGCATCATCTCCAGCACTCCCCTGAACTTCCCGTTGTCGTCTCTTACAGCAGTGTAGACTATATATATGAACTTTCCGCCCATTTCAAGCCAGAACTCGGCCTCTTCCTGTTCGCCTTCTCTGAACGCCCTTATTATCTCTTTTACAGTGCTCACACTCTCCCTAGGATGGCAATTCTCGACTTTTCTCCCTATCACCCCTGGGCTTCTTGGAAATACCCTGTGCGTTGTGTCGCTGTAGAACTGGGCTATCTCGTTTTCGTCCACGTAGGATAGGTCCACCTTAAGATGCCTGAATATAAGGTTTATCTGCTCTAGAGTGAGCTTCCCCTGCCTTACATCTAGCACTTTTTCGCTGTCTTCCGATGTATCAAGTCCATGTTTCTGAAGCAGCTTCGCCAGATCTTTAAGTAGCTCTCCATTTGCTTCAGACTTAATACCTTCACTTACCCCCAGCTCAGGCTTATATGCCGGTGGATTCTCTATAAGACAATAGCCTATCTCGTCGTCTCCTATCCTCATCTTTACAAACTCCTCGTCTGAGATCATCTCAAGCGCAGTTGGGAAAAGTATCTCCATCTCTTTTTGCATCATATCCTCTACAAGCTCCATCACTTCCACTTGCATAGATAAAAATTTCTCATCCTCGTCAGACTCCAAGTAAGCCCTAGCCTCTTTTATGATATCTCTAATCCTGTTTTCAAGCGTCCACATCACCTTTGAAGGTTTGTCAAAACCCTTGCCTTCAAGCGCAGGGAAGAGCTGGTTCTGTTTTCTGGCAAAGTGCACACTTATCTCAGAAAGCTTCTCGTATAACTCAAGCCACCTGTTCTTTATGAATTTTCCGCTTTGCTCTTCTTTTATCTGCTCAAGCACTACACGTATCGCCTTTACTTCCTCTATATATGTCCTTATAGGGTGTCCACTCTGAACTTCTAGCTCGTCACTTTGAAGCACTCCATCGAAGATAGACACTATCTCCTCTATCCTCTCGGCTATCTCGTCATCGCTTATGCCGTGTTCCTGTAGCTTCTGCTCGCATATGGCGAACTCCTGGGCTGTAACTCTATCCGTTATCTCTCTGATCTTTTCTCTTGCGCTCTCCAGATCAAGCTCGCCCTTCAAGTACGAGAGCTTGACTCTCATCAATTTTTCTATCTTCGCTTCATCTATCTTCACATGTTGTTCCATTTTCATATCCATTCCCCCTGTCGAATTCCATTGATAATCGTTATCAACAGTATATGATATAAGATATTCTACTTCCGTGATTTAGATCAATTCTTGCGATTTCTATCTCAGCCAAAATCCTGAAAGTTCCATATCCTCGTTGTAAGACAGAGTAAACTGTATTTTCTTTTTTTCGTACTTGGCAATCGCCGTCACCACGCCGTAGCCGTCCTTTTCTTCAAACTTCATCTTAGTTATCTCCTCGAGCTTCCCCTTTTCGCCATAGAGGTCCCAGACCTCTTTGAGCTTCGCCTCGCTTAGTGCAGCCTTAAGCTCGTCCGATGCCCCCTCCAGTACAGCTTTGTAGTTTCCCTCGCTGGTGTTCTCTATTACAGACTCAGCCGCAGCCTTCAGTTTATCCTCGCTGTAGTTTTCGCCTAGCTTCGACGACCCGCAGCCAGCAAGTGCAAACGCCATAATCATAAGTCCAGCAATGATTCCTGTGAATTTTTTCATTTTTCTCCCTCCCCAGATTTAGAATATATCTATTCAATACCCAGTGAGATAAAAATAAAGCAGGGGCTTTAGACCTTGCTTTAACCCCTGCTGCTTTCCTCTATGAGTTTGTCTGTGAGTTTCACTGAAATTATCTTGCTTATGCCGTTGTCCTCCATAGTCACGCCATAGAGCGAGTCTGCCGACTCCATAGTTCCCTTTCTGTGGGTTATGACTATAAACTGAGTGTCTTTCGAGAAGCTCTCCAGATACTCTGCATATCTGTAGACGTTCGACTCGTCAAGTGCTGCCTCTATCTCGTCCAGTATGCAGAAAGGTGTGGATCTAGTTTTCAGTATGGCGAACAGTATGGCTATAGCTGTAAGGGCCCTCTCTCCACCTGAAAGCAGCGAAAGCGACTGAAGTTTCTTTCCGGGAGGCTGGGCTATTATCTCTATCCCGCTTTCCAGCACTTCATCCGGCTCTTCAAGCCTTATGTCGGCCTTCCCTCCGCCAAACATGGCCACAAATATCTCGGCAAACTGAATTCTTATCTCCTCGAACTTGTACTTGAACTGCTCTTTCATCTTGTGGTTCATCTCTTTTATCACGTGCTTTAGCGACTTCTCGGCCTCTATAAGGTCCTCCCTCTGCTTTTTCAGGAAGTTGTACCTCTCGGATACCTTCTCGTATTCCTCTATGGACTCCAGATTCACATTCCCAATTTTTCTAAGCTCCTGCTTTGCAGTCTGAAGCTCGCTCTCTATTTCAGCTCTGGACCCTCCGTCCAGCTCCATATTCAGCACCATGGAGTATGAGAGCTCGTACTCGTCCCATATTCTCTCTCTCAGAGAGTCCAGCTTCACCTCGGCTTTCTCTTTGCAAAGCTCCAGCTTCAGCCTTTCTTTTTCAATGCTTTCCATATCAAGCTCCAGCTGCTTGTACTTAGCTTCAGCCTCTTTTAAAGCTTCCAACACTTTGACTTTCGACTGCTTTAGCTTCTCTATGCTCTCCTCTGAAAGCTGGATGTCGCTCTTCAAGCCCTCTATTTCAGCTTTGGAACTCTCTATGTCACTCTCGATCTTTACTCTGCTCTCACTTAATCGCTCTCGCTCAGAGTTCAAGCTCTCAAGCTTTCGCACCGTCTTCTCTATCTCTTTCGAAATCCTGTCTAGCTCTAAGTCTGCGCTCTTCAGGCTCTCCTCTATGGAAGCTCGCTCTATCTTCTGCTCTGTAAGCTCGACGTTGTCCTGCTCTACCACGGACTTCTCTTTTTCTATCTCTCTGCTCTGATTTTCGACTTCAAGCTGTATTCTGTCTATGTTCTCTTTGTGCTCCTCTATCTTCTGCTCTACAAGAGCTCTTCTGGACTCCAGCTTCTGAAGCTCCTCTTCTATCTGCACAGTCTCTTGCTCGTAGCTTGAGGCTCCTTTTGCAAGCTCTGCCTCCTGTTCCGAGGTATGGCTGTACTGGCTCTCTAGTCTGTTTTTCTCGTAACTTATCTCTCTTTCGCTCTTCTCTAGCTCCACTAGCTCTGTTTCAAGGGAGCTTATCTCATCTTCCAAACTTCTGTATATCTCTACCTTTTCGCTGTACTCCGACTTGCCTGAAAGAATCCCGTCTTCCAGCTCTTTTATCTGCCTCTCTCTTCCCAAAAGGCTCAGGCTGTTTCCTTTGAAACTTCCTCCTGTCATGGAACCTCCAGGGTTTAGCACATCTCCCTCAATCGTCACGAGCTTTAGGTAGTTGCCGTATTTTTTAGATATAGATATCATGGTGTCCATATTGTCTATGACCACCGTTCTTCCGAGCAGATTTTTAAATATCTCCGCGTACCTTGCGTCGTACTCCACTATGTCCGAGGCAAGCCCCAGAACTCCGCTTTCCGACAGTATCCTGTCTTCGTTGGCGTTCAGTGTCTTTCCCTTTATAGAGTCTCTAGGTAGGAAAGTTATTCTCCCAAGCTTCCTCTCCTTCAGAAACTCTATGCAGCGCTTTCCGTCTCTCTGAGTTCCCAACACTATATGCTGGAGGCTTCCTCCCAGCGCAACCTCTATGGCCTTTTCATGTTCTTTGCTGACGCTTAAAAGCTCAGCAACTAGCCCATCTATGCCGTTTTGAAGTTCCTCTATGTTTTTAGACTGAATCAGGAAGTTCTTGACTCCCTTGTAGTAGCCCTCGTACTCTTCTTTCATCTCTCTTAGGAATTTCAAGTTGGACTGCTTGCTCTGAAGCCCCGACTTCAAGCCTTCAATGTAGTTCTGAACTTTCTTTTTGCTCTCCAGCGTCTGCTCTCTTTGGCTCTTCTTAATCGAAGCTTCCGACTCTATTTCAGCCAAGCTCTTCTTCATCTTTTCGAGTTTCTCTGAAAGCTCTAAGTTGTGCCTGGAGACCTCTTCGGCCTTGCTTTTGTTTCGCTCTATCTCTTTTGAGATCTGCTCGGCTCTGAGTCTCAAGCTCTCTTTGTTGGAGTCCAGTGTGTTGAGCTTCAGCTTCTCCTCGGAGATATAGTTTAAAAGCTCAAGCGCCTCTTCTTTTCTCTGCTCTACAGACTCCTCTATCTCGGCCACTCGCTTCATTATCTCGGACAGCTCCGACTCCCTCTGAGTTATCGTCTTGTTTTTGGATTCAAGCTTCTCCAGACATTCCTCTCTGCTTCTTGTCTTAAGCTCCATCTCACTCTGAAGCTTTGCCTGCTCTTCACTCTGCTCGGCCGTCTCTCTCTCTATACGCTCTATATCCCTTTGGCTAGACTTTATCTGCTCTTCATAAAGCCTTACCTGACCCTCCAGTTTCTCATTTTTGGCAAGTATACTGTATTTTTCTTCGTTTGCTTTTAGCAGCTCTTCTTCAAGCTCTTCTACGCTCTCTTCGTCTGAGGATATCTTCTCTTTCAAGCTATCTTTTAGCTTTGAATTTTCTTCAAGCTCTTTTGACACCTCTGAAAGCCTTATCTCGCATTTCTCCTCTTCTGACTTCAGCGACTCAAATTCCATCGCGAAGAGTTCAAGGTCCAGCTTTTTATGAGTTTCGCTTACCTCTAGGTATCTCTTGGCCTTTTCTGACTGCTCCGAAAGAGGACCTATCTGAGATTCTAGCTCTGAGATTATGTCGTCTATCCTGACTAGATTGTCTCTTGTCCTCTGGAGCTTTCTCTCCGATTCCTCTTTTCTGCTCTTGTACTTCACTATCCCGGCTGCCTCTTCGAATATCTTTCTTCTGTCCTCAGACTTGGAGCTCAGTATGTCATCTATCCTGCCCTGGCCTATTATGGAGTAACCGTCTTTTCCTATTCCAGTGTCCATAAAGAGCTCGCGTATATCCCTTAGCCTACAGGAGTTTCTGTTTATGTAGTACTCGCTCTCTCCTGATCTGAACATCCTCCTGGTCACCGCCAGCTCCTCATACTCTATAGGGAAAATCCCCCCTGAGTTGTCGAGCACCATAGTGACCTCTGCAAAGCCTAAGGCGTTTCTGCCGGAAGCTCCTGAGAATATGACGTCCTCCATCTTGTTTCCCCTGAGGCTCTTTATGCTCTGCTCTCCAAGCACCCACCTTATGGAGTCCGATATATTGCTCTTTCCGGAGCCGTTCGGGCCTACTACTCCTGTTATTCCGCTCTCGAACTTTATGACTGTCTTGTCTGCGAATGATTTGAATCCCTGTATCTCTAGTCTCTTTAAGTACAAAACCTACACCTCTCTATTCAGTTTTTCACGATATATGATGTCCAGCACAGCGCTTCTGTCCAGTATGCATGATTCTCCGCCCAAGTCCAGCTCTAGTCTGTCTTTTCCAAGTGATGCAGGAGATATGCTTATATTTCCAAGCCCGTACTTTTGAATAAGCCTCTTCTTGTTGACTCCCCCCTGCCCTGCTATTTCAGATATCTTGGAAGCATCTGCCGATATCGCAAGTTCCAGCCCCTCTGTCTGCTCTTTCCCCGAGAGGTAGTTGTCAACTATATCGTAGTATATCTCGCCTTCTACAAGCTGTCTGAAGGCCGGATGGAAAGGTCCTGCTACTATGTCTCCGCCTTCGCTTATGTTGTCGCTTGGCTGAAGTCCAACCCTTATGACCTGAATTCCCGCACTCTCTAGTAGGTAGAGTATGTACTTCGACCTGTAAACGGCCTCCTCTAAACTGAGCGCAGAGTAGTTCCCGTTTCTGTACTCGTTTTCAAGCTCTGTCTCCACTATCACAAGCGTTGGGTATATTCTGGCTATCTGAGGCTTGAGGGCTATTATCTCTCTTGCAGTCTCTATGCTCTTCTCAAAACTATCCCCTGGAAGCCCCACCATCATCTGAAGCCCCAGCGTAAAGCCGTACTCCGCTATAAGTTTGGCGGCCTCCACCACATGCTCTCTTGTATGCCCCCTGTAGCTCTTCTCAAGCACTTCGCTGTCCATAGACTGCACTCCGAGCTCTATTATGTCCACTCCTCTGGACTTAAGAAGCTCTAGCCTCTCCACATCTATATAGTCAGGCCTTGTAGAGAGCCTTATCTTGTCCACTACGCCTCTCTGCTTGTAGCTGTAGGCCACGTCCAGAAACTCCCTCTGTATATCCATATCTATCCCGGTGAAGCTTCCGCCAAAAAAGGCTATCTCAAGCGTCCTGTTCTCGGAAGGAAGCGTCTCAAGGTAGCTCTCTATCCTCTCGACTATCTCTCCCGCAGTCAAGTCTGTGCTCTTTCCCGTTATCTTTCTCTGGTTGCAGAAGATGCAGTCGTTCGGGCAGCCTGTGTGAGGCACGAAAATAGGTATTATATAGTTTCTCTTACTCATCTTCGCTCTCCTTGGAAAGCGCCTCTTTGGCCGCATTCTGCTCAGACTCTTTCTTGCTCTTCCCAGAGCCTATTCCCTTCAAGTCATCGTCTACGTAGACACCTGTGTAGAACAGCTTGCTGTGGTCCGGACCGTCCTCCCGCTCTAGCCTGTACTCTATCTTCACGCTGCTGTCCCGTTGAAGCAGCTCCTGAAGCTGCGTCTTGTAGTCCTTGAATAGATCCTCTCCTGAAAGCGCCCTCCCTATAACTCCTCCCAGGTACTTGAATATGAAATCCCTTGAGTGCTCAATACCTCCGTCTAGATAGAGCGCACCTATAACGGCCTCGAATGCGTCTGCCAGCACCGAGTCCCTGTTCCTTCCTCCTGTATACTCTTCCCCTTTTCCAAGGTAGAGGTACTTTCCAAGCTCAGCTTCCCTAGCCCCTATGGCAAGGGCCCCCTCGCAGACTATGGTGGCTCTCAGCTTTGTGAGCTCCCCCTCAGGCCTGTTCGGACACTCCTTGAATATATAGTCGCTTACAACTATGCCAAGCACAGAGTCACCTAGAAACTCCAGCCTCTCGTTGTAGCTTATGTTCTTTCCCTTTCTCTCGTTGGCGTACGAGCTGTGTGTGAGAGCGGTCCTTGCAGTGTCCATATCGTTGAACCTGTAGCTTATCCTCTCTTGAAACTTTATTACTCTGTTCATTTCTACCTCCAGATGTAATAGCGGTGTAAAAAATTCAAGTGCTTAAACTCTTTACATCGCCATTATTATTTTCCTTAATATCTTATCACAAACGCGCTTTCAAAACATATACAAAAAAGAAAAAGGCCTCTATTGGCTGAGACCTTTTCGTTATATTATCCTCTATATTTTCCTATAACTATAGTGGCATTATGCCCCCCGAATCCAAGCGAGTTGGAAAGCGTGTAGTTGACTTCCTGCTCTATCCCTACGTTTGGAACGTAGTTCAAGTCGCAAGACTCGTCAGGGTTTTCGTAGTTTATAGTAGGAGGGATGTAGCTCTCGCTGACTGCAAGTGCGCAGACGCAAGCCTCTACTCCTCCAGCAGCTCCTAGGAGATGTCCTGTCATCGACTTTGTAGAGCTGACTTTAAGCTTGTCCAAGCTCTCCCCGAAAAGCGTCTTTATGGCCGCAGTCTCGTACTTGTCGTTGTACTCTGTAGAAGTTCCGTGGGCGTTTATGTAGTCCACATCAGAAGGCTTTATGCCAGCATCCTCTACAGCTATCTTCATGGCCCTGTAAGCTCCCTCTCCGTTCTCTGCCGGCGTAGTTATGTGGTTTGCGTCGGAAGTCATTCCGTAACCCAGCATCTCCCCGTATATCTTGGCTCCTCTTGCAAGCGCATGCTCTAGCTCTTCAAGCACAAGCACTCCAGCTCCTTCAGCCATTACAAATCCGTCTCTCTCCTTGTCGAAAGGTCTGCTTGCTCTCTCAGGCTCGTCGTTTCTAGTCGAAAGCGCCTTCATAGCCGAGAATCCTCCAAGAGACATAGGTGTAAGCGGTGCTTCAGTCCCTCCAGCTATGACTATGTCTGCAGCGCCTCTCTGTATCGCCTTGAAAGCGTCTCCTGTAGCGTGAGTCGCAGATGCGCAAGCTGTGACAATCGTCTCATTTATCCCTCTAGCTCCAAGGTAGATCGAAACCTGCCCTGCCGCCATGTTGGTTATCATCATAGGTATAAAGAACGGGCTGATTCTTCTAGGTCCCTTCTCCATGTACTTGGCGTACTGCTCTTCGAAAGTCTCCATTCCGCCAGTTCCCGATCCAAGCACCACCCCGAATCTTTCTCTGTCTATACTGTCAAGGTCAAGGGCTGCGTCTTCAACCGCCATCTTGCTGGCGATTACCGCGAATTGAGTGTATCTGTCCATCTTCTTGAGTTCTTTTTTATCTATATGTTCTTCAGGATTGAAGTCTTTGACTTCTCCAGCTATCTTTGTAGAAAAAGCCTCCGTGTCGAATCTCGTTATTTTGCCTATTCCAGATTTTCCTGCTCTAAGCGCTTGGTAGAAGGATTCTTTTCCATTTCCTATAGGGCTAAGTACACCAAGTCCAGTTATGACTACTCTTCTGTTCATATTCTTCCTCCATCACTATGGTATTTATTTTAAGGCCCCATATGGGGCCTTAAAATACTCCATCGACTATTGGTTCTGCTCTATATAGTCAACGGCATTTTTAACTGTCAATATTTTCTCAGCTTCCTCATCTGGAATCTCTATATCGAACTCGTCTTCTATAGCCATTATAAGTTCAACTACGTCTAATGAATCCGCCTCTAGATCTCCTTGGAATGAAGACTCTAATTGTATCTCACTTTCTTCAACATCAAGTTGTTCTGATATAAGCTTTTTTACTTTTTCGAATACCATAGTATGCACCTCCTTCCACAGCTTATTCTATTATAATAAATTTATCCTAAATAAACAATCCACCATCTACAACTATTACCTGTCCAGTGATATATTTTGACATATCGCTCGCCAGGAAAGCCACAGTGTTTGATACGTCCTCAGGTGACCCTAGGCTTCCAAGCGGTATATTTTGCTTGTATCCCTCTATTATCTCTTCAGGCAGTTTGTCTGTCATGTCCGTCTCTATAAAGCCAGGTGCCACAGCGTTCACTCTTACATTTTTCTTGGCAACTTCTTTGGCAAGCGACTTCGTAAAGCCTATTACACCAGCCTTGGAAGCTGCATAGTTTGTCTGTCCGGCGTTTCCTGCAACTCCAACAACAGACGAAACGTTTATTATAGAACAGTTCTTCGTCTTCAGCATGCCTCTTATAGCGGCTTTGCTGACGTTGAAAGTACCTTTCAGATTTACGTTTATAACTGCATCAAAGTCCTCTTCCGACATCCTCATTATGAGGTTGTCTCTTGTGATGCCTGCGTTGTTCACAAGCACATCTATCTTGCCTATCTGCTCTACAGATTGCTCTACAAGCGACTTGGCCTCTTCGAACTTGGATATGTCGGCCTTTATGTAGACAGCCTTTCTTCCCATAGACTCTATCTCTGAGATTGTTTCCATTGCAGATTCTTCTCCGCCTATGTCGTTTATAACTACGTCCGACCCAAGGCTTGCAAGCTTAAGCGCTATCGACTTTCCGAGTCCTCTAGCTCCTCCTGTCACAAGCGATACTTTTCCCTCTAAACTCAAGCATTCCATGATAACTCCTCCTTTAAGCGTTGAATTCCTCTAGAAACTTCTCCATCGTCTCCAGGTTTTCTATATTGTAAAGCGATATATCAGCCTTATGCTTCTTGTTTATCTTTTTCACAAAAGAAGTCAGCGTCTTTCCAGGCCCTATCTCCACAAACCTGTCTACTCCATCTTCTGTTATCATCTTGTCCACTATGCTCTCCCAGAGCACTGAATTCGAGACCTGCTTTACAAGTGCGCTCTTTATCTCCTCAGGGCTGGATATCTTCTCTGCGTTTACGTTGAAGTATATCTCTGTCTCAGGCTCCGATATCTTGGCATCGTCAAGTGCAACGCCTAGCTTTTCTCCTGCCGGCGCAAGCATGCTAGTGTGGAAAGGTCCGCTCACCTGAAGCATTACAGCCCTCTTGGCACCCTTCTCCTTTGAAAGCTCTGCGGCCTTTTCAACCACATGAGCCTCTCCAGAGATTACAAGCTGCCCAGGGCAGTTGTAGTTGGCTATCTCTATCACGCCTTCGCCCTTAAGGCTCTCTACAATCTCTGTAAGCAGTTCGTTTTCAAGGCCCAGTATCGCGGCCATAGCCCCTGCTCCGTCTGAAACGGCCTCTTCCATGTAGATTCCCCTCTTTCTTACAAGCTCTACAGCGTCAGAGTAGTCTATGGCGCCTGAAGCTACAAGCGCTGAGTACTCCCCAAGACTGAGTCCTGCAACTACGTCAGGAGCTATTCCCTTGGCTTTCAGCACTTCCGCCATGGCGATTGAAGTCATAAGTATAGCCGGCTGAGTCACCTCTGTCTTTGAAAGCTCCTCTTCCGATCCGCCAAACACAGTGTCCGTAAGGCTAAAGCCCAGCACCTCGTCTGCCTTGTCCATAAGAGCCTTCGCCTCTTCATAGTTCTCATATATGTCTTTTCCCATTCCAGGGTACTGTGCACCCTGACCAGGGAATATAAAAGCTGTCTTTCCCATATTTTCCTCCTAGTTTGAGCTGTTCGAGCAGATGTTCGCACACACACTCTTCGCCTCTGCCATTATATCCTCTATTATCTCACGGCAAGGCTTTATGTCCTTTATAAATCCGGCAGTCTGCCCAGCCATCACAGAGCCCTCTTCCACTTCTCCGTCTATAGCCGCTCTCTTTAGCGATCCCGCTCCGAAAGCTTCAAGCTCCTCCACAGAAGCTCCCTCTTCTTCCATCTTCAGAAGAGCCTTGGTGAACTTGTTCTTTATATTTCTCACAGGATGCCCTGTGCTTCTTCCTGTTACAACTGCATCCCTGTCCTTCGAGCTGATTATAAGCTCCTTGTACTTAGGGTGTGCTATACATTCGTCAGAGCATACAAACCTAGTCCCTATTTGAACTCCGCTCGCCCCAAGCGCCATGGCCGCCACAAATCCTCTTCCGTCAGCTATGCCCCCTGCACCTATCACAGGTATGTTTACAGCGTCTACAACCTGCGGCAGTAGCGCCATAGTCGTGAGCTCCCCTATATGTCCACCTGCTTCAGTTCCTTCCACTATGATTGCATCTGCCCCGGACTTCTCCATTCTCTTGGCAAGAGCCACAGACGGCACCACAGGCACAACTTTGCTCCCAACTGACTTCCACTTCTCCACGTACTTTCCAGGGTTCCCGGCTCCAGTAGTTATCACAGGCACACCCTCTTCATATAGAAGCTCCGCTATCTCTTCTGCATAAGGAGAAAGCAGCATTATGTTTGCGCCGTAAGGCTTGTCTGTAAGCGACTTTATCTTTCTGATCTCTTCTCTTACAACCTCTGTAGGAGAGTTACCGCATCCTATTATACCAAGCCCTCCGCTGTTAGACACAGCAGCTGCAAGCTCAGCAGTGGCTACCCAGGCCATTCCTCCCTGAAGTATCGGGTAATCTATATTGAATAATTTGCAAATTTCTGTTTTAAACATATACAGCCTCCTTGTCTTTATGCCAGCTTATGACCGAAGCCCCCCAAGTAAGTCCGCCTCCGAACCCCACTATCAGCACCTTGTCTCCATCAGAAACTCTGCCTGACTTTACTGCCTCGTCAAGCGCAACAGGTATGGAAGCCGCTGACATATTTCCATACTTGTCTAGATTTACTACTACCTTGTCGTAGTCTATCTTCAATTTCTTTACAGCCGAATCTATTATCCTTATGTTGGCCTGGTGCGGAACCAGCAGATCTATGTCCTCTACTTCCAGCTCCAGCTTCTCGAGCACGTTCTTTGAGACCTGGTCCATCCTTCTGACTGCGAACTTGAAGACTTCAGATCCGTCCATCTTTATATAGTTCTCTCTAGACTCGAGCGTCTCCTCTGTGTTTGGATTTGAAACTCCGCCCGAAGGTATGAGCAGATGCTTGGCTCCAGATCCGTCGCTTCCCATTTCAAAGCCCAGCACACCTCTGTCTTCTGGAACTTTTCCAACTACAACAGCCCCTGCTCCGTCTCCGAAGAGTATACATGTGGACCTGTCTGTCCAGTCCACTATTCTAGACATGGCCTCAGCCCCTACTAGAAGTATGTTCTTGTATAGCCCCGAGTTCACATATGCTGTTGCTATTGAAAGGCCGTATATAAAGCCTGAGCACGCTGCTGATATGTCGAAAGACGGCACATCAGTGCAACCTAGCTTATCTTGCAGAAAGCACGCCGTAGCCGGAGTAGGAAGGTCTGGAGACATAGTAGCCACTATTATAAGGTCTATGTCCTCTGGAGTCATCTTGGCGTCTTCTAGCGCCTTCTTGCTGGCCTCTAGTGCCAGGTCCGAAGTGTGCTGACCCTCTTCAACGACTCTTCTCTCTTTTATTCCAGTTCTAGTTGTAATCCACTCGTCTGAAGTCTCGACCATTTTCTCTAAGTCGAAATTTGTGACTTTCTTTTCAGGAACGTATGAGCCTATGCCCAGTATTCCTGCATTGAATCCTCTTTTATTCACTATCGTCTCCTCCTAAAAGGGCTATATTTTCCTCTATTCTATCCACGACTCTGTACTCTACAAACAGCTTTGCCTGTCTTATGGCGTTCATTATAGCCACTTCGTCAGAGCTTCCGTGGGCCTTTATAACAGGCGCCTTTATCCCAAGGAGCGCAGCCCCTCCGTATTCGCTGTAGTCAAGGCTTGACTTAAGCTCATAGAGCCCGCTCTTTAAGAGCAGCGCTCCCAGCTTGTTCTTTATGGAAGACTTCATCTTGTCTTTCAGTATAGAGAATATGCCCATGGCAAGCCCTTCCGAAAGCTTCAATATCACGTTCCCAGTAAATCCATCGCATACCAGCACATCGTACTCTCCATCCGGTATCTCCCTAGCCTCTACATTCCCCACGAAGTTTATGGAATCTGTATTTTCCAGCAGTTCAAAAGAAGCCTTTGTCAGTTCGTTGCCCTTCTCTTTTTCGGCTCCTATGTTGACTATCCCTGTTCTAGGGTTTTCCACCCCCAGTACCTCTTTCGAGTATATGCTCCCCATCACGGCGAACTGCTGAAGGTACTTGGGCTTGCAGTCTGCATTGGCTCCAACGTCCAGCAAGAAAGATGGCCCTCTTCTGTTTGGATATACAACGCCGAGCGCCGGTCTATCTATGCCCTTTATTCTCTTCACTATCAGAAGCCCTCCGCTCAGCAGCGCTCCGGTGTTCCCTGAAGACACAAATGCATCGACTTTCCCTTCTTTCAAGAGGTTCATCCCTATGACTATCGAAGAGTTTTTCTTTTTCCTCACAGCCATGGCCGGCTCGTCTTCATTTGTTATCACTTCATCTGCATTTACGATTTCCAGCCTGCTCTTATCGTAGCTTTGGGACTCAAGCTCTAAAGCTATATCGTTCTCTCTGCCTACCAAAACCAACTCTATATCTAAAGTCTCAAGGGCCTTTAAGCTCCCCGCGACGTTATTTCCTATACCTCTGTCTCCGCCCATTATATCCACGGCTATCTTCATGAAAAAACCTCCTAGTTCAAGGGCATCAGTATAAACTTGCCTCTAAATACTTGCTCCTGTCCAGAGTATATAAATACATGGACAAAATGCCTGTCCCCTCTGTGTCTAACTACTTCTGCCTTTGCCACAAGCTTCTCTCCAGCCTTTACAGGTATGTAGTATTTCGTGTTTGCAACCGCAGTTATGGCCGTATCCTCGTCTATAACCGCTATGGCAAGTGACTCTGCCTGCGCAAATATATTATGTCCTCTTATATGTTTAGTCTTCTCGAAGGCCATAGACTCGTCTGTCTGAAGGACAGATATCCCGCTCTCTCCAAGCTTTATATCTATAAGTTCCCCCACAATCTCTCTGCCGCCTATAGTTCTGACTTTCGAGTAGTTGCTCTCCGCTACGCTCTTTATTCTCTCTCTGAGCTCTGGTATTCCAAGCTCAAGCCTGTCGAGCCTTATCGTCTGTATGCTGACCCCAAACATCTGCATCAGCTCCTCATCTGTCAAAAAAGGATCGTTCTTCAGCTTTTCTACAAGTTGCACTTGCCTGTCCTTTTTGCTTATCCTCTTCCCTTTCACCTTATCACCTCGAGCTAATACTTATAACTAGTACCAGATACTAATATTAAGTATATATTACGGATACTAAAAAATCAATATTTTTATGCTCCCTGCAAATAGACACAAAAAAAGAGAATCGCCTGGATTCTCTTTTTCATCTTGACTAGTCTATTGCCACTACTTCTTTGTTCTTGTAGTATCCGCAAGATCCACAAACTCTATGAGGTAGTTTAGGCTCATGACACTGTGGACACTCCACTATAGTAGCTTTTGTTAGCACTTGTGCCGAAGCTCTTCTTTTATCTCTTTTTGACTTGGAAATTTTACGCTTTGGTACTGCCATTTAAAAACACCTCCTTAACTATTCAAAAAAATTTCTCAACTTAGCAAGGCGAGGATCTACTTCGTCGTCTTGGCATTCGCACTTCCCTTGGTTTAAGTCCTTTCCACATTTAGGACAAAGCCCTTTGCAGTCTTCTCCGCAGAGAATCCTCATAGGCATTGACAAGAGTACTGCATCTGCTATGACTTCGTCTAGAGTGATCTCGTCTTTATTGTAAGCGATCAATTTTTCATCACTTTCTTCTAACTTAGATTCTTCGTCTTCTAAGATTCTTCCTGATATCTCTGTTTCAATTTCACCCTCAACTTCAGTCAGACAACGCGCGCAGTTATCCTTGTAGCAGTAGTAAAGCGTTCCGTCCAGGAAAATTCCATCTCCAGTATTGTACACAGTTCCCTTGACACGTACAGGATTCAGGACAGCATTAGCTACTTCTGACAAGTCTACTTCAATCGACTGATCAAACTCGATGCATAAAACAGAATTATCAAAAATTTCTGTCAAATCTAGTTTCATACTAAGTCACCTCTTATATGTTGCCAAACTTTATTATATTAACCCTGAATCACTTTGTCAAGAATTTTGTACTATAACTGAATAGTTTTACTTAACTAATCCCAATGTATCTCTAGCTATCATAAGCTCTTCGTTAGTAGGTACGACCATTACTTTCACTTTAGAGTTCTCTGTGCTGACTACTCTCTCTTTACCTCTCATGTCGTTGGCCTCTAGGTCTAGCTCAACTCCAAGGTAAGTGAAGTACTTGCATATCTCTTCTCTAGCCTCCTTAGAGTTCTCTCCAAGTCCAGCCGTGAATATTATTGCGTCTACTCCATCCATTATAGCAGCGTAGCTTCCTATATACTTTACAACAGCGTTGTTGAATATCTCTAGCGAAAGCTTAGCTCTGTGGTTTCCTGCAGCCATAGCGTCCTCTATGTCTCTGAAGTCGCTGCTAACTCCTGAAATTCCTAGAACTCCTGACTTCTTGTTTAGAAGGTCAGACACCTCTGATGGCGTAAGGTTCTCTTTTTCCATTATAAATGGCACTATAGCAGGGTCTATGTCTCCACATCTAGTTCCCATTATAAGTCCCTCTAGAGGAGTGAATCCCATGCTAGTGTCCACTACTTTTCCGTTCTTTATCGCAGCTATACTAGCTCCGTTTCCTAGGTGGCAAGTTATAAGCTTAAGCTCTGAAAGATCCTTTCCTAGCAGCTCAGCTGTTCTGTAAGCTACATACTTGTGAGAAGTTCCGTGAGCTCCGTATCTTCTTATCTTGTACTTCTCGTATAGCTCGTAAGGAAGTGCATAGATGTAAGAGTCTTCTGGCATAGTCTGGTGGAACGCTGTATCGAACACTGCAACCATTGGCACATTCGGCATAAGCTCTTGACATGCTCTTATTCCCATTATGTTTGGTGGGTTGTGAAGTGGCGCTATGTTTATGCACTCCTCTATTCCCTTCATTACATTTTCATCTATTATAACCGATGCTGAGAACTTCTCTCCACCGTGAACAACTCTGTGTCCTACAGCTGATATTTCGTCCATAGAAGCTATAGATCCTATCTCTCCATCTACAAGCGCATTTGTAACTATTTCAAGTGCTGCCTTGTGGTCAGGCATGTCCTTCTCTATAAGTACCTTATCTTTTCCTGTTGGCTCGTGCTTTATTCTTGAGCCTTCGATTCCTATTCTCTCCGCCAGTCCCTTAGCTAGAACGCTCTCGTTTGACATATCTATTAATTGATATTTTAATGACGAACTTCCGCAATTTATTACCAGTATATTCATAGTCTTAATGTAACCTCCTAAAAATTTGTCTTTGTTATCTTTGAAATTTATCTCTTCCTGTTTCATGATATTATAGTTTTGATAAAAAATCAACAATTATAGGCCGTTTTAATCGAGATTTTATGTACTAAATTCTATACTTGAAGATTTCTTCACTTCTGTCGCAATAGCTATGAAAACTTTTTCTTGTTCTAGTGTATTTAAGAATAATAATGCTTTTTTTATCTTGTTTTTGTTAGTAGAATATATATAAAAAGCCATCTAACAGTAATTGCATTTTATCAGAAGAAAGGATGTTTTTCATTGAAGACAGTAGGCCTTATAACAGAGTACAATCCATTCCACAAGGGACATCTCTACCACCTTGAGAAGTCTAAATTTTTAACAAAATCCGAATACAGCGTGAGCATAATGAGCGGAAATTTTCTCCAGAGAGGCGAGCCTGCGCTTATAGACAAGTACAAAAGGGCCAAGATGGCCGTAGAGAACGGTGTCGATCTAGTTGTAGAGCTTCCCTTCGCCTTCGCCTGCCAGTCTGCAGAGCACTTCGCCTTTGGCGCCGTGAAAGTACTCGATGCCATGAATTCAGTCGACTGCATCTCCTTTGGAAGCGAAGCCGGCTCTTTAAAGCATTTAAACATGATTGCAGATATTTTGATAGAGGAGCCCACGGAGTACGTCGCTACCCTTAAAAAGCATCTAGGAGAAGGGCACTCCTTTCCGAAGGCCAGAGAGCTTTCACTCTTGTCTTATTTCAGCGATGAATCTAAGGAGGATATGTCGGAGATCATATCGTCTTCCAACAACATACTCGGCATAGAGTATATAAAGGCGCTCAAGCGACTAAAAAGCCATATAGAGCCTTTCACTATCGAAAGGGTCTCCTCTAGGTACAACGACAGCGACCTTCGGGACGAGATCTCGTCTGCTACAGCCATCAGGAACACCTTCTTCAGCTCCGGGAAGCTTTCATCGGTGGAGTCGGCGGTGCCGCCTGACTCATATAGCGCTATGCAGGAGTTTCTAGATTCCAACTCCACCTTCAACAAGCTGGAGAACTTTTCAGACATACTGCTCTACTTGATAAGGACTTCAGACGAGGCGACGAGAGGAAATGTGCTAGATCTAGACCGCGACCTTTCCAACAGGCTCTACAAATCACTCAGGGTCTCGAATTCCATAAGAGAGGTGCTAGAGCATACAAAGACAAAGAGGTACGCCATGTCTCGCATAAAGAGAGTCCTTATCCATATGTTGCTAGGGCTTTACAGAGATGACTTCAGGAGCTTTATGGACTCTGAAACCAGGTATATAAGGGTTCTAGCTTCAAACCAGAAGGGATTTGAAATACTCAGAAAAACGAGAGACAATTCCGATCTATGTATAATAAACAAGATGTCCGACTCTAAGCTTATAGAAGACACTGTGGCGCTTAAAATGCTTGAGTTCGACACTAAGGCCTCAGACCTTTACTATTTGGGCTTAAGCAAGCACTCTTCGCTTCTCAGGTTCGATACAGACTACACTACAACTCCATATATAAAAAAATAAGCCTGGAATCCAGGCTTATTTAAGTTCTTTCTTGTTCTCTCTTATCTCTGCTATTATCTCTTCCATATCCGCCTTGGCCTGCTTTATGCTCTCCTCTACCTCTGTGAGCAGGTCTTTTGCGTATATATTGGCCCCAGCCCTTATCTCTTTCGCAGAGAGGTTGGCAGTCTCTATTATCTTCTTGGCTTTCTCGTCAGCCCTGTTTACAATCATGCTCTCGTCTATCATGCCCTCTATATGGGACTTGGCTTCGCTCATTATTCCGTCAGCTCTCTCTTTGGCCTCCTGAAGTATCCTCTCTTTCTGCTGGGATATCTGCTCAGCTTCTTTCAGCTCTTCAGGAAGTTTATACCTTATGTCGGTTATTATGTCCATAAGCTCTTCTTTGTCAACTTTTATTTTTTTCGAAAAAGGCGACGATCCAGCTTCTTCGATTATCTCCTCTATCTCGTCTAATAGTCTGTTTATCTCCATCTATTTTTCCTCCTCTTTTTTAAACTTCTCTCGAAGTGCCTCTTCTATTTCTTCAGGCACCATTCCCGAAACGTCTCCGCCGAACCTAGCCACTTCTTTGACTACGCTCGAGCTTAGGAATGAGTACTGGCTGCTCGAAATAAGAAAAAAAGTGTCTATTTCACTATGTAAGCTTTTATTTGTAAGTGCCATCTGCATTTCGTACTCGAAGTCCGACACCGCTCTAAGGCCCCTGACTATGACAGATACATCTTTGGAAGATGCATACTCTATTAGAAGCCCTGAAAAAGAGTCTACCTCTACATTTGGGTAGTCCTTCACAGTCCGCTCTATAAGCTCCACCCTTTCTTCCACAGAAAAAAGTGTGTTCTTGGAAGTGTTATTGAGCACAGCAACCACGAGCTTTTCAAACTTCTCTGAACATCTCTCTATTATATCTAGGTGCCCGTTTGTTATGGGATCGAAGCTTCCAGGATAGATGGCTATCATTCCGACGTCTCCCCAGGTGTGAAAAAGCTGACACCTATAGATCCGTACTTTCTAGAGTCTATTTTCGCCATGTTGCACACGTTTTCTTCCATCTCTAGGCCGGCTTCATGCTCTGCAATTATCAGCCCGTTTGAACTCAATATACCACTATTATATATTGTTTCTAGAATTTTGGGTATTATATTTTTTTCGTAAGGCGGATCCATGAATATATAGTCGAACTTGTGCCTCTTTCTAGAGAGCAGTTCTATGGCTTTAAATGCATCGTTTCTGTAGACTTCCGTGGAGTCTTCTGCTCTGCATTTGGCTATATTTTCTTTTATTACGCTTATGCTGCTTGCGTCGCTGTCTACAAAACAGGCGTGAGCCGCACCTCTGCTTAGGAATTCAAGCCCTATCCCTCCAGATCCTGCAAACAGATCTAGCACCCTAGCTCCGCTTGTGATATGTTTTTTGCTCTCTATCATGCTGAAGACTGACTCCTTGACCCTGTCTGTAGTAGGCCTTGTGCTATCTCCTTTAGGAGTCTTAAGCCTGAAACCTCTGTATTCTCCTGATATTATCCTCAAGTAAAACTCACTCCTCTTCTTTCGTTAATATATATTTTAACATAAAGAGCCTGTGTTTTTACAACAAAAAAGATCCTTTCGGATCTTTTTTACCAAACCTCGACGAAAGCCGCGTTTGTATATATTTCTTCTAGTCTTACTTTATGCATCTTCTCCATATCTGCAAGTCCGTCGAAAAGCTCTTTCTGGCTTTCGTCTGTAGATATTTCTGAAAGCTTCTGGTACATCGCCATGGCTTCCTCTTCTTTTTTCATAGCAAGTGCTATTGCGTCTACAAACTTCATGTCTGTGCTAAGGTGAACTTCATCTACGCTCTCGGCTATCTTGTAGTCTTCAACTGGCTTGAAGTGCATCTTCTCTAGCCCTTCCGCAAGGAAGTCTTCAAGAAACTCTCTGTGCTTATGCTCTTCTCTTGCAAGGTCTTCGAAAGTCTCTTTTAGTTGCTTGTCTTCTATTTTCTTTGCTGCATCTTCATAAAAATTGTAGGCTTCGATTTCATTTTGGATTGCGAATTTTATAACTTCTTTCATCTTAAAAACCTCCTGTCGCTATTGAGTCTTTGTATTGTTGTATATGCAATAAAACTCGGGGAGAGCATAAGCTCTCCCCCAGCTCTGTCTATATACACTTAATTATATACATACTTCCGCCTGATTTTCAACTCTTTCTAACTTTACAGCACATACTTTGTACTCTGCCGTCTTAGTTATTGGGTCGAACGCTGCGTTTGTAAGCTCATTTACAGGCGACTCCTTGTAGTGGAAAGTCATAAACATGTTTCCAGGCTTCACTTTGTCTGTAATAGTGACTCTAGTCAATACCGATCCCCTTCTAGAGCTCACTCTAGCGAACTCAAGCTCTTTAAACCCAAGCCTTTCAGCGTCTGCAGGGTGTATCTCTGCAAGCTCGTATGGTCTTATCTCGTCTAGCGTGCTTGAATTTCTAGTCATTATATTGTAGTGATAAAGCATTCTTCCTGTGTTCAGGATTATAGGGTAGTCGTCGCAAGTAAGCTCCGCTGGCGGCTCGTACTCTACTGGAACCATGACTCCTCTTCCTATAGGGAAAGTTCCCTTGTGGAGGAATTTCGTTCCAGGATGCTCTTCTGTAGGACATGGCCACGAAAGACCTACTTTGTCTATTCTCTCGTAAGTCATACCTCTGTAACTCGGTATAGTCGCTCTTATCTCTGAGAATATCTCCTTGGCAGAGCTGTAGTCGAAGCCTTCTGCTCCAAGTCTTCTTGCAACTTCAGATAGTATAGCCCAGTCAAGTCTACACTCGCCAGGAGCTTCTACTGCCTTTCTGACTCTCTGAACTCTTCTCTCTGTATTAGTGAAAGTCCCCTCTTTCTCAGCGTAGCAAGTCGCTGGGAAAACTACATCAGCATACTTTGCTGTCTCAGTCAGGAATATGTCCTGAACTACCATGAAGTCAAGGTTCGCAAGTGCCTTTCTGACATGGTTTGCATCAGGGTCTGTAAGCACAGGGTCCTCTCCCATCACGTACATAGCCTTCAGGTTTCCATCGTATGCCTCGTCTAGCATCTCTGGTATTCTAAGTCCATTCTTGTCGTTTAGGATTACGCTCCATGCTTTCTCGAAATGCGCTCTTCCCTCTGCGCTTTCCACCTTAGGGTATCCTGGAAGGCTGTTAGGAAGGGCTCCCATGTCGCATGCTCCCTGAACGTTGTTCTGTCCACGCATCGGGTTTATACCTGCATTTTCATGTCCTATATGGCCTGTAACCATTCCAAGGTTTGCAAGGTTCATTACGTTTGCAGTTCCCGTAGTGTGCTCTGTTATTCCTAGAGTGTAGAATATTCCAGCTTTCTTTGTGCTTGTGTAAAGCTTGGCAGTCTCGTATAGAAGTTCTTCAGATATTCCAGTTATCTCGGCAACTCTCTCAGGAGTGTATTCCTTCACAGTCTCCATAAGGTTTTCGAAACCTGTACATCTCTCCTCTATATACTCTGCATCATGCCAGTTTTCTCTCACTATTATATGGATAAGCCCGTTTACAAGCGCCGCATCTGTACCAGAGTTTATAGGCAGCCAGATTGTGGCCATCTCAGCAAGCTCTGTACGTCTAGGGTCTATAACTATAAGCTTAGTTCCATTGTGTTTAACTGCTTTTTTCATCTTGTTTCCTATTATAGGGTGTGCCTCTGTAGGGTTTGCACCTATTACAAACAGCACTTCATTTCCCTCTATCTCGCCGATAGAGTTAGTCATAGCTCCGCTTCCAAGTGTAGTTGCAAGACCTGCAACTGTCGGAGCATGTCAGGTTCGAGCACAGTGGTCTACGTTGTTCGTTCCGATTGCAACCCTCATCATCTTCTGGAATACGAAGTTGTCCTCGTTTACGCAACGCGCCGAGCTAAGTCCCGCTATTGAGTCAGGTCCGAACTTGGACTTTATCTCCCCTAGTCTAGATGCAACTAGGCTCATAGCCTCTTCCCAAGTAGACTCCACGAACTCTCCATCTCTCTTTATAAGAGGCACTGTAAGCCTGTCCTCGCTGTGTATAAGGTCTGTATGGTATCTTCCCTTTACGCATAGCGAAGTTCCGTTTACAGGCGAGTCTGGGTTAGGAGTAACGCCTATCACTTTTCCGCCTTTTACGTTCAAGTCAAACTGACATCCCGTACCGCAGAATGGACAAGTAGTAGTCACTTTCTTCTCTATCTCCCAATGTCTAGTTCCCACAAACTGCTTGTTTATAAGCGCTCCAGTAGGACATACGCTTATACACTGACCACACATTCTACAGTTGTCTGTGCTTATAGGAAGGTCGAATCCCGTTGTGACCTTAGAGTAGAAACCTCTTCCAGTGAAGTCTATAGTAGAAGTTACTTGGACTTCGCCACAAACTCTCACGCACTTTCCGCATAGTATACACTTGCTTTGGTCTCTTATCATAACAGGGTTTGAGTCGTCTATCTCGAAACTCTTCTTGTCCCCTTTGTAAGATCCCTCTTTTATTCCATACTCGTAGCAGTAGTCCTGAAGACTGCACTCTCCAGACTTTTCGCAAGTCAGACAGTCTTGAGGGTGGTTTGAGAACATAAGGTCAAGTATGTCCTTTCTGGCCTTCATAACCTTTTCAGAATGAGTCTCTACAACCATTCCATCCCATATAGCTGTCGAACAGGCCGCCATAAGGTTTTTGGCACCCTCGACCTCTACGACACATATTCTACAGCCCGAAAACGTCGTAAGACAGTCCTCATGGCAAAGCGTAGGTATGCTTATTCCAATCTGTTCAGCGGCCTTCAGGATAGTTATACCTTCATTGGCCTCTACGTCTATTCCATTTATCTTTATATTTAGCAACTTAGAACCTCCTCACTTTTTGCTCTTAAAAAGCTATCCTCTATAAAGTCAGCCAGTTTTTTCATTTCAGAGAAATTGAAAACCGGCATAAACTCCTCTAATGATTCGTCGGACACTAGTCCCACTATGTTTCTGTTCTTTCCTAGCCTCTTGTGCCCAAGCTCACTTCTGTAAACCTCGATCTTGGGATATACTGTGCTCTTGTATCCCTCTACCACAATCAAATCGGCATCTGATATGCCTTTTATGATAGAGTTCAAGCTTCTCTCACTTTCAAGCTTGACTATATCCACAAGCTGAGTGTCCGAGGAAAGTATGACCCTGCTAGCACCAGCTCTCATGTGCTTGTAGCTGTCTTTTTCCTCTCCGCCCAGCTCGAAATCCCCTTTGTGGTGCTTTACTGTAGTTATGTCGTAGCCTCTATCTGTAAGCTCCGAAACTACGCTCTCTATAACTGTAGTCTTTCCTGAATTTGAATATCCTGAAAAAAGTATAACGGGTATCACAGAAAACTATCTCCTTTCAACAAAATAATATCCACGATATCTCCTGATTTTAGCCCTGCAGTGCCAGCCTCTATATCTATAAAGCAGTTGCAGTCCAACATGGACTTAAGCGCCCCAGGATTCTGCTTTTCCCCTATATATACGGCATTCCTATCGCCTTCTATCCTGAACTTGGCCCTGAGGAGCCTTCTCTGGACACTCTTCTTCTTGAAGTCGTCCTTAAGCTCTGCCTTTATTCTGATCCTCTCATAACAGCGCTGTCCCGACATCTTCTTTACGACAGGGCTGACTATCTCCTCGAAGGATATCATCGCAGCCCCTGGATTCCCTGAAAGGCCTATGAGAAGCTTGTCCTTGTAGACAGAGGAAAGCATTGGAGTACCCGGCTTCATCTTGACTCTCCAGAACAGAAAATCCGCCCCCAGATTTTCATATACCTTGTGTATCAGATCGTAATCTCCCACCGAGGCCCCACCTGTAGTTATCAGCATGTCCAGGGAGTCTATGCTCTCTACGACTTTCTCAGAGATGGCCTCTACAGAGTCGTCGGAGATACCCAGGTTTATCACCTCCCCTCCAAGCTCTTGAATCAGCCCATAGAGCGTATAGTAATTGCTGTTGTATATCTTTCCATACTCAAGCTTCTCAGAAATCTCCATCAGCTCGTTGCCTGTTGAAGTTATGCCCACTCTAGGCTTTCTATAGACCTCTACTTGACTTAGGCCCAAACTTGCAATCACTCCCATGGCCTCAGGGGTGATCTTCTTCCCAGCTTTCAAGACCAGCTCTCCTGACTTTATATCCTCTCCTAGCTCGACCAGGTTCTCGTTCGCCAGCAGTGGCCTTGGAATTCTGACCTTTCCCTCTGAAGTTTCAACCTGCTCCTGCATTATCACGCAGTCGCAGCCTTTAGGAATAGGCGCTCCCGTCATTATCCTGACAGCTGTATTCTCTGGACATTCTCCTCTGAACACATCTCCAGCCCCTATTTTCCCTACCACCTCAAACCACTTTCCGCCTTCGCCTATTTCCGAAGTGTCTTTTGACCTGAGGCAGTATCCGTCAAGCGGAGACCTATTGAAGTCAGGCACATTTATCTTCGAGTATATTGGGGAAGATATAACTCTGTGAAGAGACTGCTCTACAGGTACCATCTCCGACTTTGTCAGCTTGGCCCTCTCTAATAGCATCTCCCTTGCAGACTCTATATCTATGTTCTTTATCAAAACGTCTCCTCCACTCTCTATATCTTTGTGCTATCTCTTTATAACTGCTCCTACTGGGCAGACTTCCATACAGTTTCCACACTTGATACATGATTCTGTATCTATCACGTGCTTCTCTTTCACTTTACCTTCTATACAGCTCACTGGACAGTTTCTAGCACATTTCGTACATCCTATACAGTCGTCTGTTATGTGGTACTCTAGAAGGTCCTGGCACACTCCTGCTGGACATTTCTTGTCTACAACGTGGGCTATATACTCGTCTCTGAAACGCTTCATAGTCGAAAGAACAGGGTTTGGAGCAGTCTGTCCCAGTCCGCAAAGCGACGCCGACTTGATAGTCTCTGCAAGGCTCTCTAGTCTGTCCAGGTCTTCCATCTCTCCGTTTCCGCTAGTTATCTTCTCTAGAAGCTCCAGCATTCTCTTTGTACCCTCTCTACAAGGTGTACACTTTCCGCATGACTCTTCAACTGTGAAGTCTAGGAAGAATCTAGCTATGTCCACCATACAAGTGTCTTCGTCCATTACTATCATTCCACCAGATCCCATCATAGATCCCAGGTCGTAAAGTGTCTCGAAGTCTATAGCCACGTCAAGGTCGTCTGCTGTAAGACATCCTCCCGATGGTCCTCCTGTCTGAACTGCCTTGAAAGCCTTTCCGTTAGGGATTCCTCCTCCAACTTCGTATATGGCCTCTCTAAGCGTAGTTCCTATAGGTATCTCAACTAGTCCAGTTCTGCTTACCTTTCCTCCAAGTGCGAATACCTTAGTTCCAGGAGACTTCTCTGTTCCGAAGCTCTTGAACCATTCAGAACCCTTCAGGATTATCTGTGGCACGTTTGCGTAAGTCTCAACGTTGTTTATAAGTGTAGGTTTTTGCCATAGTCCCTTGTGCGCTGGGAAAGGTGGCTTGTTCCTAGGCATTCCTCTTTCGCCTTCTATTGAAGCTATAAGCGCAGTCTCTTCTCCACATACGAAAGCTCCTGCTCCTAGTCTTATCTCTAGGTCGAAGTTGAATCCTGTTCCGAAGATGTTCTTCCCTAGAACTCCCATCTCTTTTGCCTGGTCTATAGCTATCTGAAGTCTCTGAACCGCTATAG